>JAGHZW010000189.1:15135-33154 GCA_017745195.1 Pseudoxanthomonas sp. | reverse complement strand
ACCGTAGGCGTAACCGTCCACCAGCACGTCCGCCGGACGCGCCGCGGCCGACGCCCGTGCCGTTGAATGCGTTGAGCGTGGTGCCCATGCCGGCGAGGGCGAAAAACAGCGGCATCAGCAGGACCAGGGCCAGGTGTTCGATGCGCTCGACCAGGCTGTGGGTGAGGCGGTCGTCGCGTGGCAGGCAGGTGCCGAACAGGAACGCGCCGAACACCGCATGCAGGTGCAGCCATTCGGTCGCCGCCGCGCAGGCCAGCACGCCGACCAGCATCGCCGCCAGCACGGTGCCGGAGGCCTTGCCGTCGCTGGCGTGGTGACGCACCAGCCAGGCGAACAACGGCCGCAACAGGGCGAACACGACCACCAGCAGCAGCGCCAGCCCGGTGAGCGTGCGGGCCAGGCTGGCCCAGCCGCCGTCGCCGGTGAGCGCGACCAGCAGCGCCAGCACGATCCACGCGCCGACATCGAGCAGGGCCGCCGCCGACAGCGCCAGGCGGCCGATCCGGGTCTGCTGCAGCTGCCGGTCCTTGAGGATCCGCGCCAGCACCGGGAACGCGGTCACCGACAGGGCTACCGCCAGGTACAGCGCGAACGACCAGAAGCCCACGCCCTTCGGCGCCATCGATCCGTGCAGCAGCGGCGCGGCGGCCAGCGCCAGGCCGAACGGCAGCAGCGCCGACAGTGCAGCCACGCGCGTGGCCGCGAGCACCTGCGTGCGCGCGCCTTCCGGCGCTCGCAGCTCGGCGCCGATCACGAACATGAAGAGGACCAGGCCCAGGGTCGAAAGCGAGGTCAGGCCCTGCAGCGAACCGGCCGGGAACAGCGCCGCCTGCAGGTCGGGCAGGGCTGCGCCGAACACGATCGGACCGAGCAGCACGCCAGCGGCCATCTCGCCGATCACCGGCGGCTGGCCCAGCCGCGCCAGCAACAGTCCGCACAGGCGCGCAGCGACCAGGATCACGGCGATCTGCACCAGCAACAACCCGCTCATCGAACACGTCCCTCCCCAGGGCATCGGGTTCTTATACCAGCGCGGGCATGGCGCTGACAGCGCATGTACCCGTGCCGCGCGAAACCATCCGTGGCGACGTGTTCAGGCGCCGGGGTCGACCCGCGGCCGCTGCGCACGCACGCGTGCGTATTCGCGCCACACGTCGCCGTGCAGCAGCACCTGGCGCACGACGTGCGAGGTGATCCGGTACAGGTCGCGCAGTGGGCGGAAGTGGCTGCGCCGCAGCGGGCCGCCTTCGCTGCCTCGATAGCGCGTCACTACCGGCACCGACACGCAGCGCACGCCGAGCCGCCGCGCCGCCGAGATCAGCAGCTGCGCCTCGAACACGAAATCCTCGCCCGGCACGTCGTCCAGCGCGATCACGCTGGACGGGTAATAGCGCTGCCCGCTCTGCGTGTCGACGATGCGATGGCCGGCGGCCCAGGCCACGCCCCAGTCGCCGAACGCGTTGGCCATGCGCCGGAACGCCGGCGCCGCCGCACGGTGATGCAGGCGCGCGCCGATGACAATGCAGCGCGGGTGTCGCGCCGCGGCCTCGAGCAGGCGCGGCAGGTCGGCTGGATCGTGCTGGCCGTCGCCGTCGATGGTGAGCACGCCGCGCGCGCCGCGCGCCAGCGCTTCGGCGAAACCGGTACGCAATGCCGCGCCCTTGCCCCGTCGCGACGGGTGGCGCAGCACGGTCACCGGCAGGTCGCGCAGGCATTCGCCGGTGCCGTCGTCGGAGCCGTCGTCGACCACGATCACCCACGGGCAGTGGCGCAGGGTCTGCTCGACCACCTCGCCGATCCGCAGCGCCTCGTTCAACGCCGGGATCACCACCGCCACTTCGCCGGCGCGCCGCTCAGCCACGGCTGAACTCCACGCGCAGCACGCGGTCCGGGCCGGCCGGCAGCAGGGCCACCTCGCCCTCGCGGGCCAATGCCTCGAACAGCGCCAGCATCGGCGCCATCGCGTTGCCGGCGGCAACAGCCGTGGGCGCAGGCGGCGCCTCGCCATCGACCAGCGCCAGCGACACGGTGGTGCGGCCGGGCGATGGCGCGGCCAGCACCAGCGCGCCGCCGAGCAGGCCTTCGGTCGGCGCGACCTGGCGCATCAACCCGGGCGCATTGCCGTCGTAACCGACCAGCAGTACCGCCCCGGCGCCGGTGGCCAGCTGCGCCGCCGCTTCGAGCAGGCCCATGGCGAAGCCGGCGCTGATCGCGGTCGCCGGCGCCATCGCGCCGGTGCCGATCGTCCAGTAGCCGGCCGCCGCGTTGTGCACCGAGTTGTGGAAGCGGGTGGGGGAAACGTCGAGCGGCGAGCTGGCCAGTGTCTCGCACAGGTTCTCGGTGATCGCCAGGTCGCCGTAGGTGGAGACGAACACCGACGGCAGCGCCGACGGGTCGCGGCCGGCATCGGTGCAGGCGGCCTGCGCGGCCTCCAGTGCGACCAGCACCGTGTCCGGCGCGCGCCGGCGTTCGTTTGCCGGCAGCAGCGCCGGTGCCGGCCGCGTCGCGGCGGCGGGCGCCGGGTCGCCGGACAGCAGCGCGCGGTATGCATCCCACGATGGCGCCTGTGGCGTCCACAGGCCGACGCCTTCGATCGCGGCGGCGAGCACGGGTGCGGTCATGCGCGGCCGAACACCAGCGAACAGTTGTTGCCGCCAAAGCCGAACGCGTTGTTCATCGCGTAATCGATCGTGCGCTGCGCCGTCGCAAAGCGCAGCTGCGGTCCGCAGGCGGGATCGGGCTCGTCGCTGTTGAGCGTGCCCGGCAGGAGCCCGTCCTCAAGCGCGAGCAGCGCGAACACCGATTCGACGATGCCGGCCGCGCCGAGCGTGTGCCCGGTCCAGCCCTTGGTCGAGCTGGCGTGCAGCGTGTCGGGGAACAGCGCCGCCACGGCCTGCGCCTCGACCGTGTCGTTGGCCGGCGTGGCGGTGCCGTGCAGGTTCAGGTAACCGATCGCCGCGGGATCGAGCCCGGCGCGGGCCAGGGCATCGGCCATCGCCCGGCGTGCGCCCAGGCCCTGCGGATGCGGCGCGGACATGTGGTGCGCGTCGCTGGATTCGCCATGGCCGCGCAGCCATGCGCGCGCCGCGGTCGTCGGCTCGCGTTCGAGCAGGGCAAAGCCGCCGGCCTCGCCCAGCGACAGGCCGTTGCGGCGCGCATCGAAGGGCCGGCACGGGTCCGGCGATACCAGCTGCAGCGAATTGAAGCCGTACAGCACGCTGCCGCACAGCGTGTCCACGCCGCCGACGATCGCCGCATCGGCGATCCCGGCGTGCAGCATGCGCGCGGCCAGGGCGAAGACCTTGGCGCTCGACGAACAGGCGGTGGCCACGGTCATGCACGGGCCGCGCGCGCCGGTGGCCAGCGCGACGAAATCGCCGAGCGCATGCGGCGTATGCACCAGCAGTCGGGCCAGCGCTTCCGGGAAGCGGCCGTCCTGCTGCTGCACGTACGCCGCCTCGGTTTCGCCGATGCTCGAGGTCGAGGTGCCCATCAGGACCGCCACTCGCGTGGCGCCGTGGCGCGCGACCGCGGCCGTGGCTGCGTCGAGGAAGCCGTCCTGGTGCAATGCACGCCAGGCCAGGCGATGGTTGCGCGACTCCCAGTCGGCCAGCGTCGCCGGCAGCGGCGCCTGTTCCAGCCCGTCGACCCGGCCGATCCAGCAGTCCAGCCGCGGCGCTGCACCGAAGTCGTTGCGGCGCAGTCCGCTGCGGCCGCGACGCACGGCCTCGCGCTGCGCGTCCAGCCCGGCCCCGAGCGCGGTGGTCGCGGTATGGGCGGTGACGGCGAGCGGTTCGCTGCGTGGCGGTGGCGGGGCGAGGTGCAAACGGGACGATCGGGCGGGCGGGGCGGCGAGTATAGCCAGTGCCCTGCGTGCACCCGGTGTCGGGGAACATGAACGCCGCCGGCCCACGCAGCACCGCCGCGCGCTTCCGCGCATGCCGCATTTCCGACACAATCCCTTGGATTCCCCCAGTAAAGGCCGGGCGCAGCGCGCGCATGCAAGCCTACGTCTACAAGAGCCGACGCAAAGCCGACACCTTCGTGTTCCTCGCTGCCCGCGACGATTTCACGCGGCTGCCCGAGCCGGTGCGTGCACAGCTCGGCGAGCTGGCCTTCGTGCTGGAAGTCGCGCTGACCGCCGACCGGCGCCTGGCCCAGTCCGATCCGGAGCTGGTGCGGGCCAACCTGGCTGCGCACGGCTTCCACGTGCAGTTCCCGCCGCCTGCGGCTGGGCGCGGCGCGGAGCCGGCCGATGGTTGATATCCGTTTCCCGCGGCCTGCCGCGCAGGCGCTCGCCGCCGGCGTGCTGCTGGCGGTGCTGGCCGGCTTCGGCGGCGTGGTCGCAGTGCTGGCCGGGCTGCTCGCGCAGCCGGCGCTGGCACTGGCGGTGTCGTGGTGGCGCGGTACCCGCAAGCCGCAGACCGGCGCGCGTGCGATCGCCGAGGAGGCATGGCCCCTGCTGGCCGCCTGGGCGGCAGCGGTGCTGCTGCTGGCGTTGGCGGTGGCCTGGCCGCTGACGGCGCTGCGCCAGAGCGGAAGCCTCGGTGCGGCCGTCGGACTGAGCGCGATGGCCAGTGCGGTCCTGCTCGGCCTGTGGCGCACCTGGCCGGTGCTGCATGCGCTGGAGCGTGGCAGTGGCCGCGTGGCCCTGCTGTGGCGCCGCCTGCCGCAGCAGGAAACCGGCAGCTGGTCCGGACTGATGGTGGCGGGGGGCGTGGTCGCGGCCGCGGCCGGCGCGTTGCTGCTGGCCTGGCCGGGGCTGCTCCCGGCGGGCGCACGCTGGCCACTGGCGGTGGTTTACGCCTTGCTGCTGCCGGTGCTGCACCTGGTCGTGCAACGCGTGGCGCCGGCAACCGAGACCGCTGCGCCGCTGGATTTCCTCGGTCCGGCCGCAGGTGACACGACGACCGAAGCCGAACCGTTGCCTGCGGCCGGCGAACTGGCCGGCGAACTGTACGCGGCCGCGCGCAGCGGCCGGGTCGACCGCGCGCTGCAGCTGCTCGATGCCGGCGCCGATCCGCACGCCGCGCCGCCGACCGGCGAGCGCGACCAGCGGAGCCTGGCCGCGCTGGCGGCGGTGCTTCCTGACCTGCGTCTGCTGCGCGCGCTGATCGTGCGCGGCGTGGACCTCAACGGCGGCGGCGGCATGACGCCGCTGTTGGCCGCGACCCGCGACAGCTGGCACGGCCGTCCCGAGGCGGTGATGACCCTGCTGGCCAACGGCGCCGACCCGCGCGTGGCCGACGCCGACGGCAACACCCCGCTGCACCACGCCGCACGCAGCACCGATCCGGGCGTGGCCGCGCTGCTGCGCGACGCCGCTGCCGACATCGACGCGCTCAACCACGAAGGGTTCTCGCCGCTGGGCATCGCCTGCGCCAGCGGCAACTGGCGGCTGGCCAAGTTCCTGCTCGAGCGCGGTGCGCGACCGGAGCCGGCGGGCGGACAGCCGGCGCTGCTGGCGGCCGCGGCGACGGAGGAAGACGACCCGGCCGGCGTGCAGCTGCTGCTCAAGTTCAAGGCGAAGGCCGCCACCCCCGGCCGCGACGCGCGCACCGCGCTGCACGAGGCCGCGCTGGCCGGACACGCCGACATTGTCGATGCGCTGCTGGCCGCCGGCGCCGATCCCTCGAGCCGGGACGCGGGCGGGCGCACGCCGTGGCTGGACGCCGCACGCGGGCTTCGCGGCGCGGTGATCGAACACCTGGCGGCGCAGCGGATCGACGTGGCCGCCATCGACGCCGAAGGGCGCAACGCCCTGGTCCTGGCCGCCGGTGCCGAGCAGGCTTCGCTGGCCCTGGTCCGGCGCCTGCTCGAGCTCGGTGTGGACCCGGCGCAGGGCGACCGCGCCGGTCGCCGCGCGGTCGACGTCGCCGCCGAGTCCGGCCGCTGGGCGATCGTTTCCGCGCTCGATCCGGCCTATCCGCTGCCCGCGGCAGTGGCCGAGGCCGCGGTCGGCAGTCCGGTCGACGAACGCCCGCCGCTGGCGCTGCTGCACGACGGCCTGCAGGCCGGACGGATGGAAGGCCTGGCCGCGCTGGCGCGGCTGTGCGCGCCGGCCGAGCTGGGCGGGTTGCTGCACGATCCGGCGCTGCAGGCGCGCGCGGCGACCGTGGAATGGCTGCTTGCGCACGACGCCGACGCGGAAATCCCGGTCAACGGCGAAACCGCGCTTACCGCGTTGCTCGCCCTGGGCGGCGATGGCGGCGCGGCGATCGGGGCACTGCTCGCGCATGGCGCTTCGCCGGCCGGTTCCGGCGGGCTGGCGCGTTTCCTCGCCGCCTGCGTGCAGCGCGACCACGTCGCGCGCGGCAACGAGCAATTGGCCCTGGATCTGTTCCTGCAGGGGGCCGATCCGTTCGCGCCCTCGGCGGCTGGCGACCCGCCGCTGTCGCTGGCGGTCCGGCTGGGCTGGCTGCGCCTGCTCGACGCGCTGCTCGATGCCGGCGTCGATCGCGAGGTCCGCGACAGCCATGGCATGACCGCGCTGCACCTGGCCGCCGCGCTTGGGCGCGAATCGGCGCTGAAGCGGCTGGTCGCGCAGGGCGCCTCGCCCGATGCGCGCGCGGCCGACGGCCAGACGCCGCTCGGCGTGGCCCTGGCCAGCGGCCGCCGCGACCTGGCCGACTGGCTGGACTGGCGCGTGTGGCCGCTGCCGAAGCGGCCGCTGCGCGAGACCGACGTGGTTTCCGCGGCGATGGCCGGCGACGCCGATGCCGTGCGCCGCCTGCTCGAACTCGGCTTCCGCGTCGATGCGGTCGATGCGCAGGGTTGCACCGGCCTGCTGCGCGCCGCTGGTGGCGGTCACGCGGCGGCGGTCGACCTGTTGCTGGCGCGAGGCGCCGATCCGCAGCACGCCGCGCACAGCGGCGCCACGCCGCTGTCGGCCGCGGTGAGCATGCGCCAGACCGCGATCGTGACCGCGCTGCTCGATGCCGGCGCCGACCTCGAACACCGCCTGCCCGGTGGCGTCACCGTGCTGATGCTGGCCTCGGCGCTGGGCCTGGCCGACATCGCCGCACGCCTGCTCACCGCCGGCGCCAATATCGACGCCGGCGACAGCCAGGGCCTGGCGCCGCTGCACTGCGCCGCGCTGTACGGCTTCACCGGCCGCGATCGCACCCGCCTGCTGGCCCTGTTCGATGCGCTGCTGCTCGCCGGTGCCGAGGCCGACATGCCCGCCGCCGGTGGCGTGACGCCGTTGCTGCTGCTGCTCGGCGCCCGCGCCGAGCCGGGCAGCGCGTGCGACGAGGGCGTGGTCCTGGCCGGCCTGGAACGGCTGCTGGAAGAAGGCGTCAGCCTGGAGGCGCAGGATCCACGCGGCTTCGGCCCGCTGCACCTGGCGGCGCTGCATGGCCTGCATGGCGTGGTCCAGCGCCTGCTGCGCGCCGGCGCCGATCCGGACCTGCGCGATACGCTCAACCGTACCCCGCGCGAGATCGCGGTGATGCGTGGCTTCGTCGACGTGGCCGCGGAGTTCGCGCCGGCGCAGACCGGCATGTCGATGGCGCGGTTCCTGCGCGAACCGCGCAGCTGACGGCCGGCGCCGCCGCCGCTCAATCGGCGGACGGTCGCGCTGGTTCCGCGCCGATGGCGGTCGTGGTGCCGGATCCGTCGCCGGCCTCGGCGCCCCGGCCGGAATCGGCTTCGAACAGGCGCTCCAGGTCGGCACGCGCTTCGCGTGCACCCTGCACCACCGCCGCGTCGTCGTCGTACACCAGGTACTGTTGGCGCAGCAGCGCCTCGTCGTGTTCGCGGAAGCGCTGCACGTGGTCGGCGGCCACGGCGGCCGGCACGCCCAGCTCCAGCAGCACCCGTTCGCCCATTTCAAGGCTGGTGCCGAGCAGTTCGCGGAACGGTTCGGCGCCCAGGTCCATCAGCCGCCACGCATGCTGGCGGTTGCGTGCCCGCGCCAGGATCTTCGCCTGCGGATACAGGCGCCTGATCAGCCGCACCGCGCGCAGGTTGCTGGCTGGATCGTCGGTGCAGACCACGAACAGCCGCGCGTGCTGGGCGCCGGCCGCGCGCAGCAGGTCGGGCCGGGTCGGGTCGCCATACTGGATGCGTCCGCCACTGCGGCGCACGCCTTCCACCTGCTCGGCGTTGCTTTCCAGCGCCACGTAGGGAATGCGCTGGGCGGCGAGCAGGCGCGCGACGATCTGGCCGAAGCGGCCGACCCCGGCGATCAGCACCTGCGGCGGCTGCGAGGCGGCATCCGGCACGTCGTAACGCGCCGGCTCGGCCTTCGGATGGCGGGCCTCGTGGCGACGCAGGCGCCCGTCCAGCGCGAGCAGCAGCACCGGCATCAACGCCATCGATACGCCGACGATCGCCACCAGCCGGTCGTGGTTCTCGGCCGAGATCAGCCGCACGCGCAGTGCTTCCTGGAACACGACGAAGGCGAATTCGCCACCCAGCCACAGGGTGCCGCCGAGCATCAGCGCATGGCTGGTCGAAAGCCTGGCGACGCGGCCGATCCCGAACAGCACCGCGAACTTCACCGCCAGCAGCAGGACCACGCCGCAGGCCACCAGCGCAGGTTCGGCGGCGATCCGGTCGAGGTCGATGCCCATGCCCACGGCGATGAAGAACAGGCCCAGCAGCAGGCCCTTGAATGGCTCGATCTGCGATTCCAGTTCGTGCCGGTATTCGGAGTCGGCCAGCAGCACGCCGGCGATGAACGCGCCCAGGCCGGGGCTGAGCCCGGCGCCCTGCACGATCCAAGCGCTGCCGAGCACCGCCAGCAGCGCGGTGGCGGTGAATACCTCCGGTGCCTGGGTCCCGGCGACCACGCGCAGCGCACGGTGCATCAGCAGCCGGCCGCCGAACCAGACCAGGGCCAGCGCGCCGAGCGCGTGGCCGACCATCGACCAGGTCAGGCTTTCGTTCTTGACCCCGCCCAGCAGCGGGATCACCGCCAGCAACGGGATCGCGATCAGGTCCTGGAACAGCAGGATCGCGAACGCCAGCCGCCCGAAGTCGCTGTTGAGCTGCTTGCGCTCGGCCAGCAGCTGCAGGCCCACCGCGGTCGACGACAGCGCCAGGCCGATGCCGGCGACCAGCGCGCCCTTCCATTGGACGCCATAGGCGAGCAGGGCGGCGGCCAGCAGCAGGGCCGAGACCAGCACCTGGGTGCCGCCGGCGCCGAACACCGGCCGCCGCATCAGTGCCAGCCGTACCGGTGACAGCTCCAGGCCGATCACGAACAGCAGCATGACCACGCCGATCTCGGACGCGGCCAGGATGCGATCGGGGTCGCGGACCACGCCGATCCCGTCCGGACCCAGCAGTACGCCGGTGGCGAGGTAGGCCAGCACCGCCACCAGGCCCAGCTTGCGGAACAGCGGCACGGCGATGATCGCCGCCACCAGCAGGACCAGGGCGAGTTCAAGGCTCAGGGTGGCGGGCATGGAGCGTCCTCGGAATCCAGCCCCGGATTATGGGCGCCGACGGCGACGATGACGGGCATGTCCTTGCGCGTTTTCCGCGCGAGGAAGCGGCACGCCGAGGCGGGTACGTGCTGATGTGCGCCCGTGCACGCCAGGGCCGCATTGCTACGCCGCGACCGGGCCGGAACCCCGGGTGGACCAGGCTCGGCACGCAGCCGTGCCGGGTTAGCCGTGCTGGGTTCGACGGTCCGACAAAGGAACTGCAGGCCAGGATGTGCAGCGGGCTGCCGCTCGATGCCTCCGGGCGGAGAGCTCCATGCGGGCGCGAATGGACACGGGTTTTGCGCAAGCCTGACCCATCAGTCGGGTGGCCGCGCAACTGCCGAAAGTCATTTCCCTTTAGTTACAATCGGTTACAACTATTTACGAAAATTTATCAAATTGGGTCAAATAAGTTAAATTTTAGTAAATTTACCCAAAAAAATGTGACAAAAGTCACATACGTAGCAAAAATTTAATATGAACAGGGCATGACCATTGACCGGCACCCCTGCCACAAGTCACGGTCGGCCACGCCCCTTCGGGGGCCACATCTTTCACGGGGAAAACATGAAACGCTCATCTCTGAACCGCAATCTGCGGCGCAGCGCCTTGGCCGTGGCGCTGGGCCTGAGCATTACCTCCGCGGTGCACGCACAGCAGGCCGTGGGTGCACTGTTCGGTCAGGCGACGTCTGGGGAGACCGTCGTCATCGAGAATCCGGCCACCGGCTACCACCGCGAGGTCGTGGTCGGCGCCGACGGCAACTTCCGCGTGCCCTCGATCCAGCCGGGCAACTACCGCGTCACCCTGAAACACGCCGACGGCACCACCACCGTGCGCGACGACGTGAAGATCAACGTCGGCACCGGTACGCCGGTCAACTTCGTCGCCGCGAGCACCGGCCGCACCACCGAACTGGGCAGCGTCACCGTCATCGGCGCCCGCTCGGTCAATCCGATCGACGTGTCGTCGGTGGCCTCGACCAGCATCCTGACCGCCGAGCAGATCGCCAAGATCCCGGTGCCGCGCGATGCCACCTCGGTCGCGCTGCTGGCGCCCGGCACCGTCCGCGGCGACACCGCGTTCGGCAACCTGGCCTCGTTCGGCGGCTCGTCGGTCGCCGAGAACCAGTACTACCTCAACGGCTTCAACATCACCAACTCGTTCCGCAGCCTGAACTTCGCCCAGGTGCCGTACGAATCGGTTGCCGAACAGCAGACCATGACCGGCGGCTACGGCGCCGAGTTCGGCCGCTCGCTGGGCGGCGTGGTCAACATGGTGAGCAAGCGCGGCACCAACGAATTCCAGGCCGGCGCCAACGTGTTCTGGTCGCCCGATTCGCTGCGCGCCGAGCCGGAAAGCACCTACTACTCCAACCCGCTGGTGCCGGGCGACCTGGGCAAGCTGCGCCAGGACAATTCCGAGGACACCCTGGGCAACATGGCCGCGTCGGTGTGGGCCGGCGGCCCGATCATCAAGGACAAGCTGTTCGCCTACGGCGCCCTGACCTACACCAAGACCGACCAGGACTACTGGGGCACGGTGCTCTCGCGCACCAACAACAACGAATCGGAGAAGGGCGATCCGATCTGGCTGGTGAAGCTCGACTGGGCCATCAACGAGGACCACCACCTCGAATTCACCGGGATGTCGGACAAGCGCACCACCACCACCAAGACCTACCTCAACACGATCGGCGAGCTGGATCGCGGCGACCTGGTGGGCACCTCGTACTCCGAATCCGGCGGCGAGAACTACATCTTCCGCTACACCGGCTACCTGACCGACACGTTCTCGGTCTCGGCGCTGTACGGCACCAGCGAATACTCGCGCTCGCGGCGGCTGGTCACGGCCGACGGGCAGCGCGTCGAGTACGGTGGCGACATCACCCAGCCGGCCACCGGCTGCCCGGTGATCGTCGACGTCCGCCCCGGCTACCGCCAGGCGATCACCGGCGCATACGCCAGCGCGTGCAACATCACCGGCGGCTCGATCGACCGGGTCGACTCGAAGGACAACCGCGACCAGTTCCGCCTGGACTTCGACTGGGAGATCGGCGACCACCGGATCGGTTTCGGCTACGACACCGACGACTTCGAGTCGATCGCCGGCCAGTCGATCGAAGGCGGCCGCATCTGGCGCTACTCGACCAACAACGGTCCGGACGGCGCGGCCAACACCGGCGACGAGTTCGACATCGTCCGCGAGCAGATCGTCAACCAGGGCTCGACGGTGCGGGTCGAGCAGAAGGCGTACTACGTCGAGGACAACTGGGCGGTCACCGATACCTTCCTCGCCTACCTCGGCGCGCGCTGGGACACGTTCGAGAACTTCAACGGCGAAGGCCAGACCTACGTCAAGATCCAGAACCAGTTCGCCCCGCGCCTGGGCTTCTCCTGGGACGTCAGCGGCGACTCCTCGCTCAAGGTCTACGGTACCGCCGGCCGCTACGCGCTGCCGCTGACCTCCAGCGTGGCCGTGCGCGGCGCCAGCATCTCGCTGTACACCCGGCAGAACTTCAATTTCACCGGTGTCGACCCGGTCACCGGCGCACCGCTGGGAGCCACGCCGCGTGGCGCGCTCACCTACATCAACGGTGAATTCGGCGAACCGAAGAACCCGGCCACCATCGCCTCGAAGAACCTCGATCCGATGTACCAGGACGAGCTGATCCTCGGCACGCAGTACGCCATGACCGACCACCAGAACGTGGGCGTGAAGGGCATCTACCGCAAGCTCAAGGCGGCGATCGACGACAACTGCGACTACACGCCGATCTACGACATGGCCGTGGCCGACGGCATGGATCCAGTCCTGCCGAGCAGCGGCTTCCCGTACTGCCGCATGTTCAACCCCGGCGCCGATTCGGTGTTCCTCACCGACGTCGAGAACAACGGCACGCTCACCGAGTACACCGTTCCCGGCGAGCTGCTCTCGCCGCCGGCCAAGCGCAACTACAAGGCCCTGGAATTCTCCTGGGACGGCGCATGGGAGAAGTGGTTCGCCAGCGCCTCGTACACCTTGGCCTGGAGCAAGGGCAACACCGAAGGCGGCGTGAAGTCGGACATCGGCCAAGCCGATACCAGCGTCACCCAGGACTTCGACTACAAGGAACTGATGGTCGACGCGTACGGCTACCTGCCCAACGACCGCCGCCACAGCCTGAAGCTGTTCGGCAACTACCAGTTCAACGACGAGTGGTCGGCCGGCGGCAACCTGCTGGTGCAGTCCGGGCGTCCGGTCAACTGCCTGGGCGTGCTGTATCCGTTCCATGGCGGCATCCACCCGTACGGCGCTTCGTTCTTCCGGTGCGGCACCACCGAGGACGGCGGCGTCAACGGTCCGTCCGAGCCGGTGCCGCGCGGTACGGCCGGCCGCTTGCCGTGGACCAACACGGTCGACCTCAACGTCGCCTATGCGCCGAAGTGGGCGCCGGGGCTGTGGTTCAAGATCGACGTGTTCAACGTCTTCGACAGCCAGAAGGTGACCTCGGTGACCGAAGTGGCCGAGGACGGCACCACCGGCAACCCGCTGAACACCTACCTGGTGCCGCGTGGCTTCCAGACCCCGCGCAGCGTGCGCTTCATGATCCAGTACGACTTCTGACCTGCACGTACATTTCTTAGCGGTACTTCTCTCCAGGCCGCCGCAAGGCGGCCTTCTTTTCGGGCCGGTGTCGCGCATCCGATGCGCGACACCGGCACCGGTACACGGTGAAGCTATGCTTGGACCATCCACTCGCAGGCGGACGCCATGCAGTCGGTCATAGATTCCTGGCAGCGGGCGCAGCGGCACGAGGCGGCGGGCGAATGGGACCGGGCGCGCCCGCTCTACGAGGCCATCCTCGACGTGGAGCCGGACCACGTGCCGGCGCGGCTGCGCATGTCGCGGCTGGAGCAGTTCGCCGGTCGCTACCTGCCGTCGCGCACGCACGCGCTGCAGGCCGCGGCGGCGGTGCGTCGCGGCGCTGGCCTGCGCCATATCGCCCATGTCACCGCCCGCCTGCTGGAATTCGCCGAAGAACCCGAGGCGGCTGCGCTGATCCTCGCCGCCGACTGGAACGCGGCCGACGTGATCCGACAGTCGCCCGCGCTCGCCCAGCACCTGTGGCTGGCGGGCCGCTACGCCGAGTCGCTGCGGTTGCTCGATGCGCTGGAGCCGCGCGTTCCCGGCCACCCCCTGCTGTCCTTTACCCGCGCCAACGTGCTGCGTTACCTCGGTGACGCCGCCGCGGCCGAGCGGCAGTACGAAGCGTGCATCGCCGCTTCGCCGGGCATGGCCGACGCGCACTGGGCGCTGGCGACCCACGCCCGCGCGCGGCCGCCGCTGGCGCGGGTGCCGCGCCTGCAGCACGCGCTGCAGTCCGCGGGCGATGATGTCGCGCGCGCCCACCTGCTCTACGCCCTGTTCCGCGAATACGACGCCGCCGACGACACCGGCTCGGCCTGGAAAGCGCTGGCGGAAGGCGCTGCACTGATGCGTGCGTGCCACGCCTACGACGCGCGCGGGGAATCGTCCGCGCTGGACGCGATGATGGCCGCCGCGCCTTCCGGCGACGTGGCGCCCATAGACGACTTCGGCCCGTGCCCGGTCTTCATCGTCGGCATGCCGCGCACCGGAACCACGCTGCTCGACCGGATCCTCGGCAACCATCCGGCGGTGCATTCGCTGGGCGAACGCAACGACCTGGCCGCGTCGGTATGCGAGGCGACCGGGCGCTTCTTCAATCCGGCCGTGCCTGCCGGCGCCGCCGCGCTGTTCGACCGGGCCGATGCCGCCGAGGTCGGCCGCCGGTACCTGCGGCGCACCGCTGCCGGTGCCACCTCGGCGAGCCACAGGATCGACAAGAACCCGCTCAACCTGTTCTGCATCCCGCTGCTGCTGCGCGCGTTGCCACGGGCGCGCGTGCTGGTCCTGCGGCGCGAGCCGATGGATGCTTGTTTTTCCAACCTCAAGGAACTGTTCCAGGGTGGTGCCTATGCGTACAGCTATGCGCTGGACGACCTGGCCGACCACTGCCGCAACACGCGGCGCTGGACCTCGCATTGGGCCTCGGTGGCGCCGGACAGGGTCAGGGTCGTCGACTACGAGGCGCTGGTGCGCGATCCGGAGACGGTTGCCGGGTCGCTGCTCGCGTTCCTGGGCCTGCCATCGCATGCCGGCCTGCACGATGTCGCCATGAACACCGCGCCGGTATCCACCGCCAGCAGCAGCCAGGTGCGCGAGGCGGTGCACGGTCGCGCGGTGGGGGCGTGGCAGCGCTACGCGGCCCAGCTGCAGCCGTTGCGCGAACGACTGGGGGCGGCGGCATGACATTCCCCGCACCGAAAACGCTATGGCCGTTGCTGTCGGCCGCCGAAGGCCACGCCGCGCGGCAGGACTGGGATGCGGCCATCGCCACCTACGGACAGGCGCTGGCGCAGGCGCCCGGCGATGCGTGGACGCTGGTGCAGCTGTCCTACGTGCATTCGCTGGCCGGCCACTACCAGCAAGCCGCGCAATGCGCGCAGGCGGCGGCGCGCAGCGGCGCGACCGATCCGGCCCTGCTCGCCGAACTGCTGCCGCGCCTGCGGACCTTCAACCAGGTTCCGGCCATGCTCGCTTGCGTGGAGCGGCTGCTGCCGATGTCGCGCATGCCGATTCCGCTGTTGCTCGCCGTTGCCGCGCAACTCAGTTACGCCAACCTGCCGGCGCGTGCGATCGCATTCCTCGACGAGGCGCGGCAGGCCGATCCCGATTTTCCGCCCACGATGCTTTCCCGCGCGCAGGTGCTGACCTACCTGGGCCGCTTCGGCGAAGCCGCGCAGGACGTGGAGCGCGCGCTTCACCGCGCACCGGAGATCGCCCAGGGATACTGGCTGCAGGCCTGGCTCGGCCGGCAGACCGGCGCGCGCAACCATGTCGCGGCGATCCGGCGCGAGCTCGCCCGGCCCGGGCGCAAGCCGGAAGACGTCGCGTTGCTGGGCTTCGCCCTGCACAAGGAACTGGACGACCTCGGCCGCCACGACGAGGCCTGGCAGGCGCTGGTGCTGGCCTGCCGCGCCAAGCGCTCGCGCCTGGCCTACGACACCGCGGCCAGCACGGCGCTGTTCCGCGCACTGGAAGCGTTCGAGCGGACGACGGGCGCCGTGCCCGTGCAGGGACACGCGCGGACGCCACTGTTCATCGTCGGCATGCACCGCTCCGGTACCACGCTGCTGGAGCAGCTGCTCGACGGCCATCCGCAGGTCCAGGGCCTGGGCGAGCTTTACGACTTCACCTGCGCGATGCGCGCGGCCACCGACCACCACTGCAAGGGCGTGCTCGACGCGACGCTGGTCAAGCGCGCACGCACGGCCGACCTCGCCGGTGCGGGACGCCGCTATCTCGACGACCTGGCCTGGCGGTTGGGGCCGGAGCGATGCTTTGTCGACAAACTGCCGTCCAACTTCCTCAACGTCGGCTTCATTGTCCATGCCCTGCCGCAGGCCCGGATCCTGCACATGGTCCGCGACCCGGTCGAGACCTGCTTCTCCAACCTGCGCGAACTGTTCTCCGAAGCCAATGCCTACAGCTACGACCCGATCGAGCTGGCCGACTACCACCGCCTGCACGACGGCCTGATGCGGCACTGGAAGGCGCGCTATCCCGAGCGCATCCTCGAGGTGGACTACCAGCGCCTGACCACGGATACCGAAGCGGAGATGCGCCGTGTCGCCGCGTTCTGCGGGCTCGACTTCGATCCGGCGATGCTGCTGCCGGCCTCCGGCCGCGCGGTGGTCACCGCCAGCGCGGTCCAGGTCCGCAGCGGCATCCAGCGCCGCGAGCAGCCGAAGTGGGCGCCCTATGCGCAGTGGCTGGCGCCGATGATCCAGCGCCTGCAGGCGTGATCGTGGCGGCGGCGCGGCCTCCTCGTGCGGCCGCGCGTCATCCCGGCACCCGCTGCAAGAGGTGGCCGTCCTATGCCAGCGGGTCGTGGTGCTGACGATCGCCTAGACGAAGCACAGCGGGCACAGCTTCCCACGCTGCGGTACCCGTGCTCGCCGGCGGCGAAGCTCAGTTGGCCAGCATCGGCAGCAAGTGCCGGCCGAACTTGCCACCTGGCGTCGCGGTAACCATGACGATCGCATAGGCGAAGACCAGCCCAGCGGCCGCGAGCGCAGCCACCGCCGGCCACCTCAGGCGGGGCGGCAGGGTGAGCCGCCTGTGCAGGTTGCGGATGAAGAACTCGGCAACCAGCAGGTTCGGTACGAAGAACACGTACAGGATCGCGTAGTCGAACGGGCCGAAGGTGTTGTCCTTGCCGACGCCGAGGCCGCCGGTCAGGTCGTTCCAGGCGCGGATCTCCAGGTCGAACACCCACGAGCCCAGCACCATCGCGAACAGGCGGATCGCCCAGGCCCGGTGCAGGTCGAAGCGCCGCGCGCGAGCGTGGGCGTAGGCCATGACCGCGCTGAACATCATCACCGAGCCCCAGATCGCGAACGCTACGGAGGCCGGCGGCGCGTAGGCGCCATGGGTCAGGATGAACGACAGGCCGCCGACCCCGGCGAGGAAAGCCGCCGTCACATAGACCCGCCCCGTCCAGCGATGCACGGTGCGGTGGCGTGCCCGGATCGTGGACGAGAACAGGATCGGCCAGGCCAGCACCAGGATCGTGCCCATGACGAAGTGCATGCCGATGCCGAGGTTGGCGATCCAGGCGGAGAGCGTAGGCAATGTCCGGCCCGCGACCAGGTCGTGCCACTGGTCGAAGTTGCGGAAGGTGACGCCGCTCGCCCGCAGGACGATGTAGGCGCCGAATGCGGCGAGGCCGGCCATGGCGGCGAAATAGAAGAGGCGTCCGATCCAGCCGGGCAGGCGCTCGTCGGCCGTCGACGGTCGTGGTCTTGCGGCACCGGTGGTCGAGTTGGCGTACACGTTCATGGCGATCCTCTGTCGGCCCCGTGGCGAGGGTCGTGCCGGTGCGCGGCTGATCCGGCGCTCACAGCCGGGCGATGTCGGGCGCCTTCGCGCCGAACCACGCGCGGTCGTAGGCCTGTCGCGTCGCCTTCTCGGCCTGGGTGTCGCCCTCGCGCCGGTAGACCTCGGCCAGCCCGGCCAGGGCCCAGCCGTTGCCGCGCGAGCGCAGCAGCGATTCGCGCAGCACCTTCTCCGCCGCGTCGAGCCGGCCCTGCCGCAAGTACACCGAGCCCAGCGACTGGCGAATGGGGTAGTACCAGTACGGAGGTTCCATGTAGGCGAGCGAATCCTCGATCGCCACGGCCGCCTCGTAGGCCCCTGCGGCGGCGGCGAGGTCGCCGCGCGCGTCGGCAAGGCGGGCGGTGGCGACCAGGCGCGCGGTCTGCACGATCTCCTTCCCGGGCACGTACCAGTCGACGTAGGGCTGGAAGTCCGCGGTCGATTCGATGCGTTCGATGGCGGCGATCTCGCGGCGGGCGCCATCGATGTCCTTGTCCGCGGCATGGGCCAGCGCGCGGGCGTAATGCGCCAGCGCCGATACCAGCACCTGGTTTTCCGGCGGGGCATCGAGCGCGAGGATCCGCGCGGGCGGGCTGAAGATGGCATGGGCCAGCTGCGCATCCACCCGCTGCAGTACCTGCTGG
>JAGHZW010000189.1:10687-15093 GCA_017745195.1 Pseudoxanthomonas sp. | reverse complement strand
ACCAGGACGAAGTGGATGTTGTGCGGGTAATAGGCCGCCTTGTACAGCGGATCGGACGGCGAACCGGCGAAGTACGCCTCGTCGACGGCCATCGCGCGCTTGTTGGTCTCCAGCGATTCCTTGAACAGGCCCGTGCGGTAGTAGATGTGCGCCGGCATGTGCACGATGTGCCCCGCGCCGGGCATCAGCGCGGCCAGGCGCCTGGCGTGCGGCAGGCCGCGCTCCGGCGAAACCGAGGCCTCGACGGCATGGAGGTAGAGGTGGATTGCACCCGGATGTTCCGGATTGCGCGCCAGGACCTTTTCGAGGATGGCGAGCATCTCGCCGGCGCGGCCCTTGGGCTGCGTTCCTGCCGCCTCCCAGTAGTCCCAGGGCTGCGTGTCCATGATGGATTCGGCGTAGAGCGTCTGCAGGGTGTCGTCGTCCGGGTAGTCCTTGGCTACCGCGCCCATCGCGTCGGCGAAGGCGGCATCGAGCGCGGCGCGTTCGGCGCCGGGATCGGCCGAGTAGCGCTTCTGCAGTGCGGCGATCAGCGCGCGGTCCTTCGCCGGCGCCGCGGGTGCCAGTTCCAGTGCCCTGGCCAGCGCGGCGACGGCCGGCGCCACGGCTTCGGGCAGCATCGGCGCGTTGATGTTCGGCCCCAGCACGAAGGCCTCGCCCCAATGCGCCATGGCCAGCTCCGGGTCCTCCCGCTGCGCGGCCTGGAACGCGCGCTGTGCCTCGGCGTGGTTGAACGCGAACGCCCAGCGCAGGCCCTGGTCGAAGTACGCCTGCGCCCTGGCGCTGGAGGTGCCCACCGGCAGGGTCAGCGTGCCGAGGTTGTCGTACAGCGGCACGGCGCCGTCGGCGGCACGCATCGGCAGCACCGGAAACGGCCGGGTCTCGCTGGCCTGTGCGAGCACCAGGGCCTCGAGCAGCGGCGGGCGGCCTGCAGCGGACGTCGAGCAGACGGCGCCGCCCGGATCGAGTACGGCGTCATAGTCCAGCGCCGCGACATCTTCCGAACGCAGGCTGGTGGAGCCGCAGGCGGCGGCGATCGCGATGGACAGGAAGGACAGCCGGAGCGGTGGAAGCTTCATCGGAGATGCCTCGAAGGTGCCCGGGCAGCTTCCCTCGACGGGGCGCACCGGTCTTTAGGCCAATCGCAGGCCAATCGCAGGTTGACGGGGGAATGCGCCGCCGCGGGCCGGACTGGCGGCGCAGAGACCCCATATACACTTGGCCGGGGACAGTCCGCCTGGAACCGTATGCCGCCTCAGCCCGCTCCGGACCGTCTTGCCTTCGACGACGTGGTCATCGACTTCGTCGGCTTGCGGCTGTCGCGTGGCGGGCGCGAACAGCCGCTCGAACCGAAGGCCTTCGCCGTGCTTGCGCTGCTGGCCGGCACGCCGGGGCGCGTATTCACCCGCGACGAGATCCTCGATGCGGTCTGGGGCCACCGGCACGTCACCCAGAGCGTGCTGAACCGGATCATGAGCCTGCTGCGGCAGACGCTGGGCGAGGACGCGCAGCATCCGCGCCTGCTGCATACGGTGTACGGGATCGGCTACCGCTTCGACCTGCCGGCGCCGACAGTGGCGACGGATGGACCGGCGGCGGCGGACGCGAGCGCTGCCGTGGTACCCGGACCGCCGCACAGGCGTGCGGCCTGGCCGGTCGCCGTCGCCGGAGCCGGGCTGCTGGCAGTGGCCGCCATCGCCTGGCTGCTGGTGGACAAGGCGTGGCTCCGGCCGCCTCCGGCGGTGGTCGCGCCCATGGCCGCCGGCATGCCTTCGCTGGCGGTGCTGCCGTTCGCCGACCTGTCCCGGGCCCGCGACCAGGAATATCTCGCCGACGGCCTGGCCGAGGACATCCTCAACCAGCTGGCCCAGTCGCAGGCGTTGCGGGTGGTCGGGCGCACCTCGAGCTTCTCGTTCAAGGGCCGGAACGAGGACCTGCGTTCGATTGGCCGCAAGCTGGGCGTCGACCACCTGCTGGAAGGCAGCGTGCGCCGCGATGGCGACCAGCTCCGGGTCACCGCCCAGCTGATCCGCGCCGATGACGGCACCCACCTGTGGTCGAAGACCTACGCGCGCGAATTGCGCGATGTTTTCGCCGTGCAGGAGGAGATCGCCGGCGACGTCGCCCAGGCCCTGAGCGTGAAGCTGGACGTGGCCCGGTTCAACCGCGAACAGGGGGGCACCACCAGCGTCGACGCCTACGACCGGCTGTTGCGCTGGCGGAGCATCGTGATGCGCGGGCAGCTGGACTTCGAGCACGACCGCGAACGCCTGCAGCTGGCGCGCGAGATGGTGGCGCTGGATCCGCAGTGCGTGCTCTGCCGCGACCTGCTCGCGCGTTCGCTGGACGCGGTGGCGCGCGAACTGGGCGAGGCGCGCGGCGGTCCGCTGCGCGCCGAGGCGCAACAGGTGCGCGCGGAGATCGCGCGCGTCGCGCCGGACAGCTGGATCGGCAGGCTGATCCGCGCCGATGTGCTGTGGCGCGGCGGCGACCGGGCCGGTGCCATCGAGCTGGCGCGGCAGGTCGTGGATTCCGGGCCGCCGACCAAGGAACGGGTCTGGGACTACACCTTCATGATCTACGCGATGGGCCATCTGGAGGAGGCGACCGCGCTGGTGGAGCGGGTGCGTGCGGTGGAGCCGATGGCGTTGTACCTGTCGCGCGACCTCCAGTACGACTACACCGCGACGCGGCGCTTCGAGGACGCCGAGGCCGAGTACCGGCGCGCCCGCGTGCTGGAAGGCAGCCAGCTGTCGCCGGATTACCTGGCCTTCTTCCGCCAGCTGGCGGGCCGCAGGCCGGCCGCGCCGGAAGACCTGCGCGAACTGCATTCCCGACTGCTGCGGCAGGGTCGCGAGTTCGACACGCCGTTCTTCAAGGAGCTGGGCACGGTGCTGGACGACCGCGAAGCGATGCTCGCCCTGGTGCGCCGGGCGCTGGCGGACGACGCCTATGGCGGCGGTGCCGGCGCGGCCTACGTGTGGACCAGCGTGGCCGACGCGCTGGACGACGCCGACCTGGCCGTGGCCGCGATGCGCAGGGACCTGTCGGGCTGGGAGGGATTCGAGCAGGGCACGCTGGCGCCTCCGCCCTACGTCGCGCTCTGGAATGCGCCGTATTCGAACGTGCGCGCGCACCCGGAGTTCAAGAAACTGCTGGCGGAAACCGGGGTCGTGGACTATTGGCGGCAGACCGGCAAGTGGGGCGATGGCTGCGCGCCGATAGGCGAGGACGATTTCCAGTGCCGGTGAGCGGCCGTCCAGGACCTGCCCGGCTCGCATGGCTGGGACGCTTGTCGAAAGCGGTAGCACTACGCACACTCCGCGCGAACGCACGCTCTGGGGAGAGCCACCTTGAAGGGGATCGCTGTTTGTCTGTCGCTGCTGCTCGCCGCCGGCCCGGCCTTTGCGGCTCCGGTGGCGCCGAAGCCGGTATCGAGCAAGAAGATGGAAGCCAGCATGGTGCTGGGAGGCCAGATCGAGGTCGATGAGCAGGGCCTCGTCCGGGGCTACACCCTGGACAAGAGCGAAAAGCTGACGGCCAAGCTGCGCGAGTTCGTCGATGCCAACATCCAGCGCTGGCGGTTCGAACCCACGCTGGTGGAGGGAAAGCCGATGGCTGTGCGCAACCGCATGGGCCTGCAGCTGATACTGGCAACCCAGGACGACGGGAATTTCCGCATCGAACTGCGCGCGACCAACTTCTATCGGGAAAAGGTGGACAAGGACCTGGCTGACGCGGAGGTCGTGCGGGTGAGCATGAAGCCGCCGATGTATCCGCGGCAGGCGGCCGACGCCGGGGTCGAGGCCGAGGTCTACCTCGCACTGCGCATCGGCCGTGACGGCAGCGTCGTGGACGTGGCTGTCGAACAGGTCAACATGAAGTCGCTGGCGTCGATGGATGACAGCTCGCGCTGGCGTCGGGTATTCGCGGCCAATGCGGCCGCCCGGGCGCGCGAATGGACCTTCCGGCCGCCGAGCAGGGGCGAGGATGCCGACAACGAATCCTGGACCGTCCGCGTGCCGGTCAACTACATGCTTGGCCGGGAAGAGGAATACGGCGTCTGGGTGCCTTACTACCCGGGGGTGCGTCAGCCGGTGCCGTGGCTTGCCGGCACCGAACTGGGCTCGCCAGAGGCCTTGGCCGATGGCGGCGTGTATCCCGTGGGTGATGTGCCCGGCAGGTTGCGTCTGGTTACGCCGGCAAAAGCCGACGGCTGAAGCAGTCGGGGGCGCGTACGACGGGTTTCGCGACGGCCTTGCCACCCGGAAAAAGACGAAGGCCGGCAGGGCCGGCCTTCGCTGCGCGCGATCGGGTTTGGACCGGCCCGTCAGTTGCTGGCCTTCTCCTCGACCTTCTCGCCGAGCTTCTTCACGTCCTTGCCCAGGCCTTCCATGGTGTTGCAG
>JAGHZW010000189.1:2172-10682 GCA_017745195.1 Pseudoxanthomonas sp. | reverse complement strand
TGCTCGACCTTCTCGCCGAGCTTCTTCACGTCCTTGCCCAGGCCTTCCATGGTGTTGCAGGCAGAGAGCGTGGCGAGCGAGAACATGGCGAGCAGCAACAGGGCAACGGAACGCTTCATATGTCTCTCCTGGAGACGAGGTCGGTCATGGCGCAAGGATCGCATGCCGGGCCGCCCGCTGCGACTGCGGCAACGGCCGGTAGGGCGTGATGGCAGCCGCACTTCACGACGGCGGTACGGCATCCGGCCGCGGTAAAGGAAAAGCCCCGCGATGCGGGGCTTTTCGTCCGGACAGCGGCTGAGGATCTCAGCGCTTCATCGAACTGAAGAACTCGTCGTTGGACTTGGTGTTCTTCATCTTGTCGAGCATGAACTCCATCGCACCGATCTCGTCCATCGGGTGCAGCAGCTTGCGCAGGATCCAGATCTTCTGCAGCAGCTCCGGCTCGATCAGCAGGTCCTCGCGGCGGGTGCCCGAGCGGTTGATGTCGATGGCCGGGAACACGCGCTTCTCGGCGATGCGGCGCGACAGGTGCACTTCGGAGTTGCCGGTGCCCTTGAACTCCTCGTAGATCACCTCGTCCATCTTGCTGCCGGTGTCGATCAGCGCGGTAGCAATGATGGTCAGCGAGCCGCCTTCTTCCACGTTGCGCGCCGCGCCGAAGAAGCGCTTCGGGCGGTGCAGGGCGTTGGCGTCCACGCCGCCGGTCAGCACCTTGCCGGAGCTGGGCACGACGTTGTTGTAGGCGCGAGCCAGGCGGGTGATCGAGTCGAGCAGGATCACCACGTCCTTCTTGTGCTCGACCAGGCGCTTGGCGCGCTCGATCACCATTTCGGCGACCTGCACGTGGCGCGCGGCAGGCTCGTCGAAGGTCGAGGAGATGACCTCGCCGCGCACGGTGCGCTGCATTTCGGTCACTTCCTCGGGACGCTCGTCGATCAGCAGCACGATCAGGTGCACGTCCGGGTGGTTGCTCGTGATCGCGGTGGCGACCTGCTGCATCATCATCGTCTTGCCGGCCTTGGGCTGGGAGACGATCAGCGCGCGCTGGCCTTTGCCCTGCGGCGCCATCAGGTCGAGGATGCGGCCGGTGATGTCCTCGGTCGAGCCGTCGCCACGCTCCAGGCGGAAACGCCGGCGCGGGAACAGCGGGGTGAGGTTCTCGAACAGAACCTTGTTCTTGGACGCTTCCAGCGGCTCGCCGTTGATCGTGTCGACCACGGCCAAGGCGAAGTAGCGCTCGCCGTCCTTCGGCCAGCGGATGCGGCCGGACAGGTGGTCGCCGGTGCGCAGGTTGAAGCGGCGGATCTGGCTGGGCGAGATGTAGGTATCGTCCGGGCCGGCCAGGTAGCTGGCCTCGGCCGCACGCAGGAAGCCGAAGCCGTCGGGCAGGATTTCCAGCACGCCGTCGGCGGCCACGCCCTCGCCGTGGCGGGTCAGCACCTTGAGCAGGGCAAAGATCACGTCCTGCTTGCGGGCGCGGGCCACGCCCTCGTGGATCTGCAGCTGCTCGGCGATCTCCAGCAGCTTGTGCGCCGGCATCCGCTTCAAGTCGCCCAGCGAGTACTGCGGGAAGCCCTCCGGCACGCTCGGGTGCGGGCGCGGCGGGTGCTGCATCTGGTTGTTGCCATTGTCGTCCTGCATCCCGCCGTCGTCGCGGAAGCGTTCGCGCTGGCGGTCGCGGCGGTTGCGGAAGCGGTCGCGGCGGTTGTTGCGGCCGCCTTCGCGCTGCTCGCGGTCGCCGTCGCCGCCCTGCGGCTGGCCCTGCTGGCTGCCGGAGTGCTCGGATGCGGAAGGGGTGGAAGCGGTGTCACCGCCGGACTGGGCCGGGGCGGGGGCCTGGGGCGGAGGAGGGGCCGAAGCGGCGGGCGCCGGCGCGGCGGCCTCGCTGGCGCCGGCATCGGCCGGCTTGCTCACGCGCTTGCGCGCACGCTTCTCGGCGGGTGCGTCTTCGCTCCCGGGCGCTTCAGGCAGGGTGTTCTCGGACAAGGGTGTGATTCCTCGCTGGTAGATGCGAGCGCCCGATGCGGGCGTTGGATCCTGTGTGGGATGGGTGGTCCGGCGATGGCCGGACGGGACGCGGCAGCGGGTTCTGCGGCCGGTTGCAGCGACACTAACACCGGCCGCGGGGCACCGGCAAGCGTGCCGGTGGCATGGTCGGGGACAGTTCAGGCGGGGACGGACGGCCGTTGCGGCCGTCGCGCCCGGAAAGAGCGCCTCAGGCCGCGGCGCCGAGGGTCTTGTCGATCATCTGGGTCAGCTGGCCCTTGCCGACGGCGCCGACCTGGGTGGCCTGGATCTGGCCGTCCTTGAACAGCAGCAGCATCGGGATCGAGCGTACGTGGTACTTGATCGCGGTGGCCCGGTTCTGGTCGATGTTGACCTTGGCCACCTTCATGCGGCCGTCGTAGGCCTGCGCCAGCTCGTCGACGATCGGCGAAATCATCTTGCAGGGGCCGCACCATTCGGCCCAGAAGTCGACCAGGACCGGTTCCTGGGACTGCAGCACGGCGCTGTCGAAATCGCCGTCGCCGACGTGCATCACCTTGTCGTTCACTTGGTATCTCCGTGGATTGCCGGCACATCCGGACGGGACCGGCGGTGCCTTTGGGTTAAACTGGGGCGTTTCGCGGAGAAGTCAAGGGGGCCACCGTCCCCCCGACGGCCGCGCGATCCGACGACGGCCCGCAGTGTGCGGCGCCCCGGAAACCGATGCAACCCGCGCGCCGCCGGCGCTGCGATGGGGCACATGATGAAGACTGGATGATGAGCGACAAACCGCTGACCGATGTAGCTTTTTCCTCGTTCGACCTGCACCCGGCGCTGCTTGCCGGACTTGAAACGGCCGGGTTCACCCGCTGCACGCCGATCCAGGCGTTGACCCTGCCGGTCGCGCTGCCCGGGCGCGACGTCGCCGGCCAGGCGCAGACCGGTACCGGCAAGACCCTGGCCTTCCTGGTCGCGGTGATGAACCGCCTGCTGACCCGCCCGGCGCTGGCCGAGCGCAAGCCCGAGGACCCGCGCGCGTTGATCCTGGCGCCGACCCGCGAGCTGGCGATCCAGATCCACAAGGACGCGGTGAAGTTCGGCAGCGAGCTGGGCCTGCGCTTCGCCCTGGTCTACGGCGGCGTCGATTACGACAAGCAGCGCGAACTGCTGCAGAAGGGCGTGGACGTGATCATCGCCACCCCGGGCCGGCTGATCGACTACGTCAAGCAGCACAAGGTCGTGTCGCTGCACGCCTGCGAGATCTGCGTGCTGGACGAGGCCGACCGCATGTTCGACCTCGGCTTCATCAAGGACATCCGCTTCCTGCTGCGGCGCATGCCGATCCGCACCGAGCGCCAGACCCTGCTGTTCTCGGCCACGCTCAGCCACCGCGTGCTGGAGCTGGCCTACGAGCACATGAACGAGCCGGAGAAGCTCGTCGTGGAAACCGAGTCCATCACCGCCGCGCGCGTGCGCCAGAAGCTGTACTACCCGTCCGACGAGGAAAAGCTGCCGCTGCTGATCGGCCTGCTCTCGCGCAGCGAGGGCGCGCGGACCATGGTGTTCGTCAACACCAAGGCCTTCGTCGAGCGCGTGGCGCGCGCGCTGGAGCGCGCCGGCTACCGGGTCGGCGTGCTGTCGGGCGACGTGCCGCAGAAGAAGCGCGAGACCCTGCTCAACCGCTTCCAGAAGGGCCAGCTGGAGATCCTGGTCGCCACCGACGTGGCCGCGCGCGGCCTGCACATCGACGGCGTCTCGCATGTCTACAACTACGACCTGCCGTTCGACGCGGAGGACTATGTCCACCGCATCGGCCGCACCGCCCGCCTGGGCGCCGAAGGCGACGCGATCAGCTTCGCCTGCGAGCGCTACGCGATGGGGCTGCCGGACATCGAGGCCTATATCGAGCAGAAGATCCCGTCCGAGCCGGTCACCGCCGAGCTGCTGACCGCGCTGCCGCGGCCAGAGCGGCCGAAGCCGGAAGGCGACGAGGCGGGCGAGGGCGAGGACGAGGAAAGCATCGGCCAGATCTTCCGCGAGGCGCGCGAGCAACGCGCCGCCGACGAGGAGCGTCGTGGCGGTGGCCGTTCGCGCGGTGGCAAGTCTGGCCATGGTGGCGGCGAACGTCGTGATGGCGAGCGCCGTCCGCGGCGCAAGCCCGCATCCGCGCCGACTGCAGGTACGGCCGAGGCCGGCGCTGCGAACACCACCGAACAGGCCGGCAGCGCTCCGCGGCCGCCGCGTCCTGCACAGGCGGCGGGCGCGCAGGGCGAAGCGCGGGCCGACGGCGAGCGCGGTCCGCGCAAGCGCCGTCGCCGTCGCCACGGCAAGCCGGTCGATGGCCAGGCCAATGCCCAGGGCAGTGCCGCCACGTCGCCGTCGCAGGTGCCGGCCCAGCGCCAGGCGCCGGTGCCGGCGGTGCCGGCCCAGAAGGATTCGTTCCTGGCCCGTATCGGCCGCAAGCTGCGCTCGCTGGTGCCGGGCGGCTGATCCGCCCGGGTGGGCCGCGCGACGCCCGTTGCGCGGCCTGCCGTTCCCGGCGTGCCTCGATCGTCAGGCGTCGCCAGGCGCGCGCTCCCCTGTCGCGCGCCGCCGGATGCTCCGACATAATCGGAGCATGAGCGTCCTGCGATTCGAAAACGTCAGCAAACAGTATTCCGGTGGCCACCAGGCCCTGGTCGACGTGAGCTTCGACGTGGCCGAAGGCGAAATGCTGTTCGTCACCGGCCATTCCGGCGCCGGCAAGAGCACGCTGCTCAAGCTGATCCACCTGTCCGAGCGGCCCAGCCGCGGCGCGGTGCTGTTCGGCGAGCGCAACCTGCAGCGCGTGCGCGGCGGCAAGGTGCCGTTGCACCGGCGCGAGGTCGGTGTGGTCTACCAGGATCACCGGCTGCTGACCGACCGCACCATCGGCGAGAACGTGGCCCTGCCGCTGATCCTGCGCGGCACCCGCCGGGTGGACATCGGCAAGCGGGTGCGTTCGGTGCTGGAACGGATGGGCCTGGGCCATCGCGAGAAGGCGCTGCCTTCGCAGCTGTCGGCCGGCGAGCAGCAGCGCGTGGGCATTGCCCGCGCGATCATCGCCGAGCCCCGCCTGCTGGTGGCCGACGAGCCGACCGGCAACCTCGACCCGACCCTGTCCGGCGAAATCATGGAGCTGTTCGCCGGCCTGCCCGACCGCGGCACCAGCGTGCTGGTGGTCAGCCACGACCTGCCGCTGCTGCGGCGCATGCGCAAGCGCGTGCTGGTGCTCGACCATGGGCGCCTGGTCGACGACATCTCGCCGGCGGACCTGGCCGAATGAGCAGCCCCGCCACCAATGCGAAGGCGGCGTCCACGGCGCCGTCGCGCCTGCGGGTCTGGTTCGACCAGCACCTGCACGGACTGGCCTTCAGCCTCGGCCGCGCGCTGCGCAAGCCGTGGGCGACGCTGTTGACCGTGGCGGTGATGGGCGTGGCCCTGGCGTTGCCGCTGGGCCTGTCGATCGTGATGGACAACCTGCGCCACTTCGCCGGCAACGTGCAGCAGTCGCGCGAGATCAACCTGTTCCTGAAGGCGGACGTCGATGCGGCCGCCGCGGCGAAGCTGGCCGACACCCTGCGCGGTCGCGGCGACGTGGCCGCGGTCGAACTGCGTACCCCCGAACAGGCGATCGCCGGCTTCCGCGAAAGCAGCGGCCTGGGCGAAGCGCTCGACGCGCTGGGCGAAAATCCGCTGCCGACCCTGTTGGTGGTGACCCCGGGCGACGGCGACAGCGCTGCCGATGCGCGCCTGGTGGCCACGCTCGAGGCGCTGCCGCAGGCCGACCTGGTCCAGCACGACGCGGTCTGGCGCCAGCGCCTGGATGGCTGGCTGCGTTTTGGCCAGCGCGTGGTCCAGGTGTTGTCGGTGCTGCTGGGCCTGGGTGCGTTGCTGGTGGTCGGCAACACCGTCCGCCTGGACATCCAGTCGCGGCGCGAGGAGATCGGCGTGCTGCAGCTGCTGGGCGCCAGCGACGGCTTCATCCGCCGCCCGTTCCTCTACCTGGGCGTGTGGTACGGACTGGGCGCAGGGTTGCTGGCGCTGGGCCTGATCGCGGCCGCCGGCTGGGCGCTGTACGCGCCGCTGGCCACGCTCAGTGCCAGCTATGGGAGCCAGTTCGCACTCACGGGTCTGGATGCGCCGCACTCGGCAATGGTATTGCTGGGAACTGTCCTGCTCGGCTGGCTGGGGGCCGGGGTGGTGACCGGACATTTCCTGCGCCAGACCCGCCCCACGGAGACCTGATGGCTGTCCAAGAGCTCAAGCACCTGATCAGCGACGCGCCGCGGGTGATGGTTACCGATGGCTCCAAGCTGGTGCGCAAGCTGATTGCCGACGTGCTCGCGCGCGAACTGCCGGGCGTGCAGGTGGTCGGTTGCGCCAGCATCGCCGAGGCACGCGCCGCGCTCGACGCGGGCGCGGTCGACCTGGTCACCACCGCGCTGTCGCTGCCCGACGGCGACGGCCTGGAGCTGGCGCGCAGCGTGCGCGAAGCCGCCGGCCAGGCCTACGTGCCGGTGATCGTGGTGTCCGGCGACGCCCAGCAGCACCTGGTCGAGCGCCGCTTCACCGAATACGTCACCGACTACTTCGACAAGTCGCTGGGCCACGATGCGCTGGCCGAGTTCATCCGCGGCTACGTGCAGCCGCAGCCCATCGTCGGGGCCACGGTGCTGTACATCGAGGACAGCCGCGTGGTCGCCGAGGCGACCAAGCGCATGCTGGAGCGCCAGCAGCTTAAGGTGATCCACGTGATCACCGCCGAGGAGGCCTTCGGCCTGCTCACCGCCGAATCGCTGGGCCGCATCCCCGACCGCATCGACCTGGTCCTCACCGACGTGACCCTGAAGGGCGAGCTGAGCGGACGCGACGTGGTCGAGCGGATCCGGATCGACTTCGCCTACGGCAAGCGCCGCCTGCCGGTGCTGGTGATGACCGGCGACGGCAACCGCCACAACCAGTCCGAGCTGCTCAAGGCCGGCGCCAATGACCTGGTGCAGAAGCCGATCGAGGAACGGCTGCTGGTGACCAAGGTCCTGTTCCAGCTGCGCGTGGCGCGGCTGGATACGGCGGCGCGGTCGATCTGATGTCGTGACTGCGGAAGACCGCATCCGGCTGGAGCCGTCGTGGAAGGCGCGCATCGGCGACTGGCTGCTGCGCCCGGAGATGCAGGCGTTGTCGGAATTCCTGCGCCAGCGCAAGGCGGCCGGTGCGCGCATCTATCCGCCGGGTCCGCAGATCTTCGCCGCCTTCGACGCGACGCCGTTCGACGAGGTGAAGGTGGTGATCCTCGGCCAGGATCCGTACCACGGTCCGGGCCAGGCCCACGGCCTGTGCTTCTCGGTACTCCCGGGCGTGCCGGTGCCGCCGTCGCTGCAGAACATCTTCAAGGAGATCGACGCCGAGCTGCGCCTGCCGCGGCCGGAGCACGGCTGCCTGCTGCCGTGGGCGCGACGCGGCGTGCTCCTGCTCAACGCGGTGCTGACGGTGGAGGACGGGCGCGCCGGCGCCCACCAGGGCAAGGGCTGGGAGGGGTTCACCGACCATGCCATCGAAGCCCTGGCCCGCGAGCGCGAGGGCCTGGTGTTCATGCTGTGGGGTAGCTATGCCCAGGCCAAGGGCAAGGTGATCGATCCGCGCCGCCACCGGGTGTTGAAGGCTCCGCACCCCTCGCCGCTGTCGGCGCACCGGGGGTTCCTCGGCTGCGGCCATTTCGCCGTGGCCAACGAGTACCTGGTCCGCCGTGGCCAGGCGCCGGTCGACTGGTCGCTGCCGCCGCGGGTGGAAGTCGAGGCGATGCTGGCCGGGGGGCTGAGCCCAGCGGACTAATCTACATAAATAGAACAATAAGTGGATTAAACGCTAGTTTATTCCATTTATGTCGAGGTTCATTCTGTCGGCCAATCGCAGGGCCCACCCGATCCGCACTCCGCGGAACCGCCCCCGCGTCATTCGAGGCCACCATGAACAACCTGTACGCGCTGCTGGGCCGCATCGGCCTGTCCCTGATCTTCATCCTCTCTGGCTGGAGCAAGCTGGCCGCCTACGCCGGCACCGAGCAGTACATGCAAGCGATGGGCGTACCCGGCGCGCTGTTGCCGTTGGTGATCGCCCTGGAAATCGGCGGCGGCCTGGCCGTGCTCGCCGGCGTGTTCACCCGCAGTTCGGCGCTGGCCTTGGCCGTGTTCTCCCTGGCCGCCGGCGTGCTGTTCCATGCCGACCTGGCCGACCAGAACCAGTTCATCCACCTGATGAAGAATGTCGCCATCGGCGGCGGCTTCCTGATGCTGGCCGCCAATGGTGCCGGCGCCTTCAGCGTCGATGCCTGGCGCAGTGAGCGCAAGCTGTCTTCCCCCACCCTGAGCACCGGAGGTGCCCTGTGATCACCCTGCGACCGGCCGCCGAGCGCGGCCATGCCAACCACGGCTGGCTCGACTCCTGGCACAGCTTCTCCTTCGCCGAATACTTCGACCCGGACCACGTGCACTGGGGTCCGCTGC
>JAGHZW010000189.1:1449-2138 GCA_017745195.1 Pseudoxanthomonas sp. | reverse complement strand
TCTCCTTGAAGATGTTCTGCAGCGACGGCGGCACCGGCGTGACCCATTCCGAGTTCAACTACGACAGCAACGGCACCACCCATTTCCTGCAGATCTGGATCCTGCCCGACCGCACCGGCATCACTCCGGGCTATGAGCAGAAGCGGTTCGACGACAGCGAGAAGCGTGGCCGCCTGCGCCTGGTGGTGAGCCCGGATGGCGCCGATGGTTCGGTCCGGATCCACCAGGACGCGCGGATGTACGCCGGTCTGTTCGATGGCGCCGAAAAGGCCGACTTCGCCGTCGCCTCGGGCCGCCTGGCCTACGTCCACCTGGTCCGCGGCGCGGCCACGATCAACGGCCGCGCGCTGGTGGCCGGCGACGCCCTGCTGTACCGGGACGAGCCCGAAGTGCGGATCGAGGCCGGGCAGGCTGCCGAGGTGCTGGTGTTCGACCTGCCGGAGCTGGCCCGCCAGTAAAGCCGGGACGGGGCCGCGATCCGACGTCGCGGCCCCCTTGAGAAGAGCCCGGCGGGCCCTCACAACCCTGTGGCGGGCGGTGTCGCAGGATGGCCGCCCGCGCTGTGCGGACGTTCAGTTTTTTGCGTGCAAGTCGTTGATATGTGGTGGATTATTGCCCGCCACGATCGTTGCAGGGATGCAATGCTGGGAACCAGTCCTGGCGTTAGCAGTCCAACCTCCCGATTGCTA
>JAGHZW010000189.1:0-1439 GCA_017745195.1 Pseudoxanthomonas sp. | reverse complement strand
CGGAAATGTCGTCCAGCTCGCCCTCGATGGTCATCAGCGCGGTGGCGAAGGACCTCAATGTCTCCGAGCGCGAAGTGCTGGAGATGGAAGCGCGCCTGTCCGGCCGCGACATCGGCTTCGACGCCCCGACCGACGAGGACGACGAGCATGCCCCGCCGTCGCCGGCCGCCTACCTGATGGCGCAGGACGAGGACCCGTCGCAGGCGTACGAACGCGCCGACAGCGAGGACCACCAGCTGGAGCTGCTGCGCGAAGGCCTGGCCGGCCTCGATGCGCGTTCGCGCGACATCATCGCCCGTCGCTGGCTGGATGCCGACAGCAAGGTCACCCTGCAGGAACTGGCTGACGAGTACGGCGTGTCGGCCGAACGCATCCGCCAGATCGAGGCGAACGCGATGAAGAAGATGAAGGCGCTGCTGGCGGCTTAAGCCGGCATCGCACCACAGTCAGATCCGACGGCCCGGCATCCCCGGGCCGTTTGCGTTCCGGGACTGCGCCATCGCACGCAGCGGCCGTACCGCCGCGCGGTGCCTCTCAGGGAGCATCGGATGGCCGTGCCACGGGCAGGTGCCAGCCGTAGCGGATGGCCATGAAGCGCAGGCCGAAGCAGGCCAGGGCGCCGACCGCCATCGCCGGCGACTGCGGCAGGCCGGCCAGGTGCGCCAGCGCGACCACGCCACCCCCGGCCAGTGCCGCCACCGCGTAGAGCTCGGCCTGCAGCACCACCGGCGTGCGTACCACCAGCAGGTCGCGGGCGATGCCGCCTCCGATGCCGCTGAACATGCCGAGCAACGTCGCGGCGAACGGCGACAGGCCGAACGCCAGCGCCTTGCCGGTTCCCAGCACCGCGAACAGCGCCAGGCCGGCGGCGTCGAACAATTGCACCGGATTGCGCAGGCGCTCGATCGCCTCGTGCCGGTAGAAGGTGACCACGCCGGCCAGCATCGCGGTGGCCAGGTAGCGCCAGTCCGCGAGTGCAGCCGGTGGCTGCGCGCCGATCAGGACATCGCGCGCCAGGCCACCCGATACCGCCGCGGCGCATGACAACACCAGCACCCCGAACAGATCCAGGCGATGGCGCACGGCGAGGGTTCCACCGCTCAGGGCGAAGACGAAGGTGCCGATCAGGTCGAACAGCAGCAGAAGGGTGGACACGAGGGGCGACCTGGGCGGGCGTGGTGCAAGGATCGCAGCGGTGCGCATGCTTGTCATGCCCTTGGCGCGCCCAGCGCGCGGCATGCGGTCACTGCAGCGTCCGAAGCGCCTATTCGCGCGTGGACGATGACCCGTCGCTTCGTCCGCTGCCGAGGATGATCCGCGCACCCCGCTGGTAGCTCCAGTAGGCCCAGGCCCAGTTGAGCAGGACCACCAGCCGGTTGCGGAAGCCGATCAGGCCCACGACAATGACGTCGGCCGAGGTGAAGCGGGTCATCATCCCG
>JAGHZW010000188.1:21329-22516 GCA_017745195.1 Pseudoxanthomonas sp. | reverse complement strand
CTGCAATGCGCGCCGTGCGGCTTCGGCCTCGGCCAGCATCTGCCGCGCGCGCGGCGCAGTGCGAGGCTCCGGCCTGACAGCCAGTGGCTTTGCGGGATCGCGATTGCAGCTTCGCGCGGCAATCGCGGCATCGCCGCCATCGGGATGCCGCGCCAAGCGGGTTCAGATCTTGAGGTACCAGCCGCGCCGGTCCATCCAGCGGACCACGCCCCACCAGAACGCGACGAAGGCCAGCGCGAACGCCAGCGATGGCAGGTAGGGACCGAAGCGCGGCGTCATCCAGCCGCTGAAGCCGACACGGTAGATCGGCTCCCACCAGCCGAGCCCGGCAAACGCATAGACCATCACCGACGAGCCGGCATAGGCGGCGATCGCATTGACCCCGAAGCTGCGGCCCAGCGCCGGCAGGCCGCGCCGGTCGACCAGCACGTGCGCCGCGGCCAGCGCCAGCATCGCCCAGCCGCCACTCCACAGCACGTAGGACGAGGTCCACAGGTTCTTGTTCCAGGGCAGCGCCTGCGCCCACAGCAGGCCGAGCAGCAGCGCGGCCACGCCACCGCGCCACAGCGCGCGCAGCTCGCCGCGACGCAGCCAGTCGCCAGCACGCAGGCCCAGCAGCGTGGTCGCCAGCGCGCCGAGCGTGCTGGCCAGGCCTTCCGGATCGTGGCCGCGCCCGCTAAGCGGATCGTGCTGGTACAGCCACGGCCCGAGCAGCGCGCTGTCGAGGCGGCTGGCGAGGTTGTCGTATGGCGCATAGCTGCCGCCCCACGCCAGCAGCGCCCACCAGCCGAGCAGCAGTGCGCCTAGCAGGGCCCATTGCGCGCGCGGCTTCAGCCACAGCGCCACCGCGCCGGCGGCGAGGAAACACAGGCCGATCCGCTGCAGCACGCCCCACGGGCGGAAGTAGTCCCGGTCCAGCCACCACCAGGCCAGCAGGTGCAGCAACAGGCCGAGGCCGATGATGCGCAGCGCGCGCACCGCGACCGTGCGCATCAGCGTGCCGCGATCGGCACCCAGCTCCACGCGCGGCACCACGCCCAGCGCGATCGACACACCGACGATGAACAGGAAGAACGGGAACACCAGGTCGGTCGGCGTGCAGCCGTGCCACTCCGAGTGCAGCAGTGGCGCGTAGACGTGGCTCCAGTCGCCGGGATCGTTGACCAGCAGCACCGCCACCCAGATCG
>JAGHZW010000188.1:19667-21270 GCA_017745195.1 Pseudoxanthomonas sp. | reverse complement strand
CGTTCTCCGAAGACCAGCGCATCGACCGAGGCGAAACGCGGCGCCTTCGCGGCGGCCGTCATCCGCGGCGCTTCACGGCTGCGTTCATGCCGCGTCCTCGCGCGCGCCGGCGATCCAGGTCGAACGCACCTGCAGCGCATCGTCCAGCAGGACCAGGTCGGCCTGCAGGCCGGAGGCAATCCGACCCACGCGTTCGCCCAGGCCGAGGAACCGTGCCGGATAGGTCGAGGCCATGCGCGCGGCCTCGTCCAGCGGCAGGCCGAGCAGCTGCACGCCGTTGCGCACCGCGGTGGCCATGTCCAGCGCCGAACCGGCGAGGGCGCCGGCGGCGTTGCGGACCACGCCGTCGATCGCGGTGATCACCTCGCCGTACAGCGCGAACGACGGATCGTCCGCGCCGACCATCGGCATCGCATCGGTGACCAGGAACAGCTTGCCGCGCGGCTTGGCCGCCAGCGCCACGCGCAGGCTGCCCGGATGCACGTGCACGCCGTCGACGATGATCCCGCACCAGCTGTCGCGGTCCTCGAGCGCGGCGCCGACCGCGCCGGGTTCGCGCCCCTGCAGCGGCGACATCGCGTTGTACAGGTGGGTGAAGCCGCGCAGGCCGGCGTCGAGCCCGGCGCGGATCTGTTCGTAGCTGGCGGCGGTGTGGCCGGCGACGACAATCGCGCCGCGCGCGACCATCGCCCTGATCGTGTCCAGCGGCACCTGCTCCGGCGCCAGGGTGACCACGGTGACGCCGTTGTCCAATGCGGTCGCCATCGCGATCTCGGCGGCATCGGGCACGCGGAACTTGGCCGCATCGTGGGTGCCCTTGCGCGCCGGGGCGAGGTACGGACCCTCCAGGTGCACGCCGAGCACGCCCGCCACGCCGGCGGCGATCGCGTCGCGGGTCGCGGCGACCGCGCGCGCCATCACCCCGGCATCGTCGCTGATCAGGGTCGGCAGGAAGCCGGTGGTGCCAAAGCGGCGGTGCGCACGGCCGATCGCGGCGATCGCCTCTACGCTCGTGTCGTTGTTGAACAGCACGCCGCCGCCACCGTTGACCTGGACGTCGATGAAGCCCGGCAGCAGCCAGCCTCCGGCGAGGTCGTGGACCTCCGCGGCCTGCACCCGCGCCTGCCCGGCCGGCACCAGGCCGGCGATGTCGCCGGCGCCGTCGAGCAGCACCGCCACGTCGTCATGGAAGCCGTCGTCGAGCAGGACCCTGGCATTGACCAGCGCGCGGGTGGCCATCACACCGTCTCCGTGACCTTGTTGAGATGCGGCGGCAGGTCCGGGTTATGGCCGCGGCGCAGCGCCAGCGCGTTGATCGCACGGTAGAAGCTCTGCACGGTCAGCAGCGGCGCCAGCGCCGGATGCGCGGCTTCGGCCAGTGGCAGGCGGATGCTGGAGGATGCGGCCTGCGCGGACGCCACCCAGACCTCGGCGCCACGCGCGTGGAACTCGTCGGCCACCGCGACCGCACCGGCGCCGGTTTCATCCGGCTGCGCGAACACCAGTACCGGGAAGCCGGCGCCGACCAGCGCCATCGGTCCGTGCTTCACCTCGGCCGAACTGTAGGCCTCGGCGTGCAGGCCGCAGGTTTCCTTGAACTTCA
>JAGHZW010000188.1:1328-19557 GCA_017745195.1 Pseudoxanthomonas sp. | reverse complement strand
AGGCCGCAGGTTTCCTTGAACTTCAACGCCGCCTCCTGCGCCGCGCCCAGGCCGAGGCCGCGGCCGAGCACGAACAGGTTGTGCGCATCGACCAGGCCATCGGTCAACGGCGACCAGTCCTGCTTCCACGCGTTGCGCAGCGCATCCGGCAGCGCGTCCAGTGCGGCGAGCAGCGCCGGATCGTTCTTCCAGTGCGCGACCAGCTGGGCGATGGCAGCCAGCGAAGCCAGGTAGCTCTTGGTCGCCGCCACGCTCTTCTCCGGGCCGGCGCCGAGCGGGATCACGGTGTCGGCCAGCTGCGCCAGCGGCGAATCCTCGACATTGACCAGCGCCACCACGCGCGCGCCGGCGGCCTTGGCGGCCTCGGCATTGCGCAACAGGTCGGGGCTCTTGCCCGACTGCGAGATGGCGATGAACAGCGCGCCCTGCAACCGCAGCGGCGCCGCGTAGACCGAGCCGATCGACGGCGACAGCGAGGCGGTGACGACGCCCAGCTGGGTTTCGATCAGGTATTTGGCATAGGTGGCGGCGTGGTCGGAACTGCCGCGCGCGCAGGTGGCCACGAACGGCGGCGGCGCGGCGCGCAGCTGCGCGGCCAGCGCGGCGACCGTGTCGCGGTTGCGGGCGAACTGGGCGGCGACCACGTCGGCGGCCTGTGCCGCCTCGTTGTGCATCAGGGTGTCGGTTTCGGCGGGCAGCGTGGGAGCCATGTTCATTCGCGTGGGGGAGGTCATGCTTCTGAGGTCATGCTTCCGAAGAAGCGGGAGGCCGCGTGCGCGACTGCAGCGGCGCCGGCGCGGTGGAGCCGCGCACCACCAGCTGCGGCACGAAGCCCTGGTTGGACACGGCCAGCGGATGGTCGTCGTAGGCGTCCTGGCGCAGGCTGCCGATCAGCAGCCGCGCAGCATGGCGGGCGATCTCCTCGGTCGCCTGCTTGGCGGTGGTCAGCGCCGGCCAGGACTGGCGCGAGAACGGGCTGTCCTCGAAACCGGCGATGGACAGGTCGTATGGCACGTTGAGCCCGACCGACTTGGCCGCGGCGAGCACGCCGGCGGCGATCTCGTCGTTGCTGCCGAAGATCGCGGTGGGCGGTTCGCGCAGCGCCAGCAGCCGGCGCGCACCGCGGAAGCCGTCGTCGAAGGTGTAGTCGCCCGGCACCACCAGGTGCTTGTCCAGGGCGATGCCGTAGTCCTTCAGCGCGGCTTCGTAGCCGGCGTAGCGTTCGCCCGAGGAATGATGCTGGGCGCCACCCCAGAGGAAGCCGATGCGCTGGTGGCCGAGCTGGATCAGGTGCTCGGTGATCTCGTAGGCGGCGTCGCGGTCGTCGATGTAGACGCACGGGCCATCGCCCGGGTCCTCGGTCGCGGCGATGATCCGGACCACGCGGATGTTGCGCGCGACCAGCGCGGCGACCAGGTCCTGGCGCTCGGACATCGGCGCGGTCAGCACCAGTCCGGCCAGGCGCGAGCGCTGCACGAACTCGGCCAGCTCATCGGCCAGCAGCGGCGAGGTCGAGTCGCACGGCTGGATCTGCAGGCCGAAGCCGGTCTCGCGGCACGCGGCCAGCACGCCGTTCTGCACGCCGATGATGTGGTACGGGTTGGGGTTGTCGTACACCAGCCCGATCACGAACGGCGTGCCGCTGCGCAGGTTGCGCGCGGTCGCGTCGGGTTCGTAGTCGAGCTCGGCGATGGCGGCGAGCACGCGCGAGCGCGTGGCCTGCATCACCGACGGCTCGTTGTTGATCACGCGCGACACCGTCTTGAGCGAGACCTTGGCCCGCTCGGCGACGTCCTTGATGGTCGGCCTGCGCATCTGTCCTGTTGCCTTCTGGTTCATACCGCCGTCCATGATGCGGCAATCACCGCCCCGCCTGCTGGCCGGCGCCAAGACCGGCGCGATGACCGCGCAGGGCGTAGAACAGGATGTACAGGTAGCAGGGCACCATCAGTCCGGCGAACACCCACTGGAAATCGGCGTGCTGCTTCAGCACCGCGAACGCCTGCGGGATGATCGCGCCGCCGGCAATGCCCATGATCAGCAGCGCCGAGCCGGTCTCGGTGAAGCGGCCCAGCCCGCGGATCGCCAGCGGGAAGATCGCCGGCCACATCATCGCGTTGGCGAAGCCGAGCGCGGCGACGAAACCCACCGACACGTAGCCCGAGGTCAGCAGTGCGCCGGTCGAGAACAGCACGCCGAGTACGGCGGACACGCTCAGCCAGCGTTCCTGCGAAACGACGCGCGGGATCAGCACCAGGCCGGCCAGGTAGCCGAGCAGCATCGCGGTCAGGGTGAAGGAGGTGAAGAACTTGGTCTGGTCCAGCGGCAGGCCGAAGGCATGGCCATAGGTGCCGATCGCATCGCCGGCCATCACCTCCACGCCGACGTAGACGAACAGGCACAGCACGCCCAGCCACAGGTGCGGGAACTGGAAGATGCTGTGCTTCTGGCCCGCGCTGCCGCCGGCGGGCGCGGCGTTGACTTCGGAGGCACGCACTTCCGGCAGCGGCGAGAACAGCACCGCCACCGCGATCAGCAGCAGGATGCCGGCCATGGTCAGGTACGGCGCATGGATCTTGGCGGCGAACTCGTCCAGCAGCTGCGCCTTGGTCGCCGCATCGACCGTCTCGACCTGCGCGGCGAGGTCGCCGATCCCGTGCAGCACCAGCGAGCCGATCACGATCGGGGCGAGGATGCCGGCGATCTTGTTGCAGATGCCCATCAACGCGATGCGTCGCGCCGCGCTCTCGATCGGACCCAGGATCGAGATGTAGGGATTGACCGCGGTCTGCAGCAACGCCAGGCCGGCGCCGATCACGAACAGGCCGCCGAGCGCGCCGCCGAACCAGCGCCGCGTGGCGAACTCGCCGAAGGTCATCGCGCCGACCGCCATCACCGCCAGGCTCAGCGCCAGGCCCTTCTTCATGCCGGTGCCCTTGAGGATCCACGACGCCGGCAGGGCGAGGAAGAAATACGACAGGTAGAACACCATCAGTACCAGGAACGCGGCGATCTCGCTGACGTCGAAGGCGAGCCTGACGAAGGTGATCAGCGGGCCGTTGAGCCAGGTGAAGAAACCGATGATGAAGAACAGGCCGCCGACGATCGCGATGGACGTGGCCAGGCCTGCGCGCGCGGGCGCGGTGGTGGTTGCTGCGGACATGGACTGCGGTGCCTCCCCGGCGATGGACGGTTGCCCGCGCTGCGCCGTCGCGGCGCAGGACTGAGCGGGAACAACGTTGTCACATTTTTTCGGTTGCCGCGCCCGGATTGTCAACCCGGGGCGCGCCTGGCAGGTGTTCGCTGCTGTTGCCATGCAGCACGCAACGCCGCCGCCCTTTGAAGATGAATACGCTGCATGTCACTGATTTAGCACCACGAATGTGCGCAATTGAACGTGGTAGCGCTAACCTCGGTTTGATTTTGGTGCGAACGCGGCGGGCCGCGAAAATTTTTGTCATGGTCTGTTGACATCGTTGTCAGACGACTTCCACACTCCGTCGCATTCCGTGCCGCCGGTCAGGGATTCCGGCGCACGCCAGCTACGGGGAAACCGCGTGCCAGCAGCCGCAAACGCCACACCCATGTCGCGACTGTCGCAGCCGTTCGTCGCTGCCGATGTCGGCGGCACCCATGTCCGCATCGGCCTGGTCCAGGCTCCCGCCGAACCCGGCGCGCCGCTGCAGGTACTGGCCTACAGCAAGTTCCGCTGCGCCGACTACGCGAGCCTGGCCGACATCGTGCGCGAGTTCATCGCCGGCCTGCCGGCGACCACGCCGGTGCGCGTGGCGGTGATCGCCAGCGCCGGTTATCCGCTGGCCGACGGCACCGTCATCACCGCCAACCTGCCGTGGCGCCTGTCGCCGGCCGAGATCAGGTCGGCGCTTGGCCTCGATGCGGTGCACCTGGTCAACGACTTCGAAGCCGTGGCCCACGCGGTCGCCCACCTGGGCGCCAGCGAGGTGCTGCAGCTGACCGGCCCCGGGCGCATCGCGCCCGGCCCGATCCTCGTGCTCGGCCCGGGCACCGGCCTGGGCGCGGCGGTGTGGATCCCGACCGCCAATGGCCCGGTCGTGCTCGCCACCGAAGCCGGGCAGGCCGCGCTGGCCGTCGGCACCGAACTGGAAATGGCGCTGCTGCGGCAGATGCTCGGCCAGCGCAGCCATGTGTCGGTCGAACACGCGCTGTCCGGGCCGGGGCTGATGAACCTCTACACCGCGCTGTGCGGCTTGCGCGGCGCCACCCCGGTCTTCGCCCGTCCCGGCGACATCACCGCCGCCGCGCTCGACGGCAGCGATGCGCTGGCGCGCGAAAGCCTGGAAGTGTTCTGCGGCCTGCTCGGCAGCACGGTCGGCGACATGGCCCTGCTGTACGGCGTGCAGGGCGTCTATCTCGCCGGCGGAATCCTGCCGCACATCCGCGACTTCCTCGGTCGCAGCGACTTCACCGCCCGGTTCCTCAACAAGGGGCCGATGCGCGAGGCGCTGGAGCGGGTGTCGGTGCGTCTGGTCGAACACGGCCAGCTCGGCGTCATCGGCGCCGCCAGCTGGTACCTGGGATCCGCTTTTCAGGAGTAGTGGGCAACACGGCGTCGGGAAGAGCCAGGAGAAGTGCGTACGGAGCGCTCCACGCCGTGGCACATGCAGCAGTCGTCGCCGGAGGGGGTCTCCGGTGCAACTCAAACAATGATGGGAGAGACATCATGGAATACCGCAAGTCCGTATTGTCCGCCGCGATCGTGACCTGCCTGGGCTTCGCCGCACAGGTGCAGGCGCAGGAGGCCACCGCGCCGGCCGCAGGGCAGCCCAGCGCCACCGAGCTCGACACGGTCACCGTGGTCGGCATCCGCGGCTCGATGGAAAAGTCGCTGGATACCAAGCGCGAAGCCAACGCGCGCCTGGAAGTGGTCACCGCCGAAGACATCGGCCGGCTGCCCGCGCACAACGTGGCCGACACCCTGCAGCGCCTGCCGGGCGTGAACATTAGCTCGTCCTCCGCCGACGAAGGCGGCTTCGACGAAGCCGACCGTGTCAGCCTGCGCGGCACCAGCCCCAGCCTGACCCAGACCCTGATCGATGGCCACTCGGTCGGCTCGGCCGACTGGTTCGTGCTCAGCCAGGGCAACAACGTCGGCCGCAGCGTCAGCTACACCCTGCTGCCGTCCGAGCTGGTCGGCTCGGTGCAGGTGAACAAGTCCTCGCAGGCCAAGCTGCAGGACGGCGGCGCCACCGGCACCGTCAACATCATCACCCGCAAGCCGCTCGAGTTCGCCGATCCGTTCACCGCCCAGGCCTCGGTCGGCGTGGTGCGTTCGGACAACGCGGACAGCACCGACCCGCAGTTCTCGGCGTTGCTCAACTACAAGAACGAAGACGGCACCTTCGGCATCCTGGTCCAGGGCTTCAGCCAGAAGCGCAAGCTGAGCCGCCAGGCGCAGGAAATCCCGGGCGGCTTCTTCAAGATCGACCCGACCGGGACCGTGGCCCAGAGCAATCCGGACCTGGCAGGCGTGTGGGCGCCCGGCCTGCTCGGCTCGACCCTGTTCGAGCAGACCCGCGACCGCCAGGGCGGCCTGGTCGAAGTGCAGTTCAAGGCCAACGACGACCTGACCTTCGGCCTGAGCGGCTTCAGCTCGGACATGCAGGCCAACAACTACAACCGCAACTTCATGCTGTGGGGCGGCAACATCCTCAACGACAAGAAGGATGGCGCCGGCAACGTGACCACGCCGGGCCAGGCCCCCAATGCCGGCTACGTCGTGCGGGACGGCGTGCTCAGCGACGCGACCTTCGCCGGCGAGCCCGGCCGCGCGTATGCCGTGTACGACATGATCTACCGCGAAGCGACGGCCAAGACCAGCTACATCACCCTCGATGCCGACTGGCAGATCAACGAGAACCTGTCGTCCAAGTTCCAGGCCGGCACCACCAGCGGCAAGGGCTCGACCCCGCGCCAGTTCATCGCCGAGGTGACCCTGGCCGACGGCGGCGGCGCAAGCTGGAACACGCACGGCGCCAGCTCGCCGATCGACTGGAGCCTCGGCGGTGACATCAGCCCGGACGGCGTGACCAGCTTCGGCACCTGGGGCAACCAGCAGGTCACCGCCAAGGATGACGAGGACTGGTTCACCGCCGATTTCAGCCAGTACTTCAACATCGGCGCCCTGTCCTCGCTCGACTTCGGTGCCCGCTACGCCGACCACACCCGTGAGGCCCTGTCGCCGGAAGGCGCCACCCCGGGCGACATCTGGAGCGCGCTGCAGAACGGCGCCACCGGCCAGTACCCGAGCGGCTTCGCCAGCAGCATCGGCGGCGATTTCCCGCGCGACATCTGGTACTTCACGCCGGGCGCGCTGAAGGACGCAATCATCAACAACTCCACCTGGCTGTCGGACAACGACGGCGCCACCGGTCGCCACAACTACGGCGCCGAATGGAAGGTGGCGGAGAAGAACTTCGCCGCCTACGTCCAGGCCAACTTCACCGGCGAGGAGTGGAGCGGCAACTTCGGCCTGCGCTACGTCGACATCGACCAGGACATCAACAGCTTCCAGTCGGTCGCCGATCCGGCCAACGCCGATGTTTCCAGCCTGTTCGGCAACTGGGTCCGCCGCAACACCAGCAACCAGTACAGCCGCGTCCTGCCCAGCGCGAACTTCCGCTTCAACCTGGCCGAAGACCTGCTGTTCCGCTTCGCCGCGTCGCAGACCCAGACCCTTCCGGACTACTCGGCACTGGGTGCCTCGTCCTGGGGTTCGGACCTGAACAAGACCGGCGGCGGCGGCAACCCGAACCTCAAGCCGCTGCTGTCCACCAACTTCGACGCCAACGTCGAGTGGTATTTCATGCCGCGCGGCCTGCTGTCGCTCGGTGCCTACTCGATGGACCTGAAGGACTACGTCGCCTACGGCGTCGAGACGCAGATGCTGTTCAGCGAGTTGACCCACCAGCTCGAGGCCTACCAGGTCTCGGTGCCGATCAACGCCAACGGCAGCGTCAAGGGCGTGGAAGTGGCGTACCAGCAGCCGATCGGCGAACACTTCGGTATCAATGCCAACTACACGTATGCCGATGGCAGCACCGCGCACACCTGGGCCGATGGCAGCAACAACCTGCTGGGCACCTCGGAGAACACCTACAACCTGGGTGCGTACTTCGAGAACGATGCCTTCGGTGCGCAGATCAGCTACACCTACCGGTCCTCGTTCCTGATCGGCCTGTCGGGTGCCAATCCGTACTACCAGGATGATTTCGGCACGCTGTCTGCGTCGCTCAGCTACAAGGTCAACGACCACCTGAGCTTCTCGCTCGATGGCCTGAACCTCAACGATCCGACCATCACCTACTACCAGACCTCGGTCATCCCGACCTCGTTCTACAGCAACGGCCGCCAGTACTACTTCAACGTCCGCGCGAGCTTCTGAGCAGTGCCCGGCCCGGTCCGCGCCGGTCGAGCGCGGACCGGGCCCTCTCCTTCTGTTCGACCCGCGAACGCCCCTTCGGGGGCGTTCCGGTTGCTGGCCTTGCGCAGCGCAGCGCCACGCACCCGCTTCCGGTCGCGACGATAATCCGTGGCCAGGCACCCTGCCGATCCCGCCGTGGACCCGCTGACGGCCTCCGGCCGCTTCGTTTCCACCGGCGCCCGCCGCGCCACCCTGGAGTGACGATGAACCGATTCTTCTCTTTTTCCTCCGTGCGACGGCTGTGCGCCGTGGGCGTGGCCGCGCTGCTGGCCGCCTGTTCCGGCCACCCCGACACGACCGCGGCATCGCAGGCCGCAACGGCTCCGGCGACGGAGAACGCCGCCGCCCCTGCGCTGTCGCTGATCCCGCTTCCGGCCAGCGTCGTGCCTGGCGAAGGCCGCTTCGCGCTGTCAGCCGCCACGCCGCTGCTCGCGCAGGGCGATGACGCCCGCACGGCCGCCAACCAGTTCGCCGCGCTGCTGGCCCGGGGCATGGCGATCGAGCCGCGCCTGGTCGATGGCGACGCGAAGGGCGCGATCCGCTTCGTGATCGATCCGGCCCGCGCGGATGCCGGCGCCGAGTCCTACCTGCTGGAGGTGACGCCCGACGCCGTGACCGTCAGCGCCGGCCATCCCGCCGGCCTGTTCTACGGCGCGATGACCCTGCTGCAGCTGGCGCAAGTCGATGGCGCCGGCGCGGTGTCGCTGCCGGCGGTGCGCATCGACGACGCGCCGCGCTTTTCCTGGCGCGGTTTCATGCTCGATTCGGCGCGCCACTTCTGGAGCGTGGACGAGGTCAAGCAGGTCATCGACGCGATGGCGCTGCACAAGCTCAATACCCTGCACTGGCACCTGACCGACGACCAGGGCTGGCGCGTGGAGATCAAGCAGTATCCGAAGCTGGCCCAGGTCGGCGGCTGCCGCATTCCCGCCGGCGACGGCGGCATCGATCCGGCCACCGGCAAGCCGCGCCAGTACTGCGGCTTCTATACCCAGGACCAGGTGCGCGAGATCGTCGCCTATGCGGCCGCGCGCCACATCACCATCGTCCCGGAGGTCAACGTTCCCGGCCACGCCACCGCCGCGATCGCCGCCTACCCCGAGCTGGGCACCACCGACCAGCCGCTGGCTCCGTCCAGCGAGTGGGGTGTGTTCCCGAACCTGATCAACACCGAGGAAGGCACCTACCGGTTCTTCGAGAACGTGATCGCCGAGCTGGTCCCGCTGTTCCCCGGCGCGTACTTCCACATCGGCGGCGACGAGGCGGTCAAGGACCAGTGGGAAGCCTCGCCACGCGTGCAGGCGCGCATGCGCGAAGTCGGCGCGAAGACCGAGATGGAGATGCAGAGCCACCTGGTCGCGCGCCTGGAGAAATTCCTGGCCGCGCACGGCAAGCGCATGATCGGCTGGGACGAGATCCTCGAAGGCCCGCTGCCGCCGGAAGCGACGGTGATGTCCTGGCGCGGCATCGAGGGCGGCCTGGCGGCCGCGCGCAAGGGCCACGACGTGGTGATGTCGCCATCCAGCGACCTGTATCTCGACTACCTGCAGACCACCTCGCCGAACGAACCGCCCGGCCGGCCGGCGACGATCCCGCTGCAGCAGGTCTATGCCTTCGAGCCGGTGCCGGCGGCACTGGAGGCGGACAAGCGCCAGCACATCCTCGGCCTGCAGGCGAACATGTGGACCGAGCACACCCGCACCTTCAACCGCCTGCAGCACAACATCTTCCCGCGCCTGGCCGCGGTCGCCGAGACCGGCTGGACGCCGCAGGCGCGCAAGGATTACGCCGACTTCCTGCGGCGCCTGCCGGCGCAGCTGGAGCGCTACCGGCGCTGGGGCATTGGTTACGCGCCAACACCATTCCAGGTCGATGCGACCGCCGAGGACGACCGCAAGGCCGGCACCGCCGCAGTCACCCTGGTCAATCCGCTCGGCTATGAAGTGCGCTACACCACCGACGGCAGCGAACCGACCGCGACCTCGACGCTGTACACCGCGCCGGTACCGGTGACCCTGCCGGTGCAGCTGCGCGCGGCCGCCTTCGCCGACGGCAAGGCGCTGGCGCCGTCGCGCACGTACGCGTATGACGCGGCGGCCATGCTGACCCGCACCGACGAGCAGCTGGCCACCTGCCCCGACATCGGCCGCCTGCTGCTGCGGCTCGAAGACGACGGCCCGGCCGACGGCGAACGCGCGATCTTCAACACCACGATCTTCTATCCGTGCTGGCAGTGGAACGGCGCGGACCTGGATGGCGTGGCCGCGGTGAAGGTGCGCGCGGGGCGAATCCCGTACTACTTCCAGCTCGCCCATGACGAACCGAACCGCCACTTCGAGCCGGCCCGCTCCGCGCACGGCGAGCTGGACATCCATGCCGACGGTTGCGCCGGCGAGCGCATCGCCAGCACGCCGCTGCCGGCGACGCCGGGCGCGGACGGCTTCGTCGACCTGGTCGCGGAACTGCCGGCGGACATCGCCGGCCGGCACGACCTGTGCCTGCGCTTCACCGGCGACACGCGGCCGGCGATGTGGGTACTGGATCGGGCGACCCTGCAGTTGCGGTGAGCTGGCGCGCATGGCGACCCTCCCCGCCATGCGCGTCCTTTTCGGCGCGTGACCGCAACGTCAGGCCGGCGAACCGGACTCCGTGAAGAGTCCGGGAAACAGCGCCCGGCAGCGGAGCGCGCGAACCGCTCCGCGGCCGCTCAGCGCAGTGGCTGCCGGCGCAGCAGCGCGTCGCGCCACGGCGCGAACACGGTCAGCAGGCCCAGCGTGACGCCGACGGTGTTGGCCAGCGCATCGGCCGGATCGGCCATGCGCGTGGTGGTGAAGGCTCCTTGCGCGAATTCCAGCGCGATGCCCATCAGCACCAGTCCCGCGCCGACCGCGAGCAGGCCTCGCCCGGGCCGGAACACCTGCACCGCGGCCGCCGCCAGCAGCCCGTAGGCGAGCAGGTGCTCGACCTTGTCGCCGTTGCGTGGCAGCACCACCGGCGGCGGCGGGGTCAGGCTGGTGACGATCACGATGGCCACCGCCAGGCACCACAGCCCCAGCCACAGCCACGGCCGCCGCAACGGCTTGAGCATGCCGCTCACAGCCGCCAGCTCAGGTCGCCGAGCAGGAACGCCGCGCCCAGGTCGATGTCGCGGACGAAGGCCATCGCCTGGAAGCGTTCGCCCATCTGCGCCGGCAATGTCAGCCGCTTGAGCTCCTGGCGCAGGCGCATCGCCCCGGCCTCGTCGGTGCGCGCTTCGGCGTCGGCGAGCAGGCGGTCGATGCCGTTGCCCAGCAGGAAGCTGGCCTGGCTGCAGTAGCCGGCCAGGTCGAAACCGGCGCCGGTGCCGGCCTCGGCCAGCGCGGTGAAATCCACCGAGGCGGTCAGGTCCTGCAGGCCCGGCCAGCGCAGCACGTCCTCGTGCATGTGCTGGCGGTAGAACGCGCGCAGCGTGCCGTCGCTGCGCTGCGGCAGGTAGTACTCGCGGCGCGGGTAACCGTAGTCGAGGAACAGCATCGCGCCCGAGCGCAGGCCGCCGGCCACCGCCTGCACCCAGTAGGGCAGCTGCGGCAGCAGTTCCGAGCGGTAGCCGTCGGCGAACGGCGCGCCCAGCTCGCGCTCGACGTGGCGCACGGCGGCGGCGAGCAGCGCATCGGCAGGGCGGTCGACGCGGATGAAGCGCCCTTCGCCGTCGAGCGCGACGTATTCCTCGAACACCTCGCCATCGCGCAGGGTGAAACGCGGCGTCGGCAGCGCGTCGATCACCTCGTTGGCGAACAGCACGCCGTCCCAGTCGTCCTCGAACGGGCGGTCCAACCACTCCACCAGGTCGAACACCGGCGGGGTGAGCGTGCGCGCGAGGTGTTCGCGCTGGCGCTCGCGCAGGTCGGCGCTCGGCTCCAGGATCGCGTAGCGGTCCGGCAGCGCGTCCAGCTGCAGCAGGCGCTTGAGTGCGACCTCGGCGAAGGCGCCGCTGCCGCCGCCCAGTTCGAGCACCCGCGCCTGCGGACCCAGCGCCTGCAGCGCGATCGCCAGCACGCCGGACACGGTCGCCGCGAACAACCGGCCCTGCTCGGGCGCGGTGACGAAGTCGCCGGCCGCGCCGAACTTGGTGCTGCCGGCGCTGTAGTAGCCGAACCCCGGCGCGTACAGGCACAGCTCCATGAACCGCGAAAACGGGATCGCGCCGCCGGCCGCGGCAACCTCGGCGCGGATGTGCGCCGCAAGTGCATCGCTGTGCTGCAGGGCCAGCGGTTCGGGGGGCGGCAGGTCGGCGTGCATCGGCGTCGTGGTGCGGGGACAATGACCAGCATAGCCGAGCGAGATCGCGCATGACCCAAGACCGCCCTGTCGCCCTGGTCACCGGTGCCGCCCGGCGCATCGGCGCGGCGATCGCGCGCCGCCTGCATGGCGCCGGCTACGACCTGGCCCTGCACCACCTGCATTCGGGCACCGACATGGCCGCTCTGGCGGCCGAACTGGAAGGCATCCGTGCCGGCAGCGTGCAGGTGCTGCAGGCCGAACTGCGCGTGTTCGACCGGCTGCCGGAACTGGTGGCGGCCACCGTCGGCCATTACGGCCGGCTCGATGCGCTGGTGAACAACGCCTCCGCGTTCTATCCGACCCCGTTCGGCACGACCACGCCGCAGCAGTGGGACGCCCTGTTCGCGGTCAACGCGCGCGCGCCGTTCTTCCTCGCCCAGGCCGCCGCGCCGCACCTGCGCGCCGTGCATGGCGCGATCGTCAACCTCGCCGACCTGTACGCCGGCCGGCCGCTGGCTGGCCACGCGCCGTACTCGGCGACCAAGGCGGCGCTGGTTTCGCTGACCCGGGCGCTGGCGCTGGAGCTGGCGCCGCAGGTCCGGGTGAACGCGGTGGCGCCCGGTGCGATCCTCTGGCCGGACCAGGAGCAAGCGGCCGGAACCCGGCAGGCGATCCTCGATGCCACGGCGCTCGGCCGTATCGGCGAACCGGAGGACATCGCCGCGGCGGTCGCATGGCTGCTGTCGGCGGACGCGGCCTACATCACCGGGCAGGTGCTGCACGTCGACGGCGGGCGCGAACGCTGAGCGCCCGCACGCGCTGGCCTACAGCGCGACGACCTCGAAGCGTTCGCCATGCTGCGGATGCATCCGCCACAGCTCGGCCAGCGCCATCCCCGACAGCGGATCCACGAACGCCGGCGCGATGTCGGCCAGCGGCTTGAGCACGAAGGCGTGCTTCAGCTCCGGACGCGGCACGCGCACGCGCATGCCATCACGGATCACGAGGTCGCCGTAGAACACCACGTCCACGTCCAGGGTCCGGTCGGACAGGCGCGGCCCGCTGCGGTCGCGGCCATGGCGGTCCTCCAGCGCGTGCAGCGCGTCTTCCAGCGCCGGCAGCGGCAACGTGGTCCGCAGCGCGACCGCGGCATTGACGAACGGCGCACCGTCGAAACCCACCGCCGCGGTGCGATAGGCGGGCGACACCGCCAGCTCGCCGAACAGGCCACGCAGTTCGTCCAGCGCCGCGCGCAGGTAGCGTTCGGGATCGATGTTGCTGCCCAGGCTCAGCAGCACGTCGACGGGCCGCGCGGATGCGGCGGGGATGGCATTCTCGGGCATGGATTCGTCGTGATCGCGGTTACGGCTGCACCGGCGGCTCGCCGGGCGCGGCCGCAGCCGCGTCCGGCAGCTCCGGTTCCCACGGGAAGCGCGGCAGCGTGCGCACCGCGTTCTCCAGCTTGCGCGACCAGTTGGCATGGATGTCCGCGTACAGCGGCGTGTCGCCCTGCAGCCGCATCTGCTGGCTGATGCGCAGGTCGCCGGCGCGCACCAGCGCCAGGTCGATCGGCAGGCCGACCGAGAGGTTGGAGCGGATGGACGAATCCAGTGACACCAGCGCGCAGCGCGCAGCGTCCTCGAGCCCCGTCTGCGGCCGCAGGATCCGGTCCAGGATCGGCTTGCCGTACTTGGATTCGCCGATCTGCAGGTAGGGCGTTTCCGGCGAAGCAGCAATACAGTTGCCCAGCGGGTAGACCATGTACAGGCCGGGGCGCTCGCCGGCGACCTGGCCGCCGAAGATCAGCGTGGCCTGCGTGCCGCCGCCGCCGGACTGGTCGCTGTCGACCGCCTGGACCTGGCTGGACACCAGTACTTCGCCGACGTACCCGGCCACCTCGAACAGGTGCTTGAACGTGCGCAGGCTGCGGGCCGCGTGCGGGTCCTCGGCATCGCGGCGCAGCCGCGCGATCGCCAGCTGGGTGGTGGCGAGGTTGCCCGAGGCCATCACCACGAATACGCGCTCGCCCGGGTATTCGAACACGTGCAGCTTGCGATGCACGCGCACGTCATCGAGCGAGGCGCTGGTGCGGGTGTCAGCGGCGAAGACCAGGCCTTCGTCCACTTCGATGCCGACGCAGTAGGTCATGTCCGGGTCGTGGTGGCGGTGCGGCGCGATTCTACACGTGGCGCCGTGGAGGCCTGATGCATACCGCGCCGTGCAGCGCGCGGCGGCTAGCTTTCTTCCCGGGCCGAGCGCTCGATCACCACGCCCACCGCCTGCGCGCCGCGCACCGCGCCGGGCTTGCTCAGCTTCAACCGCAGCCACGGCACGCCGAACTCCGCGATCACCAGCGCCGCGCAGCGTTCGGCCAGGGTCTCGACCAGGCCGAAATCCGACTGCCCGACGAAGTCGACCAGGCGCTTGCTCACCGCCTTGTAGTCGAGCGTGTCGGCGATCGCGTCGCTGGCCGCGGGCTTGCGGTTGTCGAAGCCCATTTCCAGGTCGAAGCGCAGGGTCTGGCGGATCCGCCGTTCCCAGTCGTAGATGCCGATCAGCGCCTCGATCTCGAGGCCTTCGATGAAAACCTTGTCCATGCGGCGATTATCCGCCCGCAGCGACGGCCGGCAAGCTGGCCATGTCCCAGCGCGCGGTGACCTTCACCTCGGCGTCATCGTGCTGGCCGGCCTGCAGGCGCAACGCTCCGGCGAAGGCGATCATCGCGCCGTTGTCGGTGCACAGCGACGGGCGCGGGAAACAGGCACGGCCGCCACGCTGCGCGCACATCGCCTGCAGCTTCGCGCGCAGGCGCCTGTTCGCGCCGACGCCACCGGCGACGACCAGGGTGTCGCTGCCCGCCGCATCCAGTGCGCGTTCGCACTTGATCGCCAGCGTGTCGACCACCGCGTCCTCGAAGCCGCGGGCGATGTCGGCGCGGGTCTGCGGCAACTGGTCGGACTGCTGCCACGCCAGCAGCACCTGGGTCTTCAGGCCGCTGAAGCTGAAATCCAGCCCCGGCCGGTCGGTCATCGGCCGGGCGAAACGGAACGCGCCCGGCGTGCCCTGTTCGGCCAGCGCCGCCAGCTGCGGGCCGCCCGGATACGGCAGGCCCATCAGCTTGGCGGTCTTGTCGAAGGCCTCGCCGGCGGCATCGTCCAGGGTCTCGCCGAGCAGCCGGTAACTGCCGATCGCGTCCACCGCGACCAGCTGGGTATGCCCGCCGGACACCAGCAGGGCGACGAACGGCGGCTCGGGAGGGTCATCCTCGATCAGCGGCGCCAGCAGGTGGCCTTCCATGTGGTGCACGCCGACCGCCGGCACATCCAGCGCCCAGGCCAGGGCACGGGCGGTACCGGCGCCGACCAGCAGGGCCCCGACCAGCCCCGGGCCGGCGGTGTAGGCCACCCCGTCCAGGTCGGCCGTGCCCAGCCCGGCCTCGGCCAGGGTCTGGCGGATCAACGGCAGCAGCTTGCGCACGTGGTCGCGGCTGGCCAGCTCGGGCACCACCCCGCCGTATTCGGCGTGGAGGGCGATCTGGCTGTAGACGGCATGGGCGCGCAGGCCCGCCGCGCCATCGAGGGCCGTGTCGTAGACGGCCACGCCGGTTTCATCACAGGAGGTTTCGATGCCGAGGACGCGCATGGTTCCGGGAGGGATCTGGACGGGCGGGAAAGGTCGGCCCGGGACCGGCTTGCAGTTCGCCCGGGAGCCCGGCTATCATACGCGGCTCACCGGGGCGGCCCCGGTAATTTGTACCCCCGGAGATTCCATGCCCAGCGTCAAAGTCCGCGAGAACGAGCCCTTCGAGTTTGCGCTGCGTCGCTTCAAGCGCACCTGCGAAAAGGCCGGCGTCCTGGCCGAAACCCGCAAGCGCGAGTTCTACGAGAAGCCGACCCAGGAGCGCAAGCGCAAGGCCGCTGCCGCGGTGAAGCGCCAGATGCGCCGTATGTCGCGCGACGTCACCAAGCGCCAGCGCCTGTACTGACGTTTCGACGGTCCGGTTGCCGCATGGCGCCGGTCCGTTTCGCCGACGAGGCAACCTGAAAGCCGGCACGCGATGCGTGACCGGCTTTTTGTGTTTCCTGCGAAACCACGAATGCGCGCACCGCATGCGCCGCCCCTCTTCCGATAGGTGTTTGCCATGAGCCTGAAGCTGCGACTGACCGACGACATGAAGGCCGCCATGAAGGGCGGCGACAAGGACACCCTCGGCGTGATCCGCCTGATCAACGCCGCGATCAAGCAGAAGGAAGTCGACGAGCGCATCGAGCTGGACGACGCCGCCGTGCTCGCCGTGCTCGACAAGATGGTCAAGCAGCGCAAGGACTCGGTGACCCAGTACGAGGGTGCAGGCCGCGAGGACCTGGCCGCGGTCGAGCGTGCCGAGATCGTGGTGATCGAGCGTTACCTGCCAGCCAAGCTGGACGAGGCCGCGATCCTGGCCGCGATCGACGCGGCGATCGCGCAGACCGGCGCCGCCGGCGCGGCCGACATGGGCAAGCTGATGGGCGTGCTCAAGCCGCAGCTGGCCGGCCAGGCCGACATGGGCCAGGTCTCGGCCCTGGTGAAGCGCCGCCTCGCCGGCTGAACCGCCACAGCCAGCGCATGCGGGCGTCACCCGCCTGCTGACCGGGCCGTCACGGCCGCGCTGCTGCAATGCGGCCTCCCGTTCGTGGAGGCCGCTTCGATGGCTCCGCTACCGCCCACGGGCCGTTCACCGCTGCTCCTGGCCCTGCTCGCGCCATGCCTGGCGCTGGCCGGCTGCATCAGCAGCCCCCACCCGCCGGTGAATCCGTCAGGCCAGCCGGCCTCGACCGCCAGCGCGGCCGTCTATCCGCCCGGCACCGGCCCGGCACCTGCGCTGCCCGCCCCGGAGTCCTCCGTGCTGCCGGTGGTGGAAATCGCGCCCGCGGTGGGTTGGCCCGAAGGCACTGGCCCGACGCCCGCGCCCGGCTTCACGGTCACCGCGTTCGCCCGCGGCCTGGATCATCCGCGCACCGTGCTTGTGCTGCCCAATGGCGACGTGCTCGTCGCCGAAACCAACAAGCCACCCGCCGCGACACCCCCGGAAGGCCTGCGGCCAAAAGCGATGGCCGCGGTGCAGGAGCGTGCCGGCGCCGGCGTGGCCAGCGCCGACCGCATCACCCTGCTGCGCGATGCCGACGGCGATGGCATCGCCGAACAACGCCACGTGTTCCTGGCCGGCCTGCATTCGCCGTTCGGCATGGCCCTGGTCGGCGGCACGCTGTACATCGCCAACGCCGACGCGCTGGTCTCCGTGCCGTACACCACCGGCGCAACCAGCATCAGCGCCACGCCACGCCAGGTCGCCGCACTGCCGGCCGGACGCAACCACCACTGGACCAAGTCGCTGGTCGCCAGCGCCGACGGACGCCGCCTGTTCGTCGGTGTCGGCTCCAACAGCAACATCGCCGAGCACGGCATGCAGGAGGAAACCGACCGCGCCGCGGTGCTGGAGATCGATCCGGCGACCGGTGCGGTGCGCGTGTTCGCCTCCGGCCTGCGCAACCCGGCCGCGCTGGCGATCCACCCGCACGACCAGCGCCTGTGGGCGGTGGTCAACGAGCGCGACGAACTCGGCAACGACCTGGTGCCGGACTACCTGACGGCCGTCGTCGAGGGCGCGTTCTACGGCTGGCCATACAGCTACTGGGGCCAGCACGTGGATGCGCGCGTGCAGCCGCAGGATCCGGCGCTGGTCGCGCGCGCGATCGCGCCCGACTACGCGCTGGGCTCGCACGTCGCGCCGCTCGGCCTGGCGTTCCACCCCGGCACCGGGTTCGCCGCGCGCTATCGGCATGGGGCGTTCATCGGCCTGCACGGCTCCTGGAACCGGCAGCCGAAGGTCGGTTACCGCGTGGTCTTCGTGCCGTTTGCCGATGGCAGGCCGTCGGGCCCGCCCGAGCCAGTGCTCGAAGGCTTCGTCAACGAACGCGGCGACGCGCAGGGCCGGCCGGTCGGCGTAGCGGTGGATGCGCGCGGCGGCGTGCTCGTCGCCGACGACGTCGGCAACGCGGTCTGGCGCGTGGCGGCGGCGGGCGATCGCTGAAGCGCACCGCGCGGCAGTCCGGCGCGCGACAATGCGCCTCCTGCCCGGAGGCCCACGCCATGTCCACCCCGAGTCCGTCGATCGTGCTGCGCCCGGCCGTCCGCGAAGACGTCCCGCTGATCCTCGAATTGATCCAGGGACTGGCCGAGTACGAGCGCCTCGCCCACGAGGCGGTCGCCACCGCCGCCGACATGGAGGCCGCGCTGTTCGGTCCCCGTCCCGCTGCCGAGGTGGTGATCGCCGAGTGCGACGGCCAGCCGGCCGGCTTCGCCCTGTTCTTCGTCTCCTTCTCCACTTTCCTCGGCAAGCCCGGGCTGTACCTGGAAGACCTGTTCGTGCGCCCGGAACTGCGTGGCCGCGGCATCGGCCTGCAGCTGATGACCCACCTGGCACGGCTGGCGCTGGACCGCGGCTACGGCCAGCGGCACGTCGGGGCC
>JAGHZW010000188.1:0-1268 GCA_017745195.1 Pseudoxanthomonas sp. | reverse complement strand
CTCGATGGCGCTGCTGGTGCTGCTGTTGTGGCTCACCGCCTCGCTGTACCCGCCGGCGCAGCAGTCGCTGGTCGCGCAGATCGATGAACTGGCCGGAGCCAACGCCGCCGCGGTGGCCCAGACGGTAATCCAGAACGCCGGCGCGCGGCCCGACACCGGCTCGCTGGCCGGCTGGTGGAGCCTGGCCTTGCTGTTCGTCGGCTCCACGGTGGTGTTCGCCCAGCTGCAGGGCTCGCTCAACCTGATCTTCCGCACCGCCGGCGAACAGCTCGGCGGAATCCGCGCGTGGCTGCGCAAGCGCGTGTTCTCGCTCGGCGTGGTCCTGGCGCTGGGCTTCCTGCTGATCGTGTCGATGATCGCGACCACCGCGCTGCAGGTGGTGTTCGCGCGGCTGCCCTCGCTGCTGCCGGCGATCGGCAACGCCACCACCCTGCTGCTGTACGCACTGGCCTTCGCCTTCCTCTACCACTACCTGCCGGACCGGCGCGTGGCCTGGCGACAGGCCTTCCTGGGCGGGGCCATCACCGCGGCGCTGTTCGCCCTGGGCCGCTACCTGATCGGCCTGTACTTGGCCCAGGCCGCGCCCGGCAATGCCTACGGCTCGATGGGCGCGCTGGTCCTGCTGCTGCTGTGGATGTACTACGCGGCGGTGGTGTTCTTCGCCGGCGCGCTGATCACCGCGGTGATCGACGAACGCGCGCATTCGCGCAGGCGCCTGCGCGAGGCGGGAATCGGCAAACCGCCGACCGGGGACGCGGCGACGTCGCCCTGAACCCAGCCGCGCGATGCGTTGCCTTTGCCGTGGCTTGGCTTTCGTTGAAGCGCAGGCAACCTCGCGGATCCGTCACCATGCTCCCTGACGGGGGGCAAAAGGACGAGGCAGCCGCCACGGGCCGATGCGGGGGACACGAGTGGCAGGGAGCATGCGACGGACGCTCTCCGCCGCGCACCGCCATCGGCCAACGGCCGCTTGTCCGCACGCTTTCAGGACGGCTCCGGCTCTCTGGCGTGGCATCCTATTGCGATGGCCCGCCTGTCCGACGCGTTCATCGACGACCTGCTCGCGCGTTCCGACATCGTCGAGATCGTCGGTTCACGCGTGCCGCTCAAGCGCAAGGGCCGCGAATACAGCGCACCGTGTCCGTTCCACGACGAGCGCACGCCGTCGTTCTATGTCTCCCCGACCAAACAGTTCTACCACTGCTTCGGCTGTGGCGCGCACGGCACCGCGACCTTCATGATCCTCGGCGAGGTTTGCACCCGCCGCT
>JAGHZW010000187.1:41310-41984 GCA_017745195.1 Pseudoxanthomonas sp. | reverse complement strand
CCGGGATTCCGAGCCGGCTCTCCTCCACTGCCACGCGCTGGATCTCGCGACCCTCGGCCGCGCCGACACCATTGAACAGCGCACCGACCCGGCCGGCCCGCACCTGCTCCAGCACCTGGGCGGCATTGCCGAGGTTGACCTCCGGGTTCACGTCGGGCGCGAACGGCCGCACCATGTCGGCGAACACGCCGAGTTGCCCGACCTTCTCCTCCAGCGTCATGCGCGCGAGCAGGGATTCCACTGCCGCGGCGTCGGGCTTCACATCGATGGGCATTTTCCGGTGGGGGTACGGGATGACGGCGCTGATTCTAGCGGAGCCGTCCCGGTCCGCGCCCGGGTGGCCGCGTCGATGTCCATGCGGCTGCGGCGGCGCGGCCCGTTGCACGATCGGCAAGCGCGGCCCGGCAAGAAAAACGGCGCGGAGCCCTGCAGGCCTCCGCGCCGCCGTGGCGCGCCGTCGTCACTACGGCGCACCAGCAAGGTGGCTACCTTCAATAGCCGCCTGCCGTCGCGACCTTCAGCTTGGAGGCATCGACTTTGGACACGCCGTGGATGCCGGCGGCGACCTTCTTCGCCGTATCCATCTGCGCCTGGCTGTTGACCGTGCCGGTCAGGTAGACGACGCCGTTGACCGTATCGACATCGATCTTGGTGCCGGCCACCGCCGTATCGGC
>JAGHZW010000187.1:39487-41208 GCA_017745195.1 Pseudoxanthomonas sp. | reverse complement strand
CGCCGTATCGGCGAGCAGGCTGGACTTCACCTTGGTGGTGATCCACGTATCGTCGACGGGCTGTGCCGACGGCGCTTCGGCCGCGGCCTTCTTGGCCGGCTTGTCCTCGTTGGCCATGGTCGCGCCGGAAGCGAGGATGGCGGCAAGGGTGGCGGCGAGAATCGGAATGCTCTTGCGCATGGGTGATCTCCCTTGGGGCACCTCGGTCTTGGGTACCTCGGTGTGTGGCTGCAGTGTCCGTATGCTCCCGTGCAGCAGCGGTGAAGCGGCGCGTGAAGGTTGTGCTCGATTCAGCGCCGTGAGCGCGCTTGCACGGCGCCGGCGCATCCGTGTTAATGCCCGCACCCACTGCGGACACGGCCATGGCCACCGACCTCGATGTCGCCCTGCTCGGCTACGGCCTGGCCGGCAGCGTCTTCCACGCACCGCTGATCGCCGCCACGCCCGGGTTGCGCCTGCACACGGTGGCATCGCGCGATCCGCACAAGGTCGCGCAGCGCCATCCGCATGCGCGCGTGGTCGCCGATCCCGCGCAGGCGTTCGCCGATCCGGCGGTCGACCTGGTGGTGATCGCCACGCCCAACGACACCCATGCGCCGCTGGCGATCGCCGCGCTCGCCGCAGGCAAGCACGTGGTGGTGGACAAGCCGTTCGCCCTGGGCAGCGCCGAGGCCGAAGCGATGATCGCCGCGGCCGATGCAGCCGGCCGCGTGCTCGGCGTGTTCCACAACCGGCGCTGGGATGCCGATTTCCTCGCCCTGCGCGACTTGCTGCAGGCCGGTGCGCTGGGCGAAGTCGTCGAGCTGCATTCGCACTTCGACCGCTTCCGCCCGCAGGTGCCCGACCGCTGGCGCGACCGCGAAGGCCCGGGCAATGGCCTGTGGTACGACCTCGGTCCGCACCTGGTCGACCAGGTCTTGCAACTGTTCGGGCCACCGCTGGCGGTGAGCGCGGACCTGGTCCGGCAGCGCGACGGCGCCCGGGCGGTGGACTACTTCCACGTGCAGCTGCGCTACCGGCGACTGCGCGCGATTTCCAGCACCGGTGCGCTGGTGCCCGGCCACGGCTTGCGCTTCGCCGTGCACGGCAGCGGCGGCAGCTGGCTCAAGCAGGGCCTGGATCCGCAGGAGGAGGCGTTGCGCGGTGGCGCGGTGCCCGGCGGCGCCGACTGGGGCCGCGATCCGCGGCCCGGCGTGCTGCTGCAGGTGCAATCCGACGGCCGCGTATGCGAAGTCCCCTCGCCGGCGCCGCCCGGCGACTACCGCGCGTACTACGCGCACCTGCGCGACGCGATCAACACCGGCGGCGAACCTCCGGCCAGCGCGCACGACGCGCTGGTGGTGACCCGGGTGATCGAGGCCGGACTGCTCAGCAACGAACAGCGGCGCGAGGTTGCCTTCGCCTGAGCGCGGCGCGGCTGCCCGCGCCGCCGCGCCGGCCGTCAGCCGTGCTTGACCCCGTGCCCGCCGAAGCGGTCGCGCAACGCGGCCAGCATCTTGTCGGCGAACGAATCCTTCTCGCGCGAACGCAGCCGCTCCAGCAGCGACAGGGTGATCACCGGCGCGGCCACGTCCAGCTCGATCGCCTCGGCCACCGTCCAGCGGCCCTCGCCCGAATCGACCACGTACGGGGCGATGCCCTCCAGCGACGGATTGTCCTTCAGCGCATCGGCGGCCAGGTCCAGCAACCATGAGCGGACCACGCTGCCGTGGCGCCAGATC
>JAGHZW010000187.1:9349-39383 GCA_017745195.1 Pseudoxanthomonas sp. | reverse complement strand
CGCCAGATCTCGGCCAGCTGCGGCAGGTCCAGCGCCAGCGATTCCTTGCGCTGCATGATCGCGAAGCCTTCGGCGTACGCCTGCATCATTCCGTATTCGATGCCGTTGTGGACCATCTTGGCGAAGTGGCCGGCACCGCTTGGCCCGACCCGGCCCCAGCCGCGATCCGGGGCCGGCGCCAGCGTCTCGAACAGCGGCCGCAGCCGCTCGCAGGCCTGCGCGTCGCCGCCGACCATCAGGCTGTAACCCTCGGCCAGGCCCCACACGCCGCCACTGGTGCCGCAGTCGAGGAAGTGCACGCCCCACTGGCGGCACAGCGCAGCGCGACGCTGGCTGTCCTGGTAGTTCGAGTTGCCGCCGTCGACCACCACGTCGCCGGCCTGCAGCCGCGGGCGCAGCGCTTCCAGGGTCGCATCCACCACCGCCCCGGCCGGCACCATCAGCCACAGCACGCGCGGCGCGGGCAATGCCGCCACCAGCGCCTCGAGCCCGTCGAACGTCTCCAGCCCGTGCGCTTGCCGGGCCGCATCGCGCGCGCCCGCGCCCGGATCGAATCCGGCCACGCGGTGGCCACCGCGCTTCAGCCGCGCGGCCATGTTCGCACCCATCCGGCCCAACCCGACCATGCCTATGTCCATGCGACCTCCATGCGTGTGGTGGCCAAGCCTCGCACGCCGTGCAAGTACCTGCCAGAGATTCCCCCGGATGGGGGAGACCCGCGCGTGCCGCGCCCGCCCGCGTGGCGCGCCCATTCCCGACGCCTGGAACGCGGCCACGCCTGTCGAACTGCGGCTCCGCCATCCGTCTTGCTGGTACGGGCTTTTTTTCACCGCGACTGAAGGGTGGCCATGCGACGCATGCACGCACCGGACGAGGAGACGCTTCGATGATCCCGGTCATCACCGCCTTTGAACGATCGCCCGACCGCGGGCGCGGACTGGCGCGCGACATGCGCGTGCGCTGGGCGCTGGAGGAAGCGGGCCAGCCGTACCAGGTGCGGCTGCTGTCGTTCGACCGGATGAAGACACCGGCGCATCTGGCGCTGCATCCGTTCGGCCAGATCCCGACCTGGGAACAGGACGGCCTGGCCCTGTTCGAATCCGGCGCGATCGTGCTCCACATCGCCGGGCGCGGTGCGGGCCTGCTGCCCGAAGATCCGGATGGCCGCGCACGCGCGATCGCGTGGATGTTCGCCGCGCTCAATACCGTGGAGCCGCCGATCGTCGAGCTGTCCATGATCCGGCTGTTCGAGCGCGACGCGCACTGGTACGCGCAGCGCCTGCAGGTTGTCGAAACGCGCGTCCGCCAGCGCCTGGCCCAGCTGTCCGCATACCTGGGTGATGCCGACTGGCTCGATGGCGGCTTCAGCGCGGGCGACCTGCTGATGGTGACGGTGCTGCTCAGGCTGGAAGGCACCGGCCTGCTGGAGGAACACCCGCCCCTGGAAGCCTACGTCGCCCGCGGCCGGGCACGACCGGCCTTCATGCGCGCCTTCGAGGCGCAGCGCGCGGTGTTCCTCGAAGCGCAGGGCGCCAGTGGTCCGCCACCGGCGCCGGCGACATGAAACCAGGCGCGGGCATCCCGCGGATGCCCGCGGCCTGTCGTGATTCCGCTCAGATCGCGCCCAGGTAGTCCTTCTTGCCGAGCGGCACCCCGTTGTGGCGCAGCAGCGCATAGGCGGTGGTGACGTGGAAATACAGGTTGGGCAGGGCGAAACCGGTGAGGTAGCCCAGGCCGTCGAAGTGGTATTCGTTGCGCGGGGTCTTCAGCAGCACCGGGCGGCCTTCGCTGCCGTCGATCTGCGCCGGGGTGAACTGTTCCAGGTAGGCGATGGCGCGATCGATCCGCGCATACAGGCCGGCGAAGTCGGTCTCGTCGTCGACGAATACCGGCGCCTCCACCCCGGCCAGGCGCGCGGCGCCGTTCTTGGCACTATCGGTGGACATCTGCACCTGGCTCAGCAGCGGGCGCATGTCCGGCGCCAGCCGCGCCTGCAGCAGCACGGCCGGGTCGAAGCCGCGCTCGACGGCATGGGCCTCGCCGCGCTCGAGCACGTGGCGCAGGCTGCGCAGCGCGCGCAGGAAGGCGGGGATGGAAGCGGAGTACATCGAAACCGGTGCGGTCATGGAAGGTCCATGGTTGGGGGGAAAGATGAGCGCGCCGGCGGTCGGCCGGCACGCAATGATGGTTCAGCGCAGCCAGCCGCGCGCGCGCCAGCGCCGCGAACAGGCCAGCAGCGCCAGGCCGATGACCAGCACCAGTCCGGGCATCGCCAGGCCGGCGGCACCGTAGGCCTGCCAGGCCGGCGTGACCAGGTAGGCGCCGCCGAACTGGACCAGCATGGCCAGCAGCGACACGGCGAACATCGGCACCGCCCAGCGCCGGCGCAGCAGCAGGCACAGCGCGCCAAGCACGCCGCCGATCACGGCGAAGGCGAAGGCCACGTTCATCCACGGCGGCGTGGCCAGGTAGATCTGGCGGTCGGCTTCGGCCAGCGTGGCCAGCCGCGATTCGTCCATGTTCACATGGGCCCAGAACATCGCCAGGCCGGCCAGGTTCCACACCAGCGCCAGGCTCGCCACCCACCAGTAGGCCCTGGGCCGCAGCGGCCCGCTCCGCGTCTGCATGACGGTCTCCCTCGCGGCGCCGATGCCGCGGGCCGAGCGTACGCCTTGCGCGCGGCGGCAGCGATACCGGGCGGCTAAATCCCGGCCGGCGGCGGCCGCTATCCCGGCGGAAGATCTTGCGCACGCGGGTGCCGGCACCGCGTGCCTGCGCTCGTGCCGGCGACCTGGAGCTGTCCATGCCGATCCACCGCGGCCCTTCGGCCACTGCCCGCGAACCCGTCGCCGCCACGGCGGGTACGGCCCCGGCCGTGCTGCCGGAGTTCGCCGACGGAATGGCCGCCCTGCCCGGTGAACTGGGCGCGCTCGGGCGCCGCCTGCAATCGGCATCGCACGGCGGGGACTGGCGAACCTGCCAGCGCCTGCTGCAGCAGTTCCTCGACAAGTACCTGCGCGAATTCGCCGGCAGCCTGGAGGCTGGCGGCGCACAGGCCGAATCGGACCAGCTGCGCGAGCTGCTGCGGCAGGCGCTGGGCGTGGCCCTGGCCTCGCTGCTGCAGCCGCTGCCGGTGCTGGCCGGCGAATCCAGCGCGCTCGGCGTCGAGCTGAAGCAGTGGCGCCCGGGCAGCGAACTGGCGCCGCTGGCGCGGCGGGTGCGCGAGCTGTGCCACCAGGTCGGCGTCCACGCCGGCGACACCGCCGAGCAGCAGGCGCTGCTGCTGGACCTGTTCGACCTGCTGCTGGAAAACCTGGTCGAGCTGCTGGATGACGGCAGCTGGCTGCATGGCCAGGTCGCGGTGGTGCGCGAACTGCTGGCCAGCCATCCGGACCGGCAGACCCTCGAAGCCACCCGCCAGGGGCTGCGCGAGCTGGTCTACCAGCAGGGCCTGCTCAAGCAGGGCATCGAAGAATCGAAGGACGCGATGCGCACGATGATGGTCACCTTCGTCGAGCGCCTGGACGGCATGGCCGAAAGCACCGGCCAGTTCCAGAGCCGGATCGAGGCCCACATGGAAGCGATCCGCGGCTCGCGCAGCGTCGCCGACCTGGGCAGGCGCCTGGAGGAGGTGCTCGAGGACACCGCGCAGCTGCAGCGGCAGGCCCTGCGCGCGCACGCGCAGATGGCCGATGCACGCGCCGAGGTCGACGCCGCCGAAGCCAGGATCCGCGAGCTGGAAGCGCAGCTGCGCGATGCCGGCGACCTGATCCGCTGCGATCCGCTGACCGGCGCGCTCAACCGGCGCGGCTTCGAGGACGTGTACGAACGCGAGGCGGCGCGCGCCGAACGCGAGGGCCGTCCGTTGTCGCTGGCGGTGCTGGACCTGGACGGTTTCGGCCGCCTCAACGCGCGCCACGGCCACGCCGGTGGCGATGCGGTGCTGCGCCACCTGGTGGAGGCGGCCCGCGCCGGCCTGCGCGCGGCCGACGCGATCTGCCGCCACGGCGGCGAGGAGTTCGTGCTGCTGCTGCCAGGCACGCCGCTGGCCGAAGCGCAGGCGGTGCTGGCGCGGCTGCAGCGGCGGCTGGCTGCGGAGCCGGCGGTGCACGACGGCCAGCGCATCGTGGCGACCTTCAGCGGCGGCGTCGCCGTGCGCCAGCTGGGCGAGGATCGCGAGCACCTGGTCCGTCGCGCCGATCGCGCCATGTACCAGGCCAAATCCGAGGGCCGCAACCGCATCGCGGTCGCGCACTGACGCGGTGGTTCAGCGGCGCCGCGGTGGCCGTCCCGCGGGCCGTTCGTCGCCGCCGGCGGTGTAGGCCGGCGGCGCGTAGAAGTTGAGCGTCTTCAGCGGGGTCCGGCCGGTGTTGCGGATCTCGTGCGCCTCGCCGCGCTCGACCAGCAGCAGGCTGCCGGGGGCGAGCACCCGGCGCACGCCGTCGACGATCGCCACGCCGGTGCCGGCGACCACGTACAGCCACTGCTCGGCGCCGCGATGGCGGTTGTCGGGGCCGCCCTCGTGTCCGCCCGGTGCGATCACCATCTGCGCGGCCTGCACGCCACGGCAGTCGAACAGCACGCGGAAGCCGCGGCCGAAGCGCAATCGACGGTGCTGCATGCAAGGTCCTCCACGGGAACGGCCCGACCCTGGTCCGTGCACCGTGAACGCGGCGTGTCAGCGACGGCCGACGTCGGTCGTCTTCACGCCGCGGCAGCGATCCATTCGCGTGCGTGCAACGGGATCCGTCCGATGCTGCGGTCACGCGCGGGGCATCCGCCGTCGCGCAGGAGACCACGATGAAGATGTTCCCCATCCTCGCCGCGACCGCGATCGCATTCGCCGCCGGCACGGCCAGCGCCGGCAACGAGACGATGACCGGCGCCGAGAAGGTGCAGAAGATGGATACCGATGGTGACAGCCGGCTGTCGCTGGCCGAGTTCACCGCAGGCGGGCACAAGACCCGCGAGGACTTCGCCAAGTTCGACGTCGACGGCGATGGTTTCGTCACCGCCCAGGAGTTCGACGTCGGCAAGGAGCGCGGGATGACGCCGGGCGAGAAGAAGGACGTCCGCGCCAAGACGCGCCCGGCCCCGACCACCCAGCCCAAGTCCCCGGAGTCGCCGCCGTCGCCCTGAGCGCAGCGCCGCCGCTTCCGCAAAACACAACGCCCGGCCTGTAGGCCGGGCGTCGCAGGGAAGCCGACCGCGACGCGCGTCGCGGCACCGTGCTCAGTGGGTGTGCGCGGGCAACTGTTCCAGCGTGCGCGCGGCGACCGCATCCAGCCGTTCCTGCTGGCCGCCGCCGGGACTGACCGTACCGGTGTTGAGCGCGCTCCAGACCACGCGCAGCGAACCGGTCTCGACCATCTCCACCAGCAAGCCGCCTTCGGTGCGCTCGCGCTCGCTCAGGCGCACCACCGGCGCGCCATCCTCGCTGCGCACCACCAGCTGCGAGCAGCCGGCCCCGGTGCACTTCATGCCGGCCATGCGCGTGGAACCGCCGCCCTCGACCTGGGTCGCCTGCACGTCGCGCACGTCACGCACACCCACGCGCCAGGCGACCAGGAAATCGGCCTGGTCGACCGGCACCAGCCGATAGCCCTTGGCCTGCAGCGCGCGGCCCAGCGCCTGGACCAGGCGGCCGCGGAACTCCTCGTCCTGGACCCGCGGATCCTTTTCCGGCGCGGTGATCGCCGGCATCGGCACGAACGCGAACCCCTGCCCCGGCATGACCGTCGCCGGCATCGTCACCGTCACATTGCCGGCCGGCGTGCTGCGCGCAGCGGTGGGCGAGAACGAGCAGCCGGTGGCGGCCAGCAGCGCGCCCAGGAGGACGGGCGCGGCGATGATGCGGGCGATGCGAAGACGCGGATTGATCACGGGGACGGTCCCTTGATGCGGAGGGGGAAGCCCGCCTGGCGGGCCATGCGGGCAGCTTAGCAGCCCGGTACTCACGCGCGCTTTACCTGATCACCGGAGACTGCCCCTTCCAGCCGTCGAGCCGGGATTCCATCCCGGACCAGCGGCGCGCCAGCAGCGCCCGCATGCCTTCCTCCGCCCCCAGGGAACATCCGCATGAACGCCACCGCCACCCTTCCGATCGCGCTGTACAAGGCCAACGTCGCCCTGCAGGTGCGGATCGGCGAACTGGTCCAGGCCGGCAGCCGGCACTGGTTCGACTTCGGCCAGCGCCTGCTCAACGACGGGCTGGTCGAGAACCAGGCCGAACTGCAGCAGATCCTCCGCGCCCAGGACTGGCAGAAGCTGGCCGCACTGCCGGCCGATACCTTCTGGCGGCAGGTGCAGCAGCGCTTCGGCGACCAGCAGGCGGCCGCACAGATCGCGGTGGCCACCCAGTCGGCCTTCGCCCGCGACCTGCAGGATGCGCTGGTCAGCTGGCAGCACGAGATGATCGAGGCGATGGACGAGGCCGGCCTCGGCCAGGCCATACCCGCCTTCGAGACGGACTGGACCGCGCTGTTCGGCGGCCAGCCTCCGGTCCTGAAGACGACAGCCCGGCGCCGCCCCGCCAGCGACGCCGCGCCGGAAAGGGCGAAGCCGCGCAGCGCGCCGGCGAAGAAGACTACGACGACCACCCGGCGGACCGCCGCGAAGAAAACCGCCGGCAAGGCCGCGAAAAAGGCCCCGCGCTAGCTTCGTCGGCGGGGGGCGCGCCACGACACCCGGGTGGCGCGACCCGCGCCTTTCATCCGTTGCGCGGTACGCGCCGGCGCAACGCCAGGCGCGTACCCAGCCAGACCTGCAATGGCAGGGTGAGCAGCAGCCCGGCACTGAACCATGGCGGGAAGTCCGCGCCCAGTTTCGCCACCGCATAACCGTCCATCAGCAGCACCAGCAGGAAGAACGCCAGCGCGTGCCGGCGCGGCGCGCATGGCGCCAGCCGCACCACCAGCCAGGCGCCGGCGATCCCCGACAGCACGATCCACGAAAGGTCCCAGCCCAGCCGCGGCGATCCCCCGGCGGGCAGGCGCAACGCCGTCGCCAGCGCGCTGCCGGCGAGGTTGGCCGCGAACATCCCGGCCAGGCCCGCCAGCACGGCCAGCAGCGCGCGCGAAGCGATCCGGAGTTGGTGGCCCGCCGTCATCGCCGCAGCATACATCCCGCACCGCGCGGCGGTCCGGTCCGCGCGACGGCGCGGATCCGGAAGACGCGGGTGCCGCGGCGCTGGCGGCGCGGCCGTCGCTCAGTGTGCGGCGGCGGTCGCGGTGTCCTTCACTTCCTGCCAGCTGCTGTCCGGGTCGAACGCGGCCATGGCTTCGGCCAGCTTCGCGCTGTCCGGACCCATGTCCTTCTCGAACACCTCGCCGTCATGGCTTACGATGAAGCTCATCACCCCGCTGTCGCCGTAGCGCGCAGGCCAGGCGACCAGGGCGAAACCGCGACTCATGTTGTCGCCGAGTTTGTATGAGTAGGCACCACGCGGGGCGGACTCGCCCTGCGCGGTCAGGATCCGGTAGTGGTAGCCGTGCCACTCGCCATCGGGCGTGTCGTCGCCGAACAGCGGGCCGAGCGGACTCTCCTCGCCGCTGCCGTCGTCTTCCCAGTACAGGCCGTCGTGGGCGCCGTCGGTGCTGACGAATTTCTGCGCATACTCGAGCACGCCGTCGCCGTCGCGGTCCTCGCGCGAGTAGTCCTCCTGCGCGTCGACGTAGGCCAGCGCGGCCTGCACCACGTCCAGTTCGTTGCGGCCGATGCGGCGCGCGCGCAGTTCCGGCTCGGCGGCCTTCAGGTCGAAGGCCCAACCGGACGCGCCTTTCGTCAGCGGAATCGGCAATGTCCAGCCTTCCTTGCCGACCGCGATGACCGCATGGCCGGCATCGGACTTCTGGAACTCGTGGTGCTCGCGGTAACGGGCAAGGAAGGCGTCGGTGTCCTTGCGGTCGACGTTGTCCAACGGGATGTACTGCGTCCAGTCGGGGCCGAGCAGCTCGGCCAGGCGCGTGGTGTCGGCCTTGTCGGTGCCCAATGCGGCAACGAACGCATCGGCGGCGGCTTCCGGCGTCGGGAAGGCTTGCTGTGCCCAGGCAGACGGCGCCAGTGCGGCCAGGCAGGCCACAGCAAGCAGGCGGAAGGATGTGGTCATGGTGATCTCCTGTTCAACGACGCCGGCCACCGCCACCGCCGCGCGACGGTGCCGAACGCTGCACCGGGCGACCGGCGCTGCGCGCACCGGAGGAGCGCTGGGAGGCGGAGTAGCTGCTGTTGCCACGGTTGGATGCCGCACGCGACTGCGAAGGATTGCTCGCGCCGGAGAACGCGTTGTTTCGGCTCGCGCTGTTGGCGGTGTTCGCCGAACGCTGGCGCGCGTCCTGCTGGGCACGCGTGTTGGAGGTCGCCGGCCGCTGCGCTGCCGAATCCTGCGCGCGGTTGCCGGACGCCGCCTGGCGCTGTCCGGCCGAACCCGCTCCTGCACGCTGGCCGGATCCCATGTCGCGCGAAGCCTGGCCGGCGCGCTGGCGCGCCTCGGCGTTGTTGCGCGCCGGCGGCTCGATGCCGCTGCGCTCCATCGACTTGCGCGCCTGGTCGCGTTGCGCGGTGCGGGCCTGCGAGTTGTCGCGGCCCCGGTACGCGTCGCGGTTGGACGCGCCCTCGTTCTGGCGGCCGTAGCGCTCGCGGCTGGCGTTGTCGCGGTAGGGCACGCCGTCACGGTTGGAGGCGTTGTGGTTCCAGGTCTTGTCGCCGCGGTCGATCTGGCGGTTGGTGTTGATCTCGTTGTAGCGGTCGACGTCGATGTCGATGTCGCTGTGACCCCAGTTGAGGTCACCCCACAGCGCGCCGCCGACGGCCACGCCGATGCCGAAGCTGAGCAGCGCACCACCCGGGTAGTAGTACGGCGGTGGCGGGTAGTAGTACGGCGGGTACGACGGATAGGCCCAGCTGCCGTACACCACGCTGGGGTTGTAGCTGGGGACGTAGACCACTTGCGGGTCGGACGACTCGATCACGATGGTCTGCGGCGCCGGCTGCTGCACCACCGTGGTCGTGCTGGCGGGCGCCGGCGCCGCCTGCTTGGTGACCTTCTGCTGCTCGTTCGACTTCAGGTTGCCGGCGGCCTCGGCCTGGCGGCGCAGGCGCTGCACCGAGGCCATCACCGCGTCGGGCTGGGCGAGGAAGGCATCGCCCATCTTCTGCACCCAGGCCGGATCCTGGCCGAGCACGGCCAGCAGCTGCGGGAAAGCGACCAGCGACTGCACGCTCGGATCCCAGGGCTGGCTGGCGACCTGCTTGACCGCCTCCTCGCCCTTGGCGTCCTTGTGCGCGGCCGACCACTTCACCGCGTCGGCGACGTCGCCCGGGTAGGTCGAGGCCATCAGCACCTGGGCCAGCAGCGAATCCGGATACAGCGCGACCGGCGCCATCATCTGGTCAAGCTGCTCGACACTGAAGGTCGAGGTCGATGCCTTGCCCGCGGACGTCGAGGTGGACTGCGGCGCGGCCCAGGCGGGTGCCGGGTCGAAGCCGCCGGTCACCGCGAACAACAGGGCGGTGGTCAGCAGTTGGGGCGCGGAGATGCGCATGGAATCCTCCAGTCACGCAGCGGCGGGCCATGACGGCCCGCCTTTCACGGGGGTGCGGCCGGGCCGCGGTTTTTCCTACTTCGCCTTGCCGGCCTGGACGCCCTTGTCCACCACCAGCTTGACCACGACCTTGCGCGCGTTGGCGTTGTTGCCGTTGCCGGCATCGGGCGCGATGCCCATGCCGTCGCCGGCGTGGACGCGCCCGGGGCCCAGGCCCGACTGCTGCTGCAGGTAGTCGGCGACGGCCTTGGCGCGGCGCTCGCTCAGGCGCTGGTTGGCCGCGACATTGCCGGTGGAATCGGTGAAGCCCTGCATGACGACCTGGTAGTCGGCGGTTTCCTTGGCCTTGGCCGCCAGCGCGTCGAGATCGGCCTTGCCGGCCGCGGAGATCGTCGCGCTGCCGCTGTCGAAGAGGACTTCGGCAGTGGCCAGCGCGTCGTACTTGCCGAAGTCGTTCATGCGCGCGGTGGTCGGGGCCAGTCCGGCCTCGACCTGCTGGGCGACCTTGAAGTCCTCGGACTTGAAGCTGATCTCGGTCGCGGTCAGGCCGCCGTCGCCGGGCACCGCTTCGATGCTCACCGGCAGGCCCGGCATCAGCGCACCCGGCGAGGTCTTTTCGTGGATGACACCAGTCAGGCCCTTGGTCTTCTTGTACACCGTGTCGGACGAGACGGCGATCTTCTGCTCGACGTTGTTGCCGTCCTTCACCGTGATCGTGTCGCCCTGCACCGCGGTGATCAGGCCCTTGATCCGGGTCTTGGCTTCATCGGCCGCCGAGGCCGACAACGCCACCAGCAGGGTCGCGAATGCAACGGCGCGCAACAGGTTCCGGGAGTGCGCAACGGTGGTCATGGACGTCCCTCCAGCACAGGTTGGGAGGACCGGCTCCGCCGCGTCCAGCGCGGCCCGCGGGGCATCGGCCAGGATTCCGGCGGGGTGCGGCTCGCAGCGGCACCGGATGGGGTGAGACGCTACTCGTCGCTCAGGAAACGCCTCAATAGGCCTTTGGCCCCACGCAATGCGAGGCCGCAATTCACGTTCACGCACCGGTGCTGCACAAGGTGAATACGCACGGCGTGGTCCAATCCGCCAGGCCCTTCCGGAGACACCGCCATGCACTGCATCGGACTGTTCGCCGTTTCCCCGGTCCAGGACCTGGCCGCCGCACTGGACTGGTATGCACGCCTGTTCGGACGCGCCGCCGACGATCGTCCGATCCCGAACCTGGCGCAGTGGTACCTGGACGGATTCGGCTTCCAGGTGATGCGCGAGCCCGAGCGCGCCGGGCGCGGCATGGCTACCCTGGTGGTGGCCGACATCGAGGCCGAGCGCGAACGCCTGGCCGCGGCCGGCATCACCTTCGAGGAAACCCAGCGCGGCAGCTTCGGCGCCATCGCGCACCTTGACGATCCGGAAGGCAACCGCCTCATCCTGGCCGAGCCGCCGAAACGCTGAGCGCCGCGCGCCGCCGGCACGCGCCGGTACTCAGTCCGGCCGCGCGGCCTTCGCCTTTTCCTGCTGCCCGCGCACCCAGCGCATCTGCTCAAGGAAGGTCGCGGTCCAGTAGGTATCGCGATGCGCGTCGAGGTAGGCGAGCAGTTCCTCGTGCGCCTGGTCCGACACGCTCAGGTGGTCGCCGCCGATGCCGTGGAAGGTGAAGCTGATCATGGTCCCGCGGCGGGCGGCCTCCTTGACCAGCGCGATCAGCTGGGCGCCGCTGGCGTCGACCGGCACGTGCGCCGGCACGTTGCGCGGGTCGAGCGTGGCCATGTCCAGCACCACCGCGGTGCCGCCGACCATCTTGATCCCGGCGAACATGTCGCCCAGCGCGGCGATGTAGTCGCCATCGCGTGCCTGGCGGTCGCCGCACGGTGCGGTGAAGGTGCGCGCTTCGGCACGTCCGTCCAGCGCCTGCAGGAACGTGTTGGCCAAGGCGACCTGCTCGCGCATCTGCGCCACGCTGACCCTGTCGAGGTCGCGCTCGGGCTTGACCCACTCGCGACCGGCGCCCCTGGCCGAGCACTGGTGGAACAGGCTGTGGTTGCCGAGTTCGTGGCCGTTGCGCGCGGCGGCGCGCCAGTCGTCCATGCGCAGCTGCAGCGGCGGATTGGCCGGCACGACGTAGAACGTGCCCTTCAGGCCGTGCCGGTCCAGCGCGGGAATGGCGTTGTCCAGCTGCGAATCCAGCGCGTCGTCGTAGCCCAGGTTGACCGCGGCCTTCTGGCCGTCCGGCCAGGCGAAGCGCGGCGGCTCCTTGGCCTGCGCCAGCGGCGCCAGCAGGCAGGCAACGGACAGCACGCACGACCAGCCGATCGATCCCCTCATCATTCCGCCCTCTCCCGTTTCGATCCATCGAGCGTAACGCGGCGCGGTGCGCGCCGGCGATGGCACGGCTGCCGGCGCACGGCGGTATCCTGCCGGCCATGCGACGACGCCCCGGGTTCCTGTCGACACCGATCGCCGGCAGCGGCCACGAGGTGTTCCTCGCCTTCCTCGCACTGGGCTCGAGTGCGTTCGGCGGACCGATCGCGCATGTCGGCTACATGCGCGACACCTTCGTGGCGCGCCGGCAATGGCTGGACGAGGCGCGCTTCGCCCAGCTGGTGGCGGTGTGCCAGTTCCTGCCCGGCCCGGCCAGCAGCCAGCTCGGCTTCTCGATCGGACTTCTGCGCGGCGGCTGGCGCGGCGCGCTGCTGGCCTTCCTCGGCTTCACCCTGCCCTCGGCGCTGCTGATGGGCGTGCTCGCGGCGCTGTCGCCGCGGCTGGACGCACCGGCCGCACAGGCGGCGCTGCATGGCCTGGCCCTCGTCGCGGTGGCGGTCGTGGCGCATGGCGTGGCCGGCATGGCGCGTTCGCTCGCCGGCGACGTGCGACGTGCGCTGATCGCCCTCGGTGCCGCCGTGCTGGTGCTGGCCAGCGGCAGCGCCTGGATGCAGCTGGCCGCGATCGCGGCCGGCGCGCTGGCCGGGGTGTTGTGGTGTCGTACTGGCGAGCCGCCGCAGGTGCTGTCGTTCGTCCTGCCCTACGGCAGGCGCGTGGCGCTGCTGTGCCTGGGCCTGTTCTTCGTCCTGCTGGCCGCCGCCGTGCTGTCCACGCATGCCGCCGGGCCGTCGCTGGCGGGCGTGGCCGGCGCGTTCTACCGCGCCGGCGCGCTGGTCTTCGGCGGCGGCCACGTGGTCCTGCCGCTGCTGCAGCAGAGCGTGGTCGAGCCAGGCTGGGTCACGCAGGACGCCTTCCTCGCCGGTTACGGTGCCGCCCAGGCGATGCCCGGGCCGATGTTCAGCCTGTCGGCCTACCTGGGCGCGCGGGTGCCGCTGGGCCTGCCGGCCGGGATCGGCGCGGCCGTCGCCACGCTGGCGGTGTTCCTGCCTGGATTCCTGCTGGTGCTGGCAGTGCTGCCAGCCTGGCGCCGGATCGCCACCCATCGCGGCGCACGCCATGCACTGGCCGGTATCAACGCGGCCGTGGTCGGCCTGCTCGGCGCCGCGCTCTACGATCCGGTGTGGAAGCACGCGATCCACGGCTTGCCGGACCTGGCGATCGCAGGAGCCGGCCTGCTCCTGCTGGCCAGCGGCCGGGTACCGACGCTGGTCATCGTGGCCGGCTGCGTGGCCGCCGCCATGCTGGTGGGCGCCGCCTGAGCGGGCCCGTGCCAGCGCGACTCAGGCGTAGTGCAGCGTGGCCGCGGCCAGCACCAGGTAGCGCCCGCTCTTGGCCAGCACCACCAGCGGCACGAACACGCGCAGCGGCTCGCGCATGACGCCCGCGGCCAGGGTCAGTGGATCGCCAATCAGCGGCAGCCAGCTCAGCAGCAGCGACCAGCGGCCCCATTGCCGGTAACTTCGCTGCGCGCGCGCCAGCGCCGCCGGCGGAACCGGGAACCAGCGCCGGTCCTGGAAGCGCAGCAGCTCGCGCCCCAGCCACCAGTTCAGCATCGAGCCGAGCACGTTGCCGACGCTGGCCACGGCCACCAGCGCCACCGGCGGCCAGCCGCCCAGCAGCAGCGCGACCAGCGCCGCTTCCGACTGCATCGGCAGCAGCGTGGCGGCGAGGAAGGCGGCGAGGAACAGCCCGCCATAGACCGCGATGTCGGTCCCGGCCATGGGTGGTGCCTCAGTCGGCCGCGGCGATGCAGCCGACGGGCAGCGGCTGTTCCAGCGCATCGACGAAGCCCGGCTCCAGCGCCAGCGTGCCGAACACACCGCGACGGGTGCCGGTGAGCACGCGGAGCATCTGCCCGCGTCCGCCGGGCATCCGCCCCAGCGGCAGCAAGGCCGCATCGCGCAGCTTCGCCGCGGTGTCCCGTTCGGACTGGAACAGCGGCGTCAGCCAGCGGCTCCACAACTGGTAGATCCACACGTGCGCGCGGCGCTGGCGCTGGTAGGCATCCAGTGCAGGCTCCAGCCCGGCCGCTTCGCGCAGCGCCTGCGCCAGCGCCGCGGCATCCATCAGCGCCATGTTCACGCCCTGGCCCAGCTGCGGGCTCATCGCATGCGCGGCATCGCCGACCAGCACCACCCGGCCGTGGTGCCAGCGGCGCACGATCGTGTCGCGGTAGCGCGCCCGCGCCAGCTGCGCGGGATCGGTGATCCCGGTGAACACGCCGTCCGCTTCCGGCCACAGCTGGCGCAGCTCTTGCTGCCAGGCCCGAAGACCGCGCGCCTGCCAGTCCTCGAACGCGTCGGTGCGCAGGCTCCAGAAAAAGCTCAGCCGACGCACCGGATCGCCGGGACAGCTGCCGACCGGCAGCAGCCCGATCATCCGCCGCGCGGCGAGGTAGCGCTGGCGCAGTTCGCCGGTCCACGGCCAGTCGCCGGCTGGCAGCAGGCACCACAGCGCGCCCCACGGGTACGGACGATCGACGTGCGGTGGCGCCACGCCCTCGCGCAGGCGCGAGGCGGCGCCATCGGCGACCACGACCAGGTCGAACGGCCCATGCTCGCCGCCCTGCGCATCGCGCAGCACGCCGCGTGCGGCGTCCACCGCGACGATCTCGCAGCCGGCGCGCAGCGCCCGGGCGCGATCGGGCCAGGCCGCGTCGAGGATCGAGAACAGCGCGCCGCGCTGCAGGCCCACGCCATACAGGCGCGAGCCCAGGCCGGCGTAACGCATGTCCATCACCGCACGCCCCGATGGCGTGTCGCCGAACAGGCGTTCGACCCGCGCACCATGGCGCAGCACCGGATCGAGCAGGCCCATCCGCCACAGCACCTGCAGGCCGCTGGGCTGCAGCAGGAAACCTGCGCCCACCGGCCCCGGCTGCGGCACGCGCTCGAACACGGTGACCTCGTGGCCGTCGCGGCCGAGCAGCACGGCACAGGCCTGGCCGGCGCTGCCGTAGCCGACGATGGCGATGCGACGCGGCGTCATCTGGTGCGTGCCGGCCGCGCGGCTACAGCCGGGCGAGGATCTCGGCCTTCTTGCCTTCGAATTCCTCGGCGGTGATCAGCTCGGCATCGCGCAGCTGCTTGAGCTTGGACAGCGCGGCCAGCGGGTCGTCGGCCGGCGGCGGCGCAGCGGCGGGTGCGGGTGTGGCTGCCGGCGCCTGCAACACGACGCCCCCGGCGCCGGCGCGCAGCTTGTCCAGTTCCATCACCCGGCGCTTCTCGTAGGCCTCTTCCTCGACCTTCTGCGCGTAGGCGTAAACCCGGCGCGCCTGCTTCTTCGGCACCTTGTCCAAGCTCAGCACTACACCGGAGGTGGTCCGGCACACCAGCGTCGCGCCGATCATTTGTTCGCTCATGTGCACATCGTGCACCTCGCGCCACGGCACGTCGTGGAAGGTCATGCCGAGCAGGCCGGGCCTGACCAGGATGAAGCGGCGACTGGTGAGCACGATCGCGTCCGGCGAAATCGTCACGACCAGGTTCTTCTGCACCGCCACGTATTCGATGCGTTCTTCCGCGGTGAGCAGGTCGCCGACCTTGTCGACGATCTTGCGCACGAAGCCTTCGTCCTGCTCTTCCCCGATGAAACCCGAAATATCCATCTTCGATCCCCTGTCGGCGTTGGCGGATTCTGGCCCATCGGCGGCCGCGACGTCATCCCGCTGCCGCACGCGTCGGCCGCCGTGGGTATCCTGTCCGCCGATGCCGCCGCGGCGGCGACCGCCAGGAGGACTCCGATGCGCCTTCCCATGCACCGCGCGGCCGTGGCGCTGCTTCCTGTGGTGTTCGCGCTGGCCGGCCTGTCCACGCCCGCGCGTGCGACCCAGCCGGTGCCGGAGCTGCTCTGGCAGGTCGGCGGTTTCTCGGCGCCGGAATCGGTCGTGTACGACCGCGCACGCAATCGCTTCTACGTGTCCAACATGGCCACGCGCGGCGATGCGGCCGTGCCTGGTGACGGTTTCATCAGCCGGATGGACGCGCAGGGGAACATCACCGAATTGAAATGGGTCACCGGGCTGCAGAGCCCGAAGGGCCTGGCCCTGGCCAACGGCCGCCTCTACGTCGGCGACGACGATGCGCTGGTGGAGATCGATCCGGACAGCGCGCACGTCGTCGCCCGCCACGCACCGGCCGACGGCGGCCCGGGCCAGTTCAACGATGCCAGCGCCGATGCGGACGGCAATGTCTACGTTTTCAGCCGGCGCCTCGACACCGTGTTCCGGCTGCACGACGGCACGTTCGCACCGTGGGTCAAGGTCGACGCCAACCTCACCGGCAAGTTCAACGGCGTGCGCGCCGATGGCGACAGGTTGCTGCTGGGCAGCTGGCAGGTACCTGGCTCCGCCGGCGAACAGCCCGGCCACCTCACCACGATCGACCTGGCCACCGGCGAGATCGGGCGCATCGGCAGCACGCCGATCGGCCACATCGACGGCATCGAGCCCGATGGCCGCGGCGCATGGACGGTGACCGACTTCACCCGTGGCCTGCTGCTGCACATCGATGCGCAAGGCCGATCGGAACGCCTGCTCACCCTGGTCAAGGGCTCGGCCGACCACGCCTACCTGCCCGACCGACAGCTGCTGCTGATCCCGTTCGTGCTCGATGACGTACTGCGCGCCTACCGCTGGGCACCGACCGCGGACTGACGCGCCCGCATGCGCACCCCGGCACCCGGTCCGCAGTCGCCGCACGGGCTGCTGCGTGCGGTCGGCCGCTGGCAGATCCTGGGCCTGTCGATCAACAGCGTGGTCGGCAGCGGCGTCTACCTGCTGCCGGCCACCGCGTTCGCCCTGCTCGGCCCATTCAGCGTGTGGGGCGTGCTGCTGGCCGGGCTGACGGTGGGCCTGCTGGTGCTGTGCTACGCCAAGGCCGGCAGCTACTTCGACGTGCAGGGCGGCAGCGCGCTGTACGCACGCGAGGCGTTCGGGCCGTTCGCCGGCTTCCAGGTGGCGTGGACGATCTGGCTGACCCGGATCGCCACCGCCGCGTCACTGGCCAATGGCCTGGCCGACGCGATGGCGCGGTTCTGGCCGATGGCGGGAACCGGCACGGGCCGCATCTCCGTCATCGGCGGCTCGCTGGCGCTGCTGGCGGTGCTCAACATCGCCGGCGTGCGCCAGGCCGCGCAGGTCTCGCTGGTGCTGGTGATCGGCAAGCTGCTGCCGCTCGTGCTGTTCGTCGGCATCGGCCTGTTCCATATCGACTGGGGCCTGGCCACCCCTGCGGCGGCTGCGCCCATCGCCGGCGACACCCGCCTGGGCGAAGCGGCCCTGCTCCTGCTGTTCGCCTACGCGGGCTTCGAAAACCTGTCGGTGGCTGCCGGCGAGTTCCACCAGCCACGACGCAACGTGCCGTTCGCGCTGGTGGCGATGATCGTGCTGGTGACCGTGGCCTATGCCGGCGTGCAGCTGGTCGCGCAGGGCACCCTGCCGGGATTGGCAACTTCGAGCACGCCGGTCGCCGACGCGGCCGCCGTGTTCGGTAGCGAAGGACTTGCGCTGCTGATGACGGTCGGCGCGGCACTGTCGATCCTCGGCACCAGCAACGCGACGATGCTGCTCGGCCCGCGCTTCCTGCACACGCTCGCCGCCGCCGGCCATGGCCCGCGCGTGCTGGCCCACGTGCATCCGCGCTTCCACACGCCGGCGGTGGCGATCGCGTTCCAGGGCGTGCTCGCACTCGCGCTGGCGCTGAGCGGTTCGTTCGTGCAGCTGGCGCTGCTGTCGATGGTCACCCGCCTGCTGGCCTACATCAGCACCGCGGCCAGCGTGCTGGTGCTGCGGCGGCGCCATGGCGATCCGGCCGGTTCGTTCCGGCTGCCGGGCGGCGCGCTGGTTCCGGTCGCCGCGCTCGCGCTGTCGCTGGCGATGCTGCTCAGCGCCAGTCCTGCGCATCTGCTGGCCGTCGCGCTGGCGATAGGCGTCGGCAGCCTGTTCTACCTGTTCCCGCGACGCACGGCCTGAGCGGCCCGGCGGCCGCGCGTCAGGGCAGGTCGCGCGGCAGCCGCTGCGGCGCGTCGGTCGCGTTGCGGGCGAAGAACGGCTGCTCCGGAGCCGCGGCGTACTGCTTCATCGGCACGACCAGGATCACGCGCTCGGCCACCGCTTCGCCGCACCGGGTCGCGGGCGTGAAGCGCCACAGGTCCACCGCGTTGCGGACCGACTGCCGACCCCCCGCCGTGGGTGCCGCGTCGCTGCTGAAGCCCAGCTCCGTCGCCCGTCCATCGGCGGTGATCGTGGCTTCCACCTCGATTCCGACCTCGCGACCGGAGGCTGGCGCATCGGGCTCCGTCATCCAGCCGGTGACCACCTTCACCGCCTGCGGCGCGGTGTCCGTGCAGCCGGTTCCGTCGCTGGCCATGGCCAGCGACGGCAGGCACAACGCGACCACGACGAACGACATGGAAACCATGTTCACGACGGGCCCCCTGTCTTGACGGAGAGGCAGCCGGCGCTTCCGGCCCGCGTCGATCCTGCGCCCGCGCCAGTCGGTGCGCAACCGGCTGCCTATTCCGAGGACTGCGCCGCCGCCCGCAGGCTGACCAGGCGCGCGACCAGGATCGCCAGGTAGAGCTGACCGATGATCGCCTCGAACACCGACAGTCCACGCATCACCGGCGTGGCCGGAGTGAAGTCGCCGTAGCCGAGCGTGGCCAGGGTGACGAAGCTGAAGTAGATGGCGTCGCCCATGCCCAGGCCGTTGGGCAGCGGCGCGCCGACGAACATCATCGCCTGCGGGTCCACGCGCACCACCGCCACGTAGATCACGCCCCAGCACACGCCGATCAGCAGGTAGGCGCTCAATGCCGCGAACAGGTGTTCGGCGTTCACCCGAACGCTGGACAGCGCGAAGCGGATCGCGCCGAGCGCGGCCACCACCGCGACCGCGGCCCACAGCACGGCCCCGACCACCGAGATGGTCGCCGAGTCGAGGTGCGAGGCGAGGCCACGCAACACCAGCACGAGTCCGACGAAGCCGAGCATCGTCCAGCGCCGCTGCATCACTCCGATCGGGAACACGGCCGCGACCAGGCTGATGCTCAGCAGCGTTTCCATGGTCGTGTCGCCGAAGTCCAGTGCTTCCAGCAGCGGACCGATGGCGATCGTCGCCAGCAGCGCGCAGAACAGGATCGCGTAACGGTGACGGATGATCAGTTGCACGATGCGGAAGCGCTTCATGGTCAGGCCGCCACGTCGGGTACGAAGAAGAACACGGTGGCCAGGATCAGGTACACGGCCAGCAGCTGCACGCCGCGCAGCCAGTCGCTGCGGCCGTCGCTGGCGACCTGGCCGGCGATGATCACCGAGAACAGGATCGACAGCACCAGCCCCGGGCCGAACACCAGCCCCATCGGCTGCGGCCCGACGAAGTAGCTGAGCAGGACCAGCAGCGGCGCCACCAGCAGCGCCAGCTGCACGCCGGAGCCGAGCGTGATCGACATCGACAGGTCCATGCGGTTCTTGCGCGCCGCGACAATGGCGGTGGCCTGCTCGGCCGCGCCGCCGATCACCGCCAGCACGAACACGCCGGTGAATGCGTCGGAGAAGCCCATCGCCTCGCTGGCCGCCTCGACCGTGCCGACCAGGATCTCGCTCAGCCAGACGATGCCGAGGGTCACCGCGAGCAGCACCAGCATCGCCTTGCCCACGCTCCACTGCGGGCCGTGGTGCAGGTCGTCGTGGCCGCCGGCGTGCGCCTGTGCGGCCGCGGCGTCGCCGCGGCTGCGCAGCAGGGTGAAAGCGACATTGGCCAGGTAAACGACCAGCATGATCCCGGCGATCAGCGCGCTGATCGAGTTCATCTGGCCTTCGGCGCGCGGCACCAGCGCCAGGTACGCGGCCGGCAGGATCAGTGCGATCACCGCCAGGGTCAGCATCGTGGCCTGGGTGCGCGCGGCGCGCGCGTCGTAGGTCTGGTCGCCGTTGCGGGCACCGCCCAGCAGCATCGCCACACCGAGCACGAACAGGATGTTGCCGATGATCGTGCCGGCCAGCGAAGCCTTGACCATGTCGTGAAGGCCGCTGCGCAGCGCGGCCAGGGCGATGATCAGCTCGGCGGCGTTGCCGAAGGTGGCGTTGAGCAGGCCGCCCAGTCCCGGGCCCAGGCGCGTGGCCAGCGAGCCGGTGGCCTGGGCCATGATCGCGGCCAGCGGCACGATGCCCAGCGCCGCCACGGCGAAGACCAGCAGCGCATTGCCCGGTGCCACGTGCTCGAGGACGATGGCCAGCGGAACCAGCACCAGAAGCCACTTCATCATTTGAATCCCGGATACGCCGTATCGGCGGCCGGTACCGTCGCCCCGCGTCCATGCGGCGGCAATTGGCCCTTGGCCTCACCCTCCCCGGGCTCCGGAAAAAACATTCAACCTCATGGTTGACATTTGCCGGACCCGGCGTATATTCAACCGCATGGTTGATAAAGACTCCCTGCGCCTCGATGCGGTGTTCCGCGCCCTGTCCGATCCCACCCGCCGGGCGATGCTGCGCGACCTCGCCGGCGGCCCGCGCACGGTCGGCGAACTGGCCGCGCCGTTCGAGATCTCGCTGGCCGGCGCATCCAAGCACGTGCAGGCGCTGGAACGGGCCGGGCTGATCGAACGCGAGGTCCAGGGCCGCGTGCACGTGTGCCGGCTCGACGCACGGCCGCTGCACGCCGGTGCCGAATGGATCCGCCACTACGAACGTTTCTGGACCGGCCGGCTCGATGCCCTCGACGCCCTGCTCAGGGCCGAGGACGCGCGCAGGGCCGCTGCCAAGCCCGCGCCACGCAAGCGCGCACCCCGGAGGAAGAAGCCATGAGCCCCACCGAATCCACCTACGCCACCACCACCGCGGCCAATGCCGTCCGCATCGAGCGCCTGCTGCCCGGGCCGATCGAACGCGTGTGGGCCTACCTCACCGATGGCGAGCTGCGCCGGCAGTGGCTGGCGTCCGGCGAGATGGAGCTGGTCGTCGGCGCACCGTTCGAGCTGGTCTGGCGCAACGACGAGCTGAGCGATCCGCCGGGACGACGCCCGGACGGTTTCGCCAGCGAGCACAGCATGCAGAGCCGGATCACCGCGGTCGATCCGCCGCACCGGCTTTCGTTCGCGTGGGGCAATGGCGAGGTGAGCTTCGAGCTGGAGCCGCGCGGCGGCCAGGTGCTGCTGGCGGTGTCCCATCGCGGGATTTCCGACCACGCCAACCTGCTCAAGATCGGCGCTGGCTGGCACGGCCACCTGGACGTGCTGGGCGCGCGCCTGCGCGGCACCGCACCCGAACCGTTCTGGGACCGGTGGACCCGGCTGCACGCCGAATACACGCAGCGGCTCGGCCCGGCGTGACCGCCGGCGTGGCGCGCTAGCGCGGTCCGCGCGGGCCGTAGGCCGGGAGCGCGCCGTCGAAGCGGTCGACGTGCATCTGCACCCGGATCGCGCCTTCGTTGCCGTCGTCGCCGACCAGGCGCTTGCAGTAGGCCAGGTCGGCAGCGGTGTAGTTGCTGTTGCCCAGGTTCGAGGAATAGCCCACGCCGGCGGTGACCGCGCCGGTGAGCGGGCGCTCCTGGCCGTCCGCGCCGGTCGGGCACGCCGGCCGCCGCAGCACGGTGGCGGGGGACGTGCCCGGTGCCGGGGCTGGCACTCCGGAACGGTCGCCGTACCAGGTGCCGGGCGGATCGTTGCGGTACGGCGACGCCTGCGGCAGGGCCAGGTCCAGCGCCGCAAGCTCCTTGTCGGAAGCGAAGGCCGGGACGGCGCACAGGCAGGCAAGGAAAACGGCGATCAGGCGCATCACTGTGGGTCCAGTCGCCGCCCTGGCGGCATGCACCCAACCTATCAGGCATGGATTGAACGGTGACTGGCTGGTTCGCAGCACCCACGACTCGACGCGAGCGCGGCGAAGACGACGGCAGCAGCACGGTGCGCGGGTGCCGTGGTGGCGCCCCAGGCGGTCCCGTCGCAACCGCCTGGGGCGCGAGGACGGTGGTCGTGCAGCACTCCACGCGGCCGTGACGATGGGGCGGAGCACTATCAGCGCGTGAATTCGCCTCGCCTCCGTGCTGGCACGTGGCGCACGCCTGGTGGCGCTGTCGGCGCGGCCAACCCGGTCAGGCGCAGATGGTCCACCCCGCACGCCTGCGTGCCGGCACCCGCTCCTCCGGAGGCATCATGCAGAACGAAGACGACACCCGCCTCGGCTCTCCTCCGGAGGCGCGCCGCTCCACCGATGACAAGCCGCCGCGCACGGCCTTGCGGCTGATGGTCGGACTGATCCTCGGCTGCGCGGTGATCGTGGCGATCGTGCTGTGGTTCATCGGCGAGGTGCCGGGAAGCCGCTGACGGCGGCGGCCGAAGTCCGCAACTCGACGTGCGGAGGCGCCGTTGCCGGCGCCTCCTCCGTCCCTGCGTTTCGTCCTGTCGAGGTCAGCGGCCGTCGCCGTCGGCATCGCCCGGCAGCACGCGCTCCACGCCATGCCACGCATCCCGGGTCGCGGCCTTGGCCTTGTCCCAGCCCAGCCGCGAACTGCCCCTGACCTTTTCCCAGCCCTGGCCGAGCTCGCTTTCAAGACGATCGTCCCATTGGCGGTCACCATAGCGGCCTCGGGCCTGGGTGCCGTAACGGTATGCCGGGCGATAGTCGTCATAGGCCGCATCACGGTCGCGGTAGTCGGCACCTTCGAACCGCGCAGCGTAGTAGCGGTCGGTCGCGTCGTAGGCACGATAGGTGCGGTCGCTGCGATCCCAGGCATCGCGCACCGCGTCGCGGGCATGGTCCCATTCCAGCTTCGACTGGCCACGCACCTGGCCCCAGCCGGCACCCAGTTCCTGCTCCAGCGCTTCGTCCCAGGTGCGGCCGGCCATGCGGGTACGCGCATCGACGCCGTAACCGTAGGCCGGCGCGTAGTCGTTCTCGTAGTCGAAGCGCGCGTCGTGGTACGGACGGGTGGCGTAGGTCTCGCGCCAGAACGCCTCTTCACCGGTCGGGTCGATGCGTTCGGCGACGCCCTTGCCGGCGGCCGCGCCAACCAGGGTGCCGATGCCGCCGCCTATCAGCATGCCCAACGGGCCCGCCAGCGCGCCGACCATCGCCCCGGCGGCCGCACCGCCGAGGCCGCCCACGCCTACACCGACCGGATGCGAGCCGGGCGTGCCGCTGATCGGGTCGCGATTGAGGTCGCGGGTTTCGGTTTTCTCGATCTTGTCCACGTGCTCTTCCTCGTGTCATGTGTCGTGGGTGACCCCGTCCGTCGTCCGGGGCGCCTGCCCTGCAGGTGCGGACAAAGGTCGAGGTCGAGACGTGAAACGCGCGTCGGGCCAGGCCTGGCGCCTGCAGGAAAGGAGAAGGCATTCAGCGCGGCGCAGGCTTCGCCGATGCGACGTGAGGCCGTGCCGGCCAGGTCCGGCACGGTGCGGTGGCGGCCACCTCGTAGCCATCGGCCGCAGTCGCCGGTCCGGATGCGGTCCGCATTGCGCGATGATCGGGGCGAAGGCCGGGGCGGAGCCGGCGCAGCGGCCGCCGCAGGCGTAGACTGCGCGCCCTGCTGGCCGATTGCGGCGCGCGGAGCATTCCGATGATCAACAACGATGTGCTGCGCAGCATCCGCTACATGCTGGACCTGAGCGACACCAGGGTCGTGGAGATCACACGGCTGGCCGACCCGGAATTCCCACTCGACAAGGCCGACATCCCCGCCCTGCTGAAGAAGGAAGGCGAAGCGGGCATGGTCGCCTGCAGCGACCGCGTGCTGGCGCATTTCCTCGATGGCCTGGTGGTGTACTTCCGCGGCCGCGACGAAAGCCAGCCGCCACGCCCGGTGGAGAAGCGGATCACCAACAACCTGGTGCTGAAGAAGCTGCGCGTGGCGTTCCAGCTCAAGGACGTGGACATGCACGAGATCTTCGCCAGCGCCGGCTTCCCGCTCGGCAAGCCGGAGATGACCGCGCTGTTCCGCCAGCCTGGGCACGGCAACTACCGGCCTGCCGGCGACCAGGTCCTGCGCAATTTCCTCAAGGGACTGACGCTGCGGTTCCGGACCGGCGAATAGCCCGGCCAGCCGGCAGGGCGATGCTGCCGCCCGGCCAGCCCCGCTGCCGCTCAGGTCTTCGGATTGCAGCCCAGCTGCCGCGGCGTGGTCGGGAAGCTGATGTTGACCGCGCGGCTGGTCATCACCGACTCGCCGAGCAGGCGTGCCACCGTCGCCGCGGCCAGCGCCGGGTCGGAGCATTCGGTTTCCACGTAACTGACCGAATACGCATCCTCGAACACGGTCACCGGCGCGGCCGAACTGTCGTCCAGGTCGTGGCGGTAGAAGCGGATCTTCACCGTGATTTCCGGGTTGATCATCGAGCCGTTCTTCTTGCCGAGCGGGTTGGGCGCCGGCGCCGTCTCGGTGCACTGCAGCTTCTTCTCGACCTGCATGCAGGTCGTGCCCTGGCCGGCCATGATCTGCTTCTCGGCCTGGCCCTGCCGGCCTTCGCTCGCCGACAGCCCGATCTCGGCCACGAACTGCGGCGGCGATGCATCACGGGCCGAGGCCAGCGATGCCTGCGGCAGCGCCTTGCGCAGGCCTTCGACATAGGCCGCCGCCACCTTCTGCCCGGCCTGGCCGGGCAGGTCGGCCACCACCGACACCGCCACCCCGGCCGACGGCGCCGCCTCGGTCAGGCGCACGAATTCGGCATGCCTGCCGACGGCGCGCTCGTATTCGACGGTGGCCGCACCACGATTGGAGATCAGCCCATCGAGCGGATTGCCGGCGCGCGCCGGCGGCGTCCACGACAGCAACAGCGACACGGCGGCAAGAACAGTCAGCGACTTCATGGATTCCCCTCCCACGATGCGGCATGGCGGTCCATGCCAGGAACGGCCCTCGTCCGTTCCGCGCCGGCCATGCCGGATCGCGGATGAAGCAACGGCCGCGACGGTCTTCCAGTTCTGCTTTGCGTGCATCGGCAACCGGGAAGCGCGTGCTTCGCGGGCGTCGACCGGTGGCGTCACCAGACCCGGTCTTCTCCGCATCTGTTCGTGCCTGTTCGTACCCGTTTTCGCGGCACGTCGGCGATGTCGCCACGCCGTGCCCGCCAGGCACCCTCCCCGTGCGGAGTGTTCAGTGCTTTTTTGATTTCTGCTGCAACCGCTTGGCAGTCGGCCGCCGCGCCCCCCTCAACCGGCTGCGGCACGGCCCGGGTCGAGCGCGGCCACCGGCTCGGCGGTGCGTCCGCCCGTGCCGCCGGGCCGCGCCGTGCGCGGGAAGCGGGTGACGATCCCCGCCGCCGCCAGTCCCAGCATCAGCGAGCCGGCGTACATCCACGCATAGCTGCCGTAGCGGTCGAACAGCCAGCCGCCGAACAGCGGACCGAGCGCCATGCCGAAGCCGGAGAGCAGGGTCATCGCGCCGATGACCCCGCCGAGGATCCGCGGCGGGAACGCCTCGCGCGCCAGCGACGCGTACAGCGGCATGGTGCCGCCGTAGGCCATCCCGAACACCAGCGCCACCGCGTAGAAGCCGCCGAGCTGGTCCACCGCCAGGTACGACACCGCCGCCACCGCCTGCACCGCCAGTCCGGTGACCAGCACGGGCTTGGCGCCGAAGCGGTCGCCGAGCACGCCGAACAGCAGGCGCCCGCCGAGTCCGGCCGCGCCTTCCATGCTGTAGATGGTCACCGCCGTGGTCACCGGCAGGCCGCAACCGACCGCGTAGCTGACAGTGTGGAAGATCGGCCCGGAGTGCGCCGCGCAGCAGGCGAAGAACGCCAGCGCCAGGACGATGAACGGCGTGGAGCGCAGCGCCTGGGCCATGCTCATCGACGCCGCGGGTGCGCCATCGGCCGCCGCAACCGCCGGCATCGGCGCGGCGCGCACGAACCACGCCGCCGGCAGGGTCAGCGCCCACGCCAGCAGGCCGAGCACCAGCAGCGTCTCGCGCCAGCCGACGTGGGTGAGCAGCCAGGCCACCAGTGGCGACATCGTCATCGGCGCCACGCCGACGCCGGCCGAGACCAGCGACACGGCCAGGTTGCGGCGGCGCTCGAACGCGGCCGCGGTGGCCGCGATCACCGGCGCGAAGAAGCTGGCCACGGCCACGCCGAGCAGGCCACCGAACGCCAGCTGGAACTGCAGCAGCGTGGTCGCGCGGCTGGCCAGCAGCAGGGCCAGGCCGAGCAGCACCGAGCCGGCGAGCACCACCGGCCGCGGCCCGATCCGGTCGCTCAGCGCGCCCCAGCCGAAACCGGCGAAACCGCTGGCCAGGAACGCCAGGGTCATCGCCGCCGACAGGCCGGTGCGCGACCAGCCGGTGGCCGTGCCCATCGGCTGCAGCAGCACCGCCAGCGAGAACAGCGCACCGATGCCGACGCAGCCCAGCACCGCGCCGGCGGCGACCAGCGGCCAGTTGCGGTCGGGCAGTGCAGCGGAATCGACGTGGCTGGCCATGGCGCGCTCCGGTGGGTTCACCCATTCGACGCGGCAGCGTAGCCGGAATCGACAGCGCCGATCGTGCGGCTGCCGCGACGGTCCACGCAGGCGCCGCACCGGCACATCCGGCAGCGGCACCGACGCGGACCGCATACGGATGCGGCGGCGAAGCGCCGCTCCGCCGGCTCGCCGCTCAGTCGTCGAGCAGCATCCCGCAGGTCACGCCGATGCAGCTGCCACTGGCCATGTCGAGGATCACCGAATGGCCCGGGTCGCCGGCCGGATACGGTGCGCGCTCGCCGAGCAGGAACACCGCCGCGTTGGCGCCGCCGAGTCCCTCGGGGAAGGTCATGTCGCCCACGATCTCGTAGACGGGCATTCTCCGTGTCCATTCGTCGAAATCCGCAGCCGCCGGGCGTGGGTTGGTGGATGCGTAACGCGCCTTCCACCGGGCCAGATCGTTGCCCGAAGCCGGGCGCAGCGCGCCCGAACGCACCAGCATGACCAGTCCGGCGCGGCCGTCGGGTGCGGGGCGGCTCACGGCGGGCGCCGATGCCGGTGGCGTGGCCGCCGGCCGTACCGCGGCCGCCGGCGCGGTCACGGGCGCCGGATACAACCGCTCCAGCGGTGGCGCGGCGGGTGCGGGCAATGCGGGCGATGCAGCCGGTGCGGTAGTGGTCGCCCCGGCGGACGGCGCCATCACCACCTCGGCCACAGGGGTGGCGGGCGCAGGCGGCACCGCCTGATCGCCGGCGGCGACCTGCGCCACCGCACGCTCGCGCCCGCCCTGCGCCTGCTCCAGTTCGCGCGCACGCGGCGCACCGTGGGCGCCGAGCACCAGGCGTCCGATCGATTCGAGGTTCAACAGCATCAGGCCAAGCACGAGGATACCCGCGGCGAGCCCCCAGACCAGCCGCGACGACGCGTCCCGTGGAGCGGTGACGGTGGGGGCAATCGTGTCCATCGGTTCTTCCATGGCTACCTCCCTGCAGCATCGGTGGACGTCGTGGTGGCACAGTGTCGCATCGGCGAAGACGGCGCGGAATCGCCCTGGCTCAGGCCAGGTCCATCGAGAAATACTTGGCTTCCCAGGCCATGCCTTCGCGCTGGTAGAAGCGGTGCGCGTCGACGCGCTGCACGCCGGAGACCAGGCGCAGCTGGCGGCAGTCCTGCTGGCGCGCGTAGCCGGCGATCCAGCCCAGCAGCGCACGGCCGTAACCGCGCGAACGGTCGGTCTCGGCGGTGACCAGGTCCTCGACCTCCAGGTAGCGGCCGGTGTGCAGCCACTCACCGATGCGGATCCCGGCCAGCGCGCGCAGGCCGTCGTCGTGGAGGCCGACCAGACGGTAGCCATGGGCGGCCATCAGCCGCGACACCGCGGCGAGGTAGTCGCCGCGCGACAGGCGCGGCCGCAGCCGCGCCATCAGTGCGTAGCTGCGGTCGATGGCGGCTTCGTCGTCGAGGAAGGCGATTTCCATGCGCTGCGATCCCTGGGGTTTTTGTGTGGAGGTCCTGCGTGTCGGATGGACGTGGGTCGTGTCGTGGACGTCAGTAGCCGCCCGCCTCGGCCACCCGCATCAGTTCGTCGATGTCGGGCGGATAGCCTTCCTGGCTCCACAGCTGCACGAAGCCGGCATAGGGCCGCTCGCTGAAACGCTTGCGCCAGGCGGTGGCGCGGCCATCGACATCGAGCGCGAGCACTTCGTCGACCGTAGCCGGATCGACCGACAGGGTCGCCACCGTCCACGGACGCAGGCCCCAGCGCAGGCCCTCGGCGGTGGCGGTCGCGCGCAGGTCGGTCGGGATCGCACCGGCCTCGTAGGCCAGGCCCAGCAGCTGCCGTGGCCGCTCCGCATCCGGCCCCGGATTGCCCTGCGCGTCGTAACGCACGCCACCGGGCAGGAAGCCGGTCCACACCGCCTTGCCGCCGCGCTGGAGGAAGCTGCGCAGCGGCGAGGCGCCGGCATCGCCGAGCACTGCCGCGGGCAGGTGGTCGGTGAGGAACACCACCACGCCCGGCTGCGGTGCCTGCAGGTGGGCGGCGAGCGTGTCCCAGCCCAGCGGCGTGTAACCGGCCGCCTGCAGGCGTTCGCGCGCTTCGGCCAGGTCGGCGTGCGACCAGCGCCAGGCACCGGGCTGCTCGTCGAAATAGAACGCGCGCGCCGGCGCACCGGGCCCGACCAGCGCGGTGGCGACCAGGCGACCGTCGTCGCGGCCGTAGAACAGGGATTCACCGTCGCTCGCCGGCGAGGACACGATCTTGCCGCCGTGCCCGTAGCGCCACCGCACACGGCCTTCGTCATCGAGCGCGACCAGCCGGCCCTGGAACGTCGCGAACACGGTCTGGTCGCCGCAGGCCAGCGGCGAGGCCAGCACGTTGTCGCCGACCGGCGTCTTCCACTGCTGCACGCCCCGGCGATCCACCGCGGCGACGAAGGCGCCGTCGGAGCTGCCGAACAGCACGCGGCCATCGCGCACCACCGGCGTGGCCACGATCCACGAGGTGCCGGTTTCCAGTTTCCAGCGCTGCGCGCCGCTGGCCAGGTCGAAGCCGTACAGCGTGCCGTCGCGACCGCCGATCACCACCAGGTCATCGACGATCGCGGCCGAGGCCTGCACCGCGGTGCGGTCGTAGCCGTCGCGGTCGAAATCGTGGCGCACGCCGTCGGTGTCGGCCTTCCACTTCAAACGGCCGTCGTTGCCGATGTTGAACACGTGGCCGCCCATGCCGCCGACCACGAAACCGCCGGGCCAGGCGCTGGGCGAGGAGCGCACCGGTTCGCCGGCGTCGAACGTCCAGGCCGCCTTGCCGCTGTCGCGATCCACCGCGCGGATCGTGCCATCGGAGGATCCGAACACGATGTTGCGGCCGACCCGCAGCGGCGTGGAGGCGAACAGGTCCCAAGCGCCGCGCAGCGGCGCGTGCGCGCCGCCATCGGCCGACCACAACGGCGTGCCGTCGGCCACCGCCAGCGCCCACAGCCGGTTGCCGGCGGTGGTGACGAACACGCGGTCGCCATCGACGGTGGGCGAACCGGTCACCGGCGATCCCAGCGGCGCGCGCCAGCGCAACGCGCCGCTGTGGCGATCGGCCGCGTAGAGCACGCCATCGTCGCTGCCCACCAGCACCAGCGCGCCGGCCAGCGCCGGCGAGGAGCGGATCGGGCCATCGGTCTGCAGCGCCCAGCGCTCGCCACGCACGCCGTCGAGCGCGCAGCGGCCGGTCCAGGCCAGGCCGCTGCGGTCGGGGTGGACGGCGGCGGGTTTGGCGGCACGTGCCGGCAGCGCGGCCGCGCCGCACACGACGGCACCCAGGACCAGCATCACGCGCATGACTGCAGCCATTGCTCCCTCGACGGACGGACGACCGCAGGCGCCCCGCCGGTCGCGGCGCGACCGGCCTCTGCTGCGGACGATTGGTTGGATTCCCCTGCGCGACCCGGCCCGGTCCGGCTACCCGGTCGCAACTGCCTCAGGCGACGCACCTGCAGGGCGCGCCCCGCCGCCGATGGTAGCGACTGTCGTCCAGCCGATGGCGGCCACCGGCCGCTGGCCGCCTCAGGACCGCGGATCGAAGCCGAACACGCGCAGCTCCTGCTCGCAGCGGCAGGCGCGGGCGATGCGCGCGGCCCAGGCGATGGCGTCCTCGCGCGTGGGCAGTTCCAGCACGGCGAAGCCGCCATCGAGCGTCGGCGCCCATGGATAGCCGCCC
>JAGHZW010000187.1:5933-9341 GCA_017745195.1 Pseudoxanthomonas sp. | reverse complement strand
GGCAGTTCCAGCACGGCGAAGCCGCCATCGAGCGTCGGCGCCCATGGATAGCCGCCGGCGGTGGCCGTGCCGTCGGCCGACACCCGCACCGGCGGCACCGATTCGTCGATGCCACCGGCGAACACGTAGACGCCGGCGACCTTGGCCGCCTCGATCACCGCGGCCGCGTCATTGCCCACTTCTTCCAGCTGGTCGGCGGGCACGGTCATCGCCTTGCTCGGGAACGAGATCAGGTATTTGGACATGGAGGCGCTCCGCCGGCTGCAGCCGTGGACTGGAGGCGCCATTGTGCCGCCCCCGCTTCAGGGCCCGGTGAAGCGCAGCACGAAGTACGCGGTGACCAGCACCATGCCGAGCATCGACACCCCCCGCGCCCGGCGGTCGCGCACCGCCGGCGCATCGTCGGTGCCGCCGCGCCGCTCCTCGCACCACGACCCGTAGGCCATCAGCCCGAACCCGAGCGAGGCCAGCGCGCTCTGCAGCTTCTGCCCGTTGGTGATGAAGTCGAACGCATGCAGCGCGCTGAACAGCACCAGCAGGACCAGGATGACGCGGGAGAAGGCTTTCATCGGTCGCAGGGCCTCTCGGGATGGGGCCAGACTACTCCGCGGCTGGACAGCCGATGATCGTCCGCGGCACCGACGACATCAGCGGCCGCCATCCTCTGCGATCCGCGATGGCCGCTCGCGCATCCAGGTGAAGATCGCCGAGAACACCGGCTCCAGGCGCAGCGCTTCGGCGGTGATCCGGTATTCCACCCGAGGCGGGACTTCCGGATGGATCGTGCGCTCGACCAGTCCGTCCTGTTCGAGCTCGCGCAGCTGCGCGGTCAGCATGTGCTGGGTGACGCCGGGGATCGCGCGACGCAGTTCGTTGAAGCGGTGCATGCGCTGGCTGAGCACCCACAGGATCTCCAGCTTCCACTTGCCGCCGAACACCGCGAACGCTTCCCTGACCTGCGCGTTGAGTCCGGCGATGTCCGAAGCAGGAGGAGGACAGGCGGTGGCGGTATGGTCGGACATACTGGGTATGGAAAATCATCCTTCTTGTGGCGGCGACTATACGCCCCTAGTTTCTGCGCGATCAGGGCGTTCCATCGAAACCCTGCCTTCCCCACATGGAACACGCGCAGTGAACATCCTCCACATCGATTCGAGCATCCAGGGCGAACTTTCCATCAGCCGCCGGCTCTCCGCGGCCATCACCGCACGTCTTGCCGCCGCCGGCGACAACACCGTGGTCTACCGCGACCTCGCCCGCGATCCGCTGCCGCAGTTCTCCGCGGACGTGGCCGCCGCCCTGCAGCAACCACCACCGGCCTCGCACGTGGACGCGCCCGTCGACGCCTGCCGGGTCGCGCAGGCCGTGGACGAACTGCTGGCCGCCGATACCATCGTGCTCGGCGCGCCGATGTGCAACTTCAGCGTGCCCACCCAGCTGAAGTCCTGGCTCGATGCGATCGCCGTGCCCGGCAAGACGTTCTCCTACAGACCGGATGGTGTGCAGGGCCTGCTCGGCGACAAGCGCGTGATCGTCGCTTCCGCGCGCGGCGGCATCTACAGCGCCGGCTCCCCGGCCGCCGCCGCCGAGCACCACGAAACCTACCTGCGCGCGTTCTTCGGCTTCCTCGGCGTCACCCGCTTCGAGGTCATCCGCGCCGAGGGCACGAAGATCGGCGAAGACATCGCCACCCGCGCGGTCGCGGATGCGATGGCGCAGATCGCGCTGCTCGAGGCGGCGTGACCGCGATCCGCGGAGGGCGGCGACGGAATGCAGGCCCGTAACCCGCGCGCCGACCACCACCCGCCGGACTGGCGACGTCAGGCCGGCGCCTCGACCGCCAGGTTGAACGGCGTCTCCGCGGCGCACGTGGCCGAATCCGCCCTCCTGCAGCACGCCGAAGGACGTTGGCCAACCCGGCGCACGGTTACTGTCTTCCTGCCGCGTGCGAGCCCTCCAGCGGCGTCGCGACGCGGTCGCCGTCGAGCTGCTCCCGGTGTATCGCTTCGGCCAGCGATTGCAGCTGCGGGATCACCTCGGGCATGCGCGGCCGATCGACCGGTTCGCGCACGTGCGCCAGCACCGTCGCGGGATCGACGGTCTCGTGCGCCCCGAGGAACGTCGCGCGCAGGTAGGCGGTCGCCTGCACGCGTCCACCGCGCTCGAACACCTGGCGCAGGTAGAACGCCGACTCGTCCCACCACAGGACCTGCGTGCGCAGGCGGTAGCGCTGGAACAGGCGCAGCGGGTGGCGATAGCGCACCGCGGCCAGCGTGGCGATGGGCGTCCAGCGCTGGCGCACCAGGGTCGTGCGCAGGCCGACCCGCAGGGCCAGGTCGATGCGCCCGAGGTCGGCGATGGCCAGGTAACGGTCGTCGGTGAGCCTGGAAATATCGACGTCGTTGGGCAGGACCGTGAACGGCAGGACCGACTCGTCCAGCACGCCCAGGCGCGCGCACAAGAACGAGCGCAGGAACACCCAGAGCAGTCGCAGCCGCAGTCGCATGGCCAGCCCGTCGTCGTGGACATAGTCCAGAACGCGAAGTCCCGGTCGGCCGGGCCGCGACGCCGGCCGGTCGATGCATGCGTCGCAAGGCAGTCCGCTTCGGTTGCCGGAGCGCGTTGCGCGGGCAGCGGGCAGGCACCGCCACGAAAAGGGGCAGGGCCAGCCAACGCGCCCTGCCCCGGTTCCGGCTTCGCGCCTAGCCCGCGCGGCGGGCCTTCATCGCATCGACGCTGAAGCGGCCGGCGCCGGCCGCGGCCAGGACGATGAAGCCACCGGCAATGGCGATGTTCTTCAGCAGGTGGTTGAACTGGTTCGGATCGGCCAGGTCGTGGTGGAACAGCGCCGCGCTGGCCAGGCAGAACAGCGCCAGTGCGATGGCGATCCCGCGCGTGTACAGGCCCAGCAGGATCGCCAGGCCACCGCCGAGCTCCAGCGCGATCACCGCCGGCAGCAGCGCTCCCGGCAGCCCCGCGGTTTCCATGTAGCCCTGCGTGCCGGCGTAGCCGGCGATCTTCATGCAACCCGAAACGATGAACATCAACGCCAGCCCGGCGCGTCCGACGAGAAGTGCTGTGTTGCCCATGGCGACAGCTCCTGTGTCTGGATGTGTTCTGGAGTTCTGGATCCGCGGATGCGAACGCCGGGGAACGGGCCGGGAACGCGCGCGCGCCCGGCTTCCCGTGTCCCCGGCGCCGAGTAGAGCACGAATCAGGCCCGACCCCGGGCGGCGGCCGGCCGCGCCGGCTCAGGTGCCGAGCAGCTGCACCTCGAACTTGAGGGTGGCGTTGGGCGGGATCACGCCGCCGGCGCCGCGCGCACCGTAGCCCAGGGTCGGCGGGATGATCAGCACGCGGGTACCACCGACCTTCATGCCCTGCACGCCCTCGGGTACCACCGACCTT
>JAGHZW010000187.1:3781-5928 GCA_017745195.1 Pseudoxanthomonas sp. | reverse complement strand
GTCGCTGGTTGCAGGGCGATGACCGACCGCGCCTGCACCCGCCGACGCCGGCCGTGGCGGGAAGTTCCCAGCTGCCGCACCTCGCGCACAACGCCACTGAAAACATGGCCCGGCCTGTGCAAATTTTTCGCCGCCCTCCCGACCGCTTGTCCACGCCGGGCCGCGTAGGTTCGCCACGAGATCCGATGCATCGAACTCCAGGGCACGGCGACCCGCCGCCCGCTTCGACCTCGGTACCGGAGGCAGGAACATGCAGAAGAAAGTTGCACGCACGACCGGCGCGGCGAAGAAGACCGGCATGGCGAAGAAGAAAGCCGGCGCCGCCACCGCGAAGACCGCTGTGGCGAAGACCGCCGTCGCGCAGGACCAGAACCAGGACCAGGCCCAGCAGACCGCCACCACGGCGACCGGTGACGCCTCGCCCGGAACCAATGCGATCGCCCTGCTGAAGGCCGACCACCGCGCGGTGGACAAGCTGTTCGACCAGTATGAAAACGCCGGCTCGAACGAAGAGAAGCAGCGCCTGACCGGGCAGATCTGCACCGCGCTGTCGATCCATTCGCGACTTGAAGACGAGCTGTTCTATCCGGCCTGCCGCGAGCGCGGGATCGACACCGCGCTGATGGACGAGGCGCAGGTCGAGCACGACAGCGCCGGCATCCTGATCGAGGAACTGCTCGAGTCCGACCCGGAGGCGCCGTTCCACGATGCCAAGGTCAAGGTGCTGAGCGAATACATCCGCATGCATGTCAGCGAAGAAGAGAAGCCGAGCGTCGGGATCTTCGCGAAGGCCGCGTCGGCGGGCCTGGACATGTTCGAGTTGGGGCGACGCATACGCGTTCGCAAGCAGGAGCTGGAAAGCGCGGCGCAGACGCGCCGGACGCATCCCCCGACGCCCCGCTCGCTCGGCATCGAAACCTACTTTGAACACGGAGAAAGCAACATGGCACGATTCAACCAGGACCGCGACGAACAGGGCCGTTTCGTGAGCGATGACCGCGGCCAGTCCGGCCGCTCGCGCGACGACGACGACCGCCGCTACGGCCGTTCCCGCGACGACGACAATGGCCGCTCCTCGATGCGCGGCGGCCGCAACGGCGACGACGACCGCGGCTATTCCAGCCGCGGGCGCGACGATGATGACCGCGGGCGTTACAGCCGGGGACGCGACGACGATGACCGCGGCGGCTACAGCCGCTACCGCTCCGACGATCGCGGCTCCTCGCGCAGCGGCCAGGGACAGGGCTGGTTCGGCGATCCGGAAGGCCACGCCCGCGCCGCCGAACGCGGCTGGGAAGGCCGTCGCGACGACGATGACGACGGCCGCGGCGGCCGTTCCAGCCGCTCGCGCGACGACGACCGCGGTGGCAGCAGCCGCTATGGCCGCGGCGGTGACGACTACTCCGATCGCGGTCGCGGCCAGGGCGGCTGGTTCGGCGACTCCGAAGGCCATTCCGAAGCGTCGCGGCGCGGCTGGGAAAGCCGTCGCGACGACGATGACGACGGCCGCGGCCGCTCCAGCCGCTCGCGCTCCGATGACGACCGTGGCCGCTCGGCCGGCGGCCGTGGCCAGGGCCAAGGCGGCTGGTTCGGCGACTCCGAAGGCCATTCCGAAGCGTCGCGGCGCGGCTGGGAAGGCCGTCGCGACGACGATGACGACGACCGCGGCGGCCGTTCCAGCCGTTCGCGCTCCGATGACTCGCGCTCCGATGACGATCGCGGCCGCTCGGCCGGCGGTCGCGGCCAGGGTCAGGGTGGCTGGTTCGGCGATTCCGAGGGCCATGCCCGCGCGGCCGAACGCGGCTGGGAGAGCCGTCGCGATGACGACCGCTACAGCTCGCGCTCCGGGCGCGACCGCTGAGCCCGTCGTCAACCGCAGCGGCAGGAGGGCCTCGCATTGCGAGGCCCTTCTTTTTTCTCGCGTCGCCGCGCTGCAGGGACTGGGTGGCGCTGCAGGGGGCGTTCGCATCCGCGCTTCACGCCGCACCGGAACCGGCACCCGTAAGCACCCGGTCCGGGCGGCGGCCTGGCTTCGCCGCCGGTGGGTCCGCAGGCCTGCCGGCAGACTTCAGTGCCGGCGCGACAGATGCCGCGCGTTGGCCACCGCCGGTCAGGGTGGCTGGTTCGGCGATTCCGAGGGCCATGCC
>JAGHZW010000187.1:1218-3719 GCA_017745195.1 Pseudoxanthomonas sp. | reverse complement strand
GGCGAGATCCCGCGCGCGGCCACCTGCTCCCAGGCCTGGCGCATGTGCGCGGCGTGTTGCGATGCCGAGGGCACCTGGCCCAGGCACGCCAACCACCAGCGCTGCTGCGCCTGCCAGCCCTCGACCCACATCGCCATCCACGCCTCGGCGAAAGCGGTCTGCTTCTCCACCACCATGCCGACGAACTCGCGCCGGTCGCGGGCCGACAGCTGCGATCCGGCACCGGCCATGCGCACCAGCCGGTGCGCGACCACCTGCGGCGCAGCGATCCCGAGTTCGACCAGCTGGGCAGCCGCCTTGCGCGATCTGCGTTGCCTGACCATGGGCGTCGATCCCTGCAGCGGAATGTCGAGCCTAGGTGCGGCGGTGCATCGGCAACGTGAGGGCCGTGTCCGTCGTCCCGATCCATCGTGGCCACGCTCAGGCCGTGCGCTGCCCACGTCGTCTCCGTGTCCGCCCGCGACAGGACGCGCGCGCGCCTTCCCCTGGTTTCAAGCCGGACGCGAATCCGATCCGCGACCGCCGGGCCACGCGCGCAACACCTGCACTTCGATGCTGACGCCCAGCAGTTGCGGGCCGCCGGCGTGCAGGGCATGCGCGGCGATGCCGGGACCGTCCGGCTGCAGGGCGAGCAGCTGCCTGTTCCCGACCGGAATGCAGTAGCCGCGCGCGGCGACCTGCGCAAACCGGACCGGCGTGGCGCCGCCGAAACCCATCCGCTCCAGCTGCCTGCGGTCGGCATCGGCATCGGCCGAGAGCAGCCAGATGCCGCTCAGCGCGCGTGCGCCGTTGGGCTGTTCGTAGGCGACGGCGGTGTCGACAACGCGCGCCGGCGTCGCTTCCAGGGTGGCGTAGTCGATGTAGAACAGATGGCTGGACAAGGCCGGCCGCTCGAACGCGAACAGGCGCCAGCGCGGCGGCTTCGACGGCCCGTCGCCATCGGGATCGTTCGGCGCTGCGCTGAAGATCGGCGTCGGCGCGAAGCCTCCTTCCTGCAGCAACGCGTGTGCGCGCTCCAGGATCGACGAGCGCAGGCCGAAGGTGCGCGCACCGGGGCCGCCGTGCAGCGAGGCCTGGTCGGCCTGCATGCCCGGATCCATCCGCGCGTCGGCCCGCTCGATGCCGAACAGTTCCAGGTAGCTGCGGTCGGCGAAGCGCACGTAGCGATTGGCCACGCCGTCGGTGTCGCGGCCGGGCCGGACCTGGAAGCCCAGCCGCATCGCCATGACCGAACTGACCTGGTCGATCGTGCGCCCCCACAGCAGGGCGTGGTCGATCTCGCTGGTCCGGCCTATCTCGGCGGCGGGCGCGGGCGCAGCGGCGGCGCCGGCGAGCGGCGCGACCGCGGCCAGGAGCAGCGCGCAGCACAGGGCCCGCACGCGGGCGGGTGGACGGGTGGCTTGCAGCTTCATGTCGATCTCCATGACCGGTGCGGGAGGCGGAAGCGCAGCGTCTCCGCTGCCGCCGGTCCCGGCGAGCACAAACGGCCGATTCCCCACAGGAGGGGATGATTTCCGGCACATACCCGGGCCGGCATCGCGAATGACAATGCCGGCATGCACCCCCGGCCGGCCTGCTATCCGCCGCCTTCGCACGACGCCATGGCAGGCGATGCGCGCGGCGGGCTGCCGTTGCTGGACGCGCTGGTCTCGCCGGTGCCGGAGGGAGTGTTCCCCTCGCCGGTGGACCACCGCCACGTGCTGTGCCTGCACCTGGGCGCGCCGGTACCGGTGTCGTACCGCTGGGACCGCCACGAACGCAACGGCGTGCGCCTGCACGGCCAGTTCTGCGTGGTGCCGGCCGGCTCCAGCACGCGCTGGATCGTGTCGCGTCCGGCCACCTCGCTGCTGCTGCGGCTGTCGCCGGCCATGCTCCACGACGCTGCCTCGGCGATGGGCATGACCCTGCATGGGGACGCGCTGGCGCCGGCGATCCACATCCGCGACGCGCATATCGAGCGCATCGGCTGGATGATGAAGGCCGAAGCGCGCGACGGTCATCCGGGCGGACGCCTGTTCGCCGACAGCCTGGCCTCGGCCCTGGCCGCGCGCCTGCTCGTGCTCGGATCATGCCGGCCGGCATCGCCGCCGCCGGGCCGTGCCTTGCCCGCGTGGCGCCTGCGCCAGGTGCTGGACTACATCGAAGCGCACCTGGACCAGGACCTGACCCTGGCCGAACTGGCCGGGCTCGCCGGCTACAGCGTGTCGCACTTCAAGTCGCTGTTCAGACAGACGGTCGGCATGCCGGCGCACCAGTTCGTGCTGCTGCGCCGGGTGCGGCGCGCGCAGGCCCTGCTGCGCGACGGCCGGATGAGCCGCACGCACGTCGCGCTGGAAGCCGGGTTCGCGCATCCCAGCCACATGGCCCGCTGCCTGCGCCGGTTCGCGGCGGAGGTGGCGGAAGACAGCGCCGGGCATTCCGGCGCGGCGTGACCGCGCGAGCCCGCGGGCGAACCCGAATCGCTGCAACGCCGATGCCGGCAACCCACGGCGGGAGGGAGA
>JAGHZW010000187.1:0-1185 GCA_017745195.1 Pseudoxanthomonas sp. | reverse complement strand
CGTGCGATATAGGCGCCTTCCGGATCGAACCTGCGCGCCGTGTGGACGCCCGGACAGCACGCGCGGCGAGAAGGTCCAGACCTACGCGCCCGGCGAGACGATCGACGTGTCCTGGGTCGAATACGTCGGCCACCCCGGCTATTACCGCATCGCCTTCGACAACGATGGCGACGACGACTTCCGCAACCCGGCGAGCATCGCGCCCGCGGGCCGCGCCTGCGCGGTGGGCGAACCGAACTGCGGCGACGGCGACTTCTACAACAACGCCACCGTGCTGGTCGACGACTTCGGCCGCCACGACGACACCCCGAGCGGCAAGCGCTATTCGGCGCAGGTCAAACTGCCGGACGTGGAGTGCGAGAACTGCACCCTGCAGATCATCCAGCTGATGACCGAACAGTCCAAGTCGCCGTACGACCCGTCCGCCGAGGATGCCAACGACATCTACTACCAGTGCATCGACCTGCGGCTGCAGGCCAGGCGGTAAGGCCGTCCTCGTCGCCACCGGACCGCGGGGGGCGAGCAGCGGCAGGGAACAGGCAACGAGGAATGCCCCGGGTCGATCGCCGGGCTCACTTCGGCCGGGGTCCGGTTCCACGGCAGGCTCCCGATCGTGGAACTTTGACGCCGGAAACCCCGTGGAACCGCCCGCACGCCGGGGTTATCCACAGAACAGGTCTTTTTGCCTCACACGCCGAGCAAAAAGCTCGGATGGCCGGGTTCCGGGCTCGGCGGTCCGAGCCTGGAGCCCGGGTAACGGAGTTCCGAGCTCGGTGCGCCGACTCCCGAGCTCGGGCGATGGAGTCCGGAGCCCGGCGCGTCGAGTCCGGAGCTTGGACGATGGAGTTCAGAGCTCGGCGCGTCGAGTCCGGAACTCGGACGATGGAGCCCGGAACTCGGCGCTCCGGGTTCGGGACTCCGACGCCAACGAAGATCCACCCATCTCGGGTCCAGTTGCGCGGCCCACCTGGGGCAGCGGCAAACTCGAGGCTCACCCCGCATCCAAGCTGGCTGTCACTGGCGCTACGCCATTGGAGCGCGCCCCGGCTCCGTTTTCCGCCCTAGCGCCCGCGGTAGGGCTCGCAGCCGACGCCGTCGTTGTCCCGATCCAGGTGCGGCCCGTAGCCCGGCTCGCCGCGCTGGTTTCGGCCGCGAAGCTGCAGACGCCGCTGGTGCTGGTCGGGC
>JAGHZW010000186.1:13814-34432 GCA_017745195.1 Pseudoxanthomonas sp. | reverse complement strand
TCCGCACGCGACTGGAAGCGTTCGAGCGCCCGCGCGCACCCGAACCGCTCCCGGTTCGGATCGGACAGGCCTGCACGCGAGCGGCGCACCGCATCGGACACCACCCGGATCGCCTCTTCCTGGCCGACCACGCGCCGGCCCAGGTCCGCTTCCATGCGCAGCAGCTTCTCGCGCTCGCCTTCCAGCATCCGGCTGACCGGGATGCCGGTCCAGCGCGCGACCACCTCGGCGATCTGCTCGTCGGTCACGCGGTCCTGGACGAGCCTGAATTCCTTCTGCTCGGCTTCCTGCGCGGCAGCTAGCTGCTTTTCCAGCGACGGCAGCGTGCCGTACTGGATCTCGCTCATCTTGGCGTAGTCCTGGCGGCGCTGCGCCGCTTCCAGCTCCAGCCGCGCCGCTTCGATCTGCTCCTTGATCTTCGTCGCGCCCTGCAGCGCGGCCTTCTCCGACTTCCAGACCTCGTCCAGGTCGGAGAACTCGCGGCCGAGCTTGTCGATGTCGCTTTCCAGGTCGGCCAGGCGTTGCTTGCTGGCCTCGTCCTTCTCCTTCTTCAGCATCTCGCGCTGGATCTTCAGCTGGATCAGCCGGCGCTCCAGACGGTCGAGCTCCTCCGGCTTGGAATCGATCTCCATGCGGATCCGCGAGGCGGCCTCGTCCATCAGGTCGATGGCCTTGTCCGGCAGCTGGCGGTCGGTGATGTAGCGGTTGGACAGCGTGGCCGCGGCGACGATCGCCGGATCGGTGATCTCCACCCCGTGGTGCACGGCGTAGCGTTCCTTCAGCCCGCGCAGGATGGCGATGGTGTCCTCGACGCTGGGTTCGCCGACGTACACCTTCTGGAAGCGGCGCTCGAGCGCGGCGTCCTTCTCGATGTACTGGCGGTACTCGTCCAGCGTGGTCGCGCCGATGCAGTGCAGCTCGCCCCTCGCAAGCGCAGGCTTGAGCATGTTGCCCGCATCCATCGCACCTTCGGCCTTGCCCGCGCCGACCATGGTGTGCAGTTCGTCGATGAACAGGATGATCTGGCCTTCGTTCTTGGCCAGGTCATTCAGCACGGCCTTGAGCCGTTCCTCGAACTCGCCGCGGAACTTGGCGCCGGCGATCAGCGCGCCCATGTCCAGCGACAGCACGCGCTTGCCGCGCAGGCCTTCGGGCACCTCGTTGTTGATGATGCGCTGGGCCAGGCCCTCGACAATGGCGGTCTTGCCCACGCCAGGCTCGCCGATCAGCACCGGGTTGTTCTTGGTCCGGCGCTGCAGCACCTGGATCGTGCGGCGGATCTCCTCGTCGCGGCCGATCACCGGATCGAGCTTGCCCGACTCGGCGCGCGCGGTCAGGTCGATGGTGTATTTCTCCAGCGCCTGGCGCTGGTCTTCCGCATTTTCCGACTGCACGCTCTCGCCTCCACGGATCTTCTCGATCGCCGCCTGCACCTTGGCCTTGTTCGCACCGGCCGCCTTCAGCGCCTGGCCGACCGCCCCGCCATCCTCCAGCGCGGCCAGCACGAACCACTCGCTGGCGATGAACTGGTCGCCGTGCTGCTGGGCCAGCTTGTCGGTCAGGTTGAGCAGGCGGGTCAGGTCGTTGCCGACCGACAGGTTGCCGGCCTGGCCGGAGACCTTCGGCAGTTTCTCCAGCGTCTCGCCCAGGCGTTCGCGCAGCAGCGGCACGTTGACCCCGGCCTGGGCCAGCAGCGGCTTCGTGCTGCCGCCGGACTGCTCGAGCAGCGCGGTGAGCACGTGCACCGGCTCGAGCAGGTTGTGGTCGCGGCCCACGGCCAGCGACTGCGCGTCGGCCAGCGCCTGCTGGAAACGCGAGGTGAGCTTGTCCATCCGCATCGGGGAATCCCTCGGTAAAGAGTGGCCGGCGGTGCCGGCAATGCTACCGAGATGAGGTTGCGCGCAGGCGTTTCAAGAGGGCGTGAGATCAGGAGCGGCGAGCGCTGGCGGGCCGGGATCTGGCTGGCGCGCGGCGTCGTGGCTGGATAATGCGGGCATGACCGAATCCCGGCCCTGGTTCCTGTACCTGCTGCTGTGCCGCAACGGCGCCTGGTACGCCGGCATCACCAACGACCTGGACGCGCGCTTCCGTGCCCACGCCAACGGCACCGGTGCGCGCTATACGCGGGCCAATCCGCCGGTCCGGATGCTCGCCAGCCGCGCCTATCCCGACCGCGCCGCGGCGTCGCGGGCGGAGTGGGCGATCAAGCGCCTGCCACGGGAACGCAAGCTGGCATTCCTGCAGGGCGATTCGGCCGTGGACGCCGGACCGGAAGGAAACGCCACGACTCAGGCCGGCTCGAGCCAGCCCTCGTAACGGATCAGCGGGCCGAGCAGCGGCAGCGCGGCCTCGACCCGGAATTCGTAGCGCCCGGCCTGCTCGCGCTCACGGCACTGGACCGGACCGAACAGCGCCACCGGCAGCGGCAGCAGCCCGAGCAGGCGCACGCCGGCCAGGTTCCAGTAGATCGCGCCGTCGGCGGTATGCAGGAGGAAGCGCAGCTGGACCGGGCCGAGCCGCTCGCACAGCAGGCCGTTGCGGCACTTCAGCCGCGAGGTCATCGGCCGGCCGCCGAAGTTGCGGCGCCAGGTCTCGCTGCGCGCGTCGGCGATGAACTCGACCCGCAGCGGTGCATCGGCCATCGCCGGTGGCAGCCCGGCGATGGCACCGCACAGGCGCGAAAGCAGGTTGCCGCCGCGCTCGATGCTGACCCGTCCCGCGTACTCGCCGCGACCGCGGATCGAATGCAGTGCGCGCAGGCTGTCGGGCAGGTTGAAGAACGGCGCGCGCAGCACCTGCTGGAACACGGTCGGCTCGATGGCCGACGGACGGACGGGGGTCTGGGCCATGCGGATGCAGCGGCTGCGGGTCGAGCACAGGATAAGCCGCCCGGCATCGCGCGCGGCGCCCCCTCCTCCACCGGCTTGCGCCGCTCGTCCGCAGCCGCTGCAGCCGGCCCGGCCCCGGGCTGGTGCGCGCCGGCGGGAGGAAGCCGGTTCCGCCCCGCCGTCAGTCGCGGGCGATGGCCGGCTTCTGCACCGACAGCAAGGCCAGCAGCGTCGCCAGTGCGGCGTAGGCGGCGGCGAACTGCCAGGCGATCAGCTTCGGCAGTCCTTCCAGCGCCCACGGCAGGTAGATGCCGCCGCGCGGATCGACCGAATGGATGAAGCCGAACAGGGTCAGCAGCGCCGCCAGCAGCAGCGCGCCGGCCGCGCGGCGCACGTGGCCGTCGATCATCGCCACCAGCGCGGTGCCCCACAGCATGGCGGTGATGATGAAGCCGTTGCCCAGGGTCACGATCGCGGCCAGGTCGGCCAGGCCATGCCCGTCGCCGGCGGCGTACAGCGCGGCATGCTGCGCCGGCGCGATCCAGGCCGGATTGCCCAGCTTGATCACCAGCAGGTAGGCGATCGACGGCAGGAACGCCAGCGCCACTGCCGGCGCGTGCCGGCGCTCGGTGGCATGGAAGGCCTGCACGGTGATGTCCATGCCGACATAGACGATGATCGGCGCCAGCACCGCCACCGGCAGCCACTGCACCAGCCCGGCCAGGTAGCCGAACACGCCGCCGAGGCCGACGAACAGCCCCGCCAGCAGCGTGTAGCCGTGGCGCGCACCCATGTGCTTGTAGGCAGGCTGGCCGATGTACGGCGTGGTCTGTGCAACGCCGCCGCAGACGCCGGCGAGCAGCGTGGCGAGCGCCTCGACCAGCAGCACGTCGCGGGTGCGGTAGTCGTCGCCGGCCGCACGCGCGCTCTCGGCCACGTTGATCCCGCCGACCACCATCAGCAGGCCGAACGGCAGCAGCAGCGGCAGGTACGGCACCGTGGCCGGCAACCCGGCGATGAAACCGGCATTGGGCAGCGGCAGGGCGAAGGCCAGGGTCACGCCCTGCGGCAGCGCGAAACCGGGCATGCCCAGCCCGGCCAGGCCCAGCCCGTAGTACAGGGTTGTGCCGACCAGCAGCGCGACCAGCACGCCCGGCAGCCGTACCGGCAGGCGGCCGCGCGCGACCAGCACGTACAGCAGCAATCCGAGGGTGACCAGGCCGGCGACCGGCGAGCGCAGGGTCTCGACCAAGGGCAGGAAACCGAGCAGTGTCAGCGCGGCGCCGCCGATCGAGCCGAGCAGTGCCGCACGCGGCACCGCGCGGGTGATCGCGTCGCCGCAGAACGACAGCACCAGCTTGAGCAGGCCCATCACCACCAGCGAGGCCATGCCCAGCTGCCAGGTGGCGAGCGCCGCGGCCTGCTCGTCCAGGCCCTGCTGGCGGAAGGCGAGGAAGCCGGGGCCGAGCACCAGCAGCGCCATGCCGATGCTGGTCGGCGCATCCAGGCCCAGCGGCATGGCGGTGACGTCGTCGCGGCCGCTGCGCGTGGCCAGGCGGCGCGCCATCGCGGTATAGGCCAGGTTGCCGGCCAGCACGCCCAGCGCGGTGCCGGGGAACATCCGGGTGTACACGACCTCGGCCGGGAAGCCGAAAATCCCGACCAGGGCCAGGGCAATGAAGCCGAGGATCGACAGGTTGTCGACCACCAGGCCGAAGAAGCCGTTGAGGTCGCCGGCGACGAACCAGCGCGGCGGACGGGATTGCGCCATCGGAACGGCTTCCTGGATTGACGGAAAGACGGGGTCGAAGCGACCGGCCGGCGCGCAGGGCGCCGGCCGGTCGATGCACTCAGAAGCTCCAGCGGAACTCGGCGCCCCAGGTGCGCGGCTCGTTGATGAAGCCGGTCAGGTTGTTGAAGTCGATGCCGCCGACGATCCGGGTCTGGTCGGTGATGTTGCGCCCGAACACGGCGAAGTCGTAGGCGCCGTCGCCCCAGCCGTAGCCCACGCGCAGGCCGCCTTCCAGGCTCGAGCGGCCGCGGAATTCCGGCGACTCGTACAGGAAGAAGTTGACCTCGCTGCGGTAGGCCCAGTCGGTGAAGAAGTACAGCTCGCCGTCGCTGACCGGGATGCCCCAGCGCAGGGTCAGGTTGTGGATCCACTCCGGCGCCTGCGGCAGCGAATTGCCGTCGACCAGCGCGTAGGTGCCACCACCGATGTTGATCGTCGGGTCGGTGACCGTGCAGCCGCCGCCGCAGACCGCCACCGCCAGCCCGCTGTCGTCGATGCGCGTGTCGTTGAAGCTGCTGCCCCAGGTCAGCAGCAGGCCCTCGGCCAGCCAGGCCTCCAGGTCCAGCTCCAGGCCCTGGCCGACGGTCTTGTCGGCGTTGAGCAGGGTGGCGATGTTGGAGCCGCCGCCGACCGCGATCAGCTGCTGGTCGCTGACTTGGTAGCGGAACAGGTTGAAACCCACGCGTGCGCGGCGGTCGAACAGTTCGGCCTTGATTCCGGCCTCGTAGGAGATGACCGTTTCCGAATCGGCGGTGGACACGCCGCCGTTGGGCGCGCCGGCCGCGGCGAACAGCAGGCGACCCTGGATCGACGGTGCGCGGAAGCCCTTGGCGACGCGGCCGTAGATGTTCACGTCGTCGTTGACCTCGTACACCGCGCTGGCGTCCCAGCTGACATCGTCGACGTCGGTGTCGACCGTGTACGGGCCGCCCACCGGCGCGCCGAACGGCGCCGCTTCCAGCACGCTGGCCGAAAAGTCCTTCTTGTCCTGGGTATAGCGCACGCCGGCGCGCAGCTTGAGCCGCTCGGTGGCGGCGTATTCGGCCGAACCGAACACCGCCCAAGCGGTGTTCTCCTGCTCCTGCACCGCGTGGCCGGCCTGCGGGTTGCCCGGCGCCAGCGAGTCGTAGTTGAAGCTGTCGATGGTCAGCTCCTCGCGGTACCAGAACAGGCCGGCCTGCCAGTCGAAACGGCCGCCGTAGTCGGACTCCAGGCGGAATTCCTGGGTGATCTGCTTGTGGTCGGGGATGCCGTCGGCCGATTCGGAGGCGAACGGGATCACGCCAGGTCCGGAGTCGGGCAGGAACACCGCGCCGTAGCCGCCGTCGATGTCGCCGCGGTTGAGCGACTCCAGGGTTTCGTAGCCGGTGATCGAGTGCAGGCTCAGGTCGCCGAAGTCCCAGCGCAGGCGTGCGCTGCCGCCCCAGGTTTCCAGGTCGGAGAAGTTGACGCCGTCCAGCGACACCTTGTCCTTGTCGAAGCCGGGCACGAAGCGGTTGCTGCCCGGCTCGATGATGTTGGCGCGGAACAGCCGCGCGGTGCCGTTGAGGTCGCGCCGGTGCAGGTTGAACAGCGCTTCGAAGTCATCGCCCTCGTACAGGAACTGCACGCGCGCGGCCGATTCGTCGTAGCCCTCGAAGCCGTCGTTCGGGCCGGGGTAGGTGTTGGTCACCCAGTCGTCGCGGCGCTGGTACAGCGCCGACACGCGGCCGGACCAGTTGCCGCCGAGCGCGCCACCGACGGCGCCTTCGAAGTTGACCATCGCATCATTGCCGTAGGCCAGCTGCGCATAGCCATCGAACTCCTGCGAAGGCCGCACCGAATCGAACTTGACCACGCCGGCCGGCGTGTTGCGGCCGAACAGCGTGCCCTGCGGGCCACGCAGTACCTCGACCTGCTCGATGTCGAACACCGGGAAGCCCTTCAGCAACGGGTTCTCCTGGACCACGTCGTCATAGACCAGCGATACCGGCTGCGAGGCGTTGAGGTCGAAGTCGGTGTTGCCGAGGCCACGGATGTAGAAGCGCGGGAACGCGCGGCCGTACGACGACTCGATGTTGAGGCTGGGCACGCGCGCCGACAGGAAGCGGATGTCGGTGCCACCGGAACCGAGCACGTGCAGCTTCTCGGCATTGATGCTGGTGATCGACACCGGCACGTCCTGGACGTTCTCGACCTTGCGCAGCGCGGTGACCTGCACGGCGTCGAGGGTCGTGGCCGAATCCTGCGCGAAGGCGGCCGGCGCACAGAAGGCCAGGGCGATGGCGAATGCGAGGGTGGAACGTGGGGGCACGGCAAGACGCGGCGACCGGCTCATGGCGGATGTCCTGGGCGGTGGGTGGGGTGGTGTTAACGATAATGCAACAATTCACGCCCGTGCGGCGCCTGGCTCAGAACGACACCTCGGCCGGCTGCCGCACCCACAGCACCGACTGATGGCCGGTCGCCTGCTTCCAGGCCACGCGGATCGCCTCGATGTCGGCGCGTCGCTGGGGCTGTCCTCGTGCAGGATCACCAGCACCTTGGTCCGCAGGCGATTCGGCTGCGCGGCGCCTCGGAACAGCCACTGGCCGTACGCATCGAACACGGTCAGCCCGTCGGGGAAACGCGGGGTGACCTCGGCATCGAGGAAGGCGCGCCAGCGCTCCTCGCTGATCGCATCGGTCTTCACCCGCGCGGACGATCCGTCCTCGCTGCCGACGCCGAAGTACAGCTCGCTGCGGACCCAGCCCGGCGCCTGCGCCGGCCGCGCCGCATCGCCCTGCAGGCTGGCGGTGGGGGCTGCGGTGCTGGCGGCAGCAGCGGTCGCCGGTGGCAGGGACGCGCAGCCGGACAGCAGCGCGACGGACAGGATCAGGAAGGAAATGCGCAGGCGCATGCAGGAGTACCGGGAAGAGGCGGCAGCGTGTCGGCGGCGGCGTACGCGGGCAAACAACGCAGCGGCATAACGTCATACCGCCAGGTGACTTCGGTGCGCACGTGCCGTGCGGCGATCATATCTCTTCATCCGGATGGACATATCCAACTCCACGACATGGAACACGAGATGCCGCGTCTGCCGCTGCGCCCCACCCCGCCTCCGCCCGTCCCGCACCGGTCCGCCGTGGCGCCCGCCCTTTCCGTGCTCGCCCTGGCGCTGGTGACGGCCCTGCCCGCCGCCGCGCAGTCGACCACGACCACCACCCTCGACCAGGTGATCGTGACCGGCACCCGCGCCACCGACCGCACCGTGCTCGAGTCGACCTCGCCGGTCGACGTGCTCACCGCCGAGGACATCCGCCGGGCCGGCGTGGTCAACGGCGAACTGGCCAGCGCGCTGCAGGCGCTGCTGCCGTCGATCAACTTCCCGCGCCAGTCCAACTCCGGCGGCGCCGACCACGTGCGTGCGGTACAGCTGCGCGGGCTGTCGCCCGACCACGTGCTGGTCCTGGTCAACGGCAAGCGCCGCCACACCAGTGCGCTGGTCAGCACCGACAGCAAGATCGGCCGCGGCACCACACCGGTGGACTTCAACGCGATCCCGGTCAGCGCGATCAAGCGGATCGAAGTGCTGCGCGACGGCGCCGGCGCCCAGTACGGCTCCGACGCGGTGGCCGGCGTGGTCAACGTGATCCTCGACGACGACGCCGAGGGCGGCGCGGTGGAGGCCAGCTACGGCCTGCACCACACCGACGTCGAGCCGATCGGGCGCACCGTCAGCGACGGCCAGACCAGCTTCCTGTCGGCCAAGGCCGGCACCGGGCTCGGCGCCGACGGCTTCGTGCGCGTGGGCGTGGAACTGAAGAATCGCGAAGCCACCAACCGCGCCGGCTTCGACCAGGTCCCGCCGTGGGAACAGACCGACGCCAACCTGGCCGTGCAGGGCCAGCGCAACTACCACCTCGGCGACGGCCAGTCGCGCGACCTCAATGGCTGGTTCAACAGCGAAATCCCGCTCGCCGGCGAGGCCAGCCTGTATGCGTTCGGCACTTTCAACCAGCGCGACACCGAAGGCGCCAACTACTTCCGCTATCCGGAAGGCAGCGCCAACTGGCCGGAGATCTACCCGGACGGCTACCGCCCGGTGTCGATCGGCGAGAATCGCGACATCGGCGTGGTCGGCGGCGTGCGCGGACGCTGGGGCGCCTGGGACTACGACGCCAGCCTCAACCACGGCCGCAACGACTTCACCTACCGCCTGCGCAATTCGCTCAACGCCTCGCTCGGCCCGTCCAGCCCGACCCGCTTCCGCACCGGCGATTTCGCCTTCGACCAGACCCTGGCCAACCTGGACCTGAGCCGCGGCTTCGAGACCAGCGCCGCCTTCCACACCGTGGCCGTCGGCGCCGAGTTCCACAACGAACACTACGAGACGGGCGCCGGCGACCCGGCCAGTTATGCGGTGGGTCCCTACACCGATCGCCCGGCCGGATCGCAGGCCGGCGGCGGCCTGACCCCGCAGGACGAAGCCGACCTCGACCGCGACGTGGCCAGCGGCTACGCGACGGTGTCCTCGCGCTTCGGCGAGAAGTTCAGCACCGACCTGAGCGCGCGCTACGAGCACTACCAGGATTTCGGCGGCGAAGTCACCGGCAAGCTCGCCGCGCGCTACGCGTTCAGCCCGGCCTTCGCCCTGCGCGGCGCGGTGTCCAACAACTTCCACGCGCCGTCGCTGGCGCAGATCGGCTACGAGTCCACCAGCACCGGCTACAACGCCGCCGGCCAGCTGGTCGAAGGGCGGCTGCTGTCGGTGAACAACCCGATCGCGCGCGCGCTCGGCGCCACCGAATTGGAGCCGGAGGAGGCGGTCAACCTCAACCTGGGCTTCACCAGCCGGGTCGGCGAGCACTTCGACCTGTCCTTCGACCTGTTCCAGATCAGCATCGACAACCGCATCGCCCTGTCCGAGGCGATCACCGGCGACGCACTGACCGACTTCGTCGATGCCAACTTCGACGTGGCCCGGATCGAGAGCGCCCAGTTCTTCGTCAACGCCGCCGACACCCGCACCCGCGGCGCCGAACTGGTCGGCAACTGGCGCGGCGACCTCGGCGGCGGCAGCCTGCTGCTGACCGGCGCATGGAGCTACGCCAAGACCGAGCTGCGCAACGTCATCGCCACTCCGCCGCCGCTGGCCGCGCTGGACCCGGACTACGTCCTGTTCGGCGTGGAGGAGAGCAACACGCTCACCGACGCGGCGCCGCGCACCCGCGCCCAGTTCAGCGCCAACTGGAACAACGACCACTGGAACCTGCTGGCGCGCGTGCAGCGCCATGGCAGCGCCCGGCGCGTGTTCGACTTCGGCGGCGGCTTCCAGCCCGAGCAGCTCTACGGCGCGGAGTGGCAACTCGACGCCGAAGCCGAATACCGGATCGGCACGCGCTGGAGCGTGGCGGTCGGCGGCCAGAACCTGACCGACGAGTATCCGGACCTGTCCAACGAGGACATCTACTACTTCGGCAACCTGCCCTACGACGTGCTCTCGCCGATCGGCAGCAACGGCGCCTACTGGTACGGCCGCGTGCGCTACACGTTCTGACCGGTCGTGGCCCCGCGCGCCGTTGGTCCGGCGCCGGGGGCCATGCGCGTGCGGCGGCGCATGACCTGGGCATCACGCCGGCCTGTGCACAATGGCCGGATGGTCGATGCGATCCCCCGCCGCACATCGCCGCCGCCCCTCGACGACGCCTGCGCGCTGTTCCTCGACGTGGACGGCACCCTGGTCGGTTTCAGCATCGACCCGGACGCCGTGCGCGTGCCACCACACATCCTCGAGGCGCTCGGCGCTATCAGCGATCGCCTGCACGGCGCGGTCGCGCTGGTCAGCGGACGCCCGCTGGCGCAGCTCGATGCACTGTTCGCACCGCTGCGGCTGCCCGCGGCCGGGCTGCACGGCCACCAGTTCCGCGATGACGCCGACGCCGCGGCCGGCATTCCGGAGGACACCTCCACCTTCCTGCATGACCTGCACAGTGCGGCAGCGCACCTGGCGGTGGCGCATCCAGGCGTGCGGATCGAGGACAAGGGCGTGAGCGTGGCCCTGCACTGGCGCGCCGCGCCGCATGCGGCCGATGCCGTCACCGCATTCGCCCGCTCGCGCATCGCTGCACTGGCCGGCTATCGCCTGCAGCCGGGCGACCACGTGATCGAATTCGTGCCCGAAGGCGCGAACAAGGGCCTGGCGGTGGAACGGATGATGGCGCGTCCGCCGTTCGCCGGGCGCGTGCCGGTGTTCGTCGGCGACGACCTGACCGACGAGGCCGGCTTTGACGCTGTGCACCGCCACGGCGGCTGGAGCGTGCTGGTCGGCGCGCGCCAGTCCAGTTCGGCCCGCCATGCGCTGCCCGGCATTCCGGACGTGCATGCCTGGCTGCTGGCCAACATCCCGCAAAGGGAGGCCACCACGCGGTAGCGCCCCGTGCGCCATCGCCCCGCAGCCGGCGGGACGGACAAGGGAGATCCATGGACCTGCACGTACACGAATCGAACCTGGACCTGGGCGTGATCGGCAATGGCAGCTTCGGCGCCCTGGTCGACGCGCGCGGCCGCGTCGTCTGGGCCTGCCTGCCCGCGTTCGACGGCGACCCCGCTTTCTGCGCCCTGCTTTCGCCACGCGCGCAGGACGGCGGCGACTTCGGCATCGAGCTCGAGGACTTCGCCCACGCCGAGCAGGGCTACGTGGCCAATACCGCGGTGCTCAGGACGGTCCTGCACGACAGCCACGGTGGCGCGCTGGAGATCGTCGACTTCGCCCCGCGCTGGCGCCAGAACGGGCGGTTCTACCGGCCGGTGTCGATCATCCGCCGGATCACGCCGATCTCCGGCAGTCCGCGCATCCGCGTGCGGGCGCGGCCGCTGGCCGACTGGGGCGCACGCGTGCCCGAGCACACCTGGGGCAGCAACCACATGCGCTGGCTGCTGTCCGGCTTCACCCTGCGCCTGAGCACCGACGTGCCGGTGCGCTTCGTCCGCGATGGAATGCCGTTCGTGCTCAGCCACCGCCTGCACCTGGTGCTCGGCCCGGACGAGCCGATGGCGCGTTCGATCACCGGCTACGTCGAGGAAGCGCTGACGCGCACCCTTGAATACTGGCGCGAGTGGGTGCGCTACCTGTCGATCCCGCTGGAATGGCAGGAAGCGGTGATCCGCAGCGCGATCACCCTGAAGCTGTGCCAGTACGAGGACAGCGGCGCGATCATCGCGGCGATGACGACCTCGATCCCGGAGGCGCCGGGTTCCTCGCGCAACTGGGACTACCGCTACTGCTGGCTGCGCGACGCGGCCTTCGTGGTGCGCGCGCTCAACCGGCTGGGCGCGACCCGCAGCATGGAGGAGTTCCTGCGCTACATCTTCAACATCGCCACCCACGATGGCACCCTGCAGCCGCTGTACGGGATCGGCTTCGAGGAGAAGCTCGAGGAACACGAAGTCGAATCGCTGGCCGGCTACCGCGGCATGGGGCCGGTGCGGCGCGGCAACCTGGCCTGGATCCAGAAACAGCACGACGTCTACGGCAGCGTGGTGCTGGCCTCGACCCAGCTGTTCTTCGACCAGCGCCTGGTCGACCCCGGTGACGCGGGCACCTTCGCCCGGCTCGAACCGCTGGGCGAGCGCGCGTTCGCCCTGCACGACGTGCCGGATGCGGGCCTGTGGGAGTTCCGCGGCCGTGCCGAGGTCCACACCTACACCGCCGCGATGTGCTGGGCCGCCTGCGACCGGCTGGCCAAGATCGCGCAGCGGCTCGGCCTCGACGAGCGCGCCGGCTACTGGCGCGGCCGCGCCGACACGATCCGCGAAACGACGCTGGCACGCGCCTGGCGCGAGCAGACCGGCCACTTCAGCGCGTCCTTCCAGAGCGACTACCTCGACGCCTCGCTGTTGCTGCTGGCCGACATCGGCTTCGTCGCCGCGGACGATCCGCGCTACGTGGCCACGGTCGAGGCGATCGGCCGCGAGCTGCGCCACGGCGACGGCGTGTTCCGCTATGTCGCCCCCGACGACTTCGGCACCCCGGAGACCAGCTTCACCATCTGCACGTTCTGGTACATCGACGCGCTGGCCGCGATCGGGCGCATCGACGAGGCCCGCGACCTGTTCGAACGCGTGCTCGCCCGCCGCAACCACCTCGGCCTGCTCTCCGAGGACATGGCGTTCGAGGACGGCGAAGGCTGGGGCAACTTCCCCCAGACCTATTCGCACGTGGGCCTGGTGATCGCTGCCATGCGCCTGTCGCGCTCCTGGCAGGAGGCTTCGTGAGCCGGCTGGTGGTGGTCTCCAACCGGGTCGCGCTGCCGGGGGAAAACCGCGCCGGGGGACTGGCGGTGGCGCTGCATGCGGCGCTCAGCGAACGCGGCGGGTTGTGGTTCGGCTGGAGCGGCAGGACCGTGCGCGACGCCAGCGGCGAGCTGCGCGAGCATCGCGACGGCGACATCCGCTACGTCACCGTCGATCTGGACCGCGCCGACGTGGACGGCTACTACAACGGCTTTTCCAACCGCACGCTGTGGCCGCTGCTGCACTTCCGCCTGGACCTGGTCGACTACGACCGCGCCACCCGCGAGGGCTACCGCCGGGTCAACGCGCTGTTCGCCGACAAGCTGGCGCCGATGCTGCGCGAGGACGACACGGTCTGGGTCCACGACTACCACCTGATCCCGCTGGCCTCGATGCTGCGCGCGCGCGGCATCGGCTGCAGGATCGGCTTCTTCCTGCACGTGCCGGTGCCCTCGGCCGACCTGCTGATGGCCATGCCCGACCACCAGCGGCTGATGTCCACGCTGTACGCGTACGACCTGCTCGGCTTCCAGACCCGGCGCGACCGCGACCGCTTCCAGTCCTATGTGCGCCTGTACGGCGGCGGCCGTGCGGTCGGTGAGGACCTGCTGGAAGCACCCGACGGGCGCCGCTTCCGGATCGGCGCGTTTCCGATCAGCATCGACACGCGCCACATCGCCCACCAGGCCGCCGCGGCGACCGCCAAGCCGGCCGTGCGCGAACTGCGCGCCAGCCTGCGCCAGCGGCTGCTGGCGATCGGCGTGGACCGGCTGGACTATTCCAAGGGCCTGCCCGAGCGCTTCCACGGCTTCGAGCGCTACCTGCGCCGCCATCCCGACCAGCGCGGCACCATGACCTACCTGCAGATCGCCCCGATCACCCGCGGCGAAGTCGGCGAGTACCAGCAGCTGCGCAGCCAGCTCGAGCAGATCGCCGGCCACATCAATGGCGGCCACGCCGAACCGGAATGGACCCCGCTGCGCTACGTCAACCGCAACTTCCCGCATGCCACCCTGACCGGCTTCTACCGCAGCGCGCGGGTCGGCCTGGTCACGCCGCTGCGCGACGGCATGAACCTGGTGGCCAAGGAATACGTGGCCGCGCAGGATCCGCAGGATCCCGGCGTGCTGGTGCTGTCGCTGCTCGCCGGCGCGGCGCAGGAAATGACCACGGCGCTGCTGGTCAATCCGCACGACCTGGACGGCGTGGCCGACGCCATCGCCGGCGCCGCGGCAATGCCGCTGGGCCAGCGCAGGGAACGCTGGCAGGCGATGATGGAACACCTGCTGCGCCACGACGTCCATGCCTGGCGCCACGACTACCTGCATGCGCTGGAGTCGTGCTGAGCAGGGCCGCCTACTCGCCCTGCCAGTAGTCGCGGATCGTGCCCTTGCGGTAGCGGACTTCGGAGAAAGCGGCGGCGAAGCCCTCGGAGAACGGAGCCTGGGCGGAGAAACCGACCCGCACCGGACCGGCGCAGGGCAGCGCGAAGCTGCGCACGAAGTTCCAGGCGGCTCCGTCGGCCGAGGTGTAGAAGATGTAGGCCTCGCCCTGGCGGACGATCTTGAGGTACTGGTCCGGCGCTTCGCGGGTGCCGTGGTAGGCATCGTCGCCGCCGGCGCCGCGCGACGTGGTGGTGGCCACGCCGTTGTGGCCCGACTCGAAACGCTCGAACAGCAGCTTGCCCCAGCAGGCCGGCCCGGCGTAGGCGACCAGCGCACCGCCCTCGTAGGCCGCTCCGCCGAAACGCGGCGTGATCCGTGCGGAGAAGACGAAATCCCCTTCCGGCACGAACAGCGCGCGCGGCGCGGTGTCCGCGGCCTCCTTGGCGGCCGGATCGGTGAACAGGTCCGTACCCTTGTCCGCGGCGATCTCGAGCGCGCGCGGGTGCAACCGGACATCGCCGTGGGTCGCCTCGGGAACCAGCTCGCCCGGAAGCGAAGGCAGCGTCGCGGCGGATGCGGCGATCGGCAACGACACGAGCAACGGCGCGGCGATCCTTGCAACGAAGGTCATCCATCGACTCCTGGTGTGGTGTGGCTTCGCCTGCCCGCTTTCCGACAGCAGCGCGTCCGCGCGGTGCGGCGTCGGCGCCTGCCTTCGATGCGTGCTTCCCCGAAACCGTGCGCCGTGACGACGCAGCGCGGCCGATGTTAACGCGCGCCCGTTGGCGCGGGTGGTCCGGCATTGCGCATCCGACGGAGTTTCCCCGGCAACCGATGCCGCTGCCCGTGTAGTCCGCGGGCCTTGCACCTCACGCGGAAGGCGGGATCCACACCAGCGTCGCCATGCGTCCGGTGCGCTGGTCGCGCCGGTGCGAGTAGAAGCGGTCGGCGTCGCTGATCGTGCACAGGCCGCCACCGTGGATCGCATCGGCGTGAACGCCGGCCGACTGCAATCGCATCCGCGCCAGCGCGTACAGGTCCACGCGCCAGTGGCCGGGGCGCGTCGCTTCGAACGCCGACGCCGCAGCCGGTTCCATCGAAACGAATGCGTCGCGCACTTCCGCGCCGATCTCGTAGGCCTGCGGTCCCGCGGCCGGCCCCAGCCAGGCCTGCAGGCGCGAAGCAGGCGTGCGCATCGCTGACACGGCCGCCTCCAGCGCGCCGGACGCCAGTCCCCGCCAGCCGGCATGGGCGGCGCCGATCTCGCTGCCGTCGTCAGCGGCGAACACCACCGGCAGGCAATCGGCGGTGAGGATCGCCAGCACCGTGCCGGGCACCGAGGTCACCGCCGCATCGGCCTCGGGCTCGGCGTCGATGGCCTGGTCCAGCGCCGCCACCGTCGCGGTCGCCGGTGCATCGAAGCGCAGCACGCCGGTGCCGTGCACCTGGCGCAGCCAGTGCGGCGGCGACGGCAGGCAGAAACAGCGGACCAGTGCGTCGCGGTTGGCCGAGACCGCGGCCGGATCATCGCCGCAGCGCGCGCCGAGGTTGAACGCGTCGAACGGCGCATGCGAGGCGCCGGCACCATGGCGCAGCGTGGTGAACGCGACCACGCGCCCCGGCACGGGCCAGTCGGCCGGCAGGATCGCCGCAGCGGCGAGGTGGTGGTGGGCGGGCATCGCGATCGTCCCGGTCAGCGCCGCTGGCTCTCGTCCCAGGCGCGGGTGTCCTCGCGCAGCACGCGCAGCAGTTCGACCATGTCGGCCGGCAACGGCGCGGAAACGCGCACCGGCTCGCCGGTCACCGGGTGGGCGAACTCCAGGGTCTCGGCATGCAGCGCCTGGCGCTTGAAACCGCGCAGTTCGCCGGCCAGTTCCTCGGTCGCGCCCTTGGGCAGCTTGAGCGGCCCACCGTAGAGGGGATCGCCGACGATCGGGTGGCGCAGGTGCTGCATGTGCACGCGGATCTGGTGGGTGCGGCCGGTTTCCAGCCGGCACTCCAGCGCCGTGTGCGCGCGGAAGCGCTCGCGCAGGCGGAAGTGGGTGACCGCGTCCTTGCCGTCCTCGCGCACGGCCATGCGCAGGCGGTCGCGCGGGTGGCGGTCGATCGCCGCGTTGGCGGTGCCGCCGGAAACCAGCGCACCGACCACCACCGCCAGGTACTGGCGGTGGACCTCGCGCGCGGCCAGCTGCGCGACCAGGCCGGTGTGCGCCGGCAGCGTGCGCGCCACCACCATGACTCCGCTGGTGTCCTTGTCCAGGCGATGGACGATGCCGGCGCGCGGCAGCACCGCCAGGCCCGGATCGCGGTGCAGCAGGGCGTTGACCAGGGTGCCGGCCGGATTGCCGGCGCCCGGGTGGACCACCAGCCCGACCGGCTTGTCGAGCACGAACAGGTCGGCGTCCTCGTAGAGGATGTCGAGCGGGATGTCCTCGGGCACCGCCTCGGTCTGGATCTCAGCCACCGCGGCCAGGGTCACCGTTTCGCCGCCGCGGACCGGGTCGCGCGGACGCGCGGGCTCGCCGGCCAGCAACACGTCGCCGGATTTGATCCAGGACGACAGGCGCGAGCGCGAATATTCGGGGAACAGTTCGGCCAGGACGGCGTCGAAACGGCGACCGGCGGCCTCGTCGGGAACGATGGCCTGGCGTGGGGCGTCAGCGGGAGGGGACATGGGAAGAGCCGGTACGGGGACGGTCCGGACGCGGGAGTCAGTTGCCGGACAGGCCACTAGGCTATCATCGGCCCTTCCGTTTCCGTGCCGCGCGCCCCTCCGATGGCCCACCGCTCCCGCTTCGCCCTCCCCGCCCCGCTGCGCCTGGCCGCCCTGCTGCTGGCCCTGGCCTTCCTGGCCACCGGCTGCGGCCGCAACAGCAAGAAGGACGCCGACGAGGGCCGGCCGGTCACCGAGCTGTACGAGAAGGCCCACGGCCAGATGGTGCGCGGCAACTGGTCCGACGCCGAAAAGACCTTCAAGCGCCTGACCGCCCAGTACCCGTACGGCCCGTACACCGAGCAGGCGCTGATGGAAACGGCCTACGCCCAGTTCAAGGCCGGCAAGCACGAGGACGCGGTCTCGACCATCGACCGCTTCATCCGTACCTACCCGACCCACCGCAACATCGCCTACTTCTACTACCTGCGCGGCCTGTCCAATTCCAACCGCGACGCGGTGTTCCTGCAGCGCGTCTGGTCGCTGGACCCGGCCCGCCGCGACCTGGCCTCGCCGCAGCAGGCCTATGACGATTTCTCGCGCGTGGTCCAGCGCTACCCGAACAGCCGCTACGCCGCCGACGCGCGCCAGCGCATGGTCGAGCTGCGCGACCTGTTCGCCCGCCACGAGATGGACACCGCGCTGTACTACATGCGCCGCGGCGCCTGGCTGTCGGCCGTCAGCCGCGCCCAGTACATCCTCGAGACCTATCCGCAGAGCGCCTACCAGAACGACGCCGTCGCCGTCCTCGCCGCCGCGCACAAGGAACTGGGCAACGATGTGCTGGCCGCCGATGCGCTCCGCGTGCTCAAGCTCAACGACCCGCAGCACCCGCTGCTGAGCGGCGACTGGCCGGACTACCCGATGGCGATCCGCAAGCTCAACCCGTTCGCCGGCGAGGTCTCGCCGACCGGCCACCAGGACGCGACCCGCGATCGCGACTGAGTCCGTCGCCACGTCCCAGACCGCAGAACGACAGGCGCACTCCGGTGCGCCTGTCGCGTTTCAGGGACCGCCGCGGCGGTTCAGCCGGTAAATCCATTGCTGATCGGATAGCGCCGCTCGCGCCCGAACGCGCGCCGCGACACCTTCGGCCCCGGCGCGGCCTGGTGCCGCTTCCATTCGCTGGTGCGCACCAGCCGCAGCACCCGGTCCACCATCTCCGCCGCATAGCCGGCGGTGACGATCTCGTCGCGCGACTGCTCCTGGTCGACGTAGCGGTACAGGATGCCGTCGAGCACGTCGTAGGCCGGCAGCGAGTCCTGGTCGGTCTGGTTGGCGCGCAGTTCGGCCGACGGCGGCCGCGCGATCACGCCCGGCGGGATCACCGGCGCGCCGCCCACCGTGTTGCGCCACTTGGCCAGGCCGAACACCTCCGTCTTGTACAGGTCCTTCAGCGGCGCGTAGCCGCCGCACATGTCGCCGTAGATGGTGGCGTAGCCGACCGCGTATTCGCTCTTGTTGCCGGTGGTCAGCAGCAGCCCGCCGAACTTGTTGGACAGCGCCATCATGATCGCGCCGCGGCTGCGCGACTGCAGGTTCTCCTCGGTAACGTCGCTGTCCTGGCCTTCGAACATCGCTTCCAGCGCCTGCAGGAAACCGGTGAAGGCCGGTTCGATCGGCACCGATTCCAGCCTCACGCCCAGCGTCGCGCACTGCTCGGCGGCCAGGTCGTTGGACAGGCCGGCGGTATAGCGCGAGGGCAGCCGCACCGCGGTGACGTTGGCCGCGCCCAGCGCATCGACCGCCAGCGCCAGCACCAGCGCCGAATCGATGCCGCCGGACAGGCCCAGCCAGACCTTCGAAAATCCGTTCTTGGCGCAGTAGTCCTGGATCCCGCGCACCACCGCGCGCCAGGCCAGCGCGTCCATGCTCTCGTCGCCGTCGTCCATCCACTGCACCGGCGCGAAGCGGCGACCGGCCGGGTCGTAGTCCACCACCAGCCACTGGTCGGTGAAGGCGGCCGCGGCCGGATGCACGCTGCCGTCGCCATCGGCCACCACCGAGGCGCCATCGAACACCACCGAGTCCTGCCCGCCGACCAGGTTGAGATAGGCCAGCGCGGCGCCGGACTCGCGCGTGCGCTCGGCCAGCAGCGCGTCGCGCTGGGCATGCTTGCCACGCTCGAACGGCGAGGCGTTGGGCACCAGCACCAGCTGCGCCCCCGCGGCAACGGCGTCCGCCAGCGGTTCGGGGAACCACAGGTCCTCGCACACCAGCACGCCGACCGGCACGCCCTCGACCTCGAACACGCAGGGACCGCCGTCGGGATCGACCTCGAAATAGCGGCGCTCGTCGAACACCGCATAGTTGGGCAGCTCGCGCTTGCGGCAGGTCGCCTCGATGCGGCCGTCGCGCAGCACGCTGGCGGCGTTGTAGAGCACGCTGCCGACCGGTTCGGGCCAGCCGACCACGGCCACGATCCCGGTCGCGGCCTTCGCCACCTCGTGCAGCGCCTTCTCGCAGGCCGCCAGGAACGATGGCCGCAGCAGCAGGTCTTCCGGCGGATAGCCGCTGATCGCCAGTTCCGGGAACAGGACGATGTCGGCGCCGAACTCGTCGCGCGCCTCGCCGATCATCTCCGCGATCCGTTCCGCGTTGCGTGCCACCGCGCCGACCGGGAAGTCGAACTGGGCCATTGCGATACGCAGGGATTCCTTCATGGCGGAAGACCGGTCGTGGGATGCGCCCATGATACCGGCGCCCGATCAACGCCACGGAACACCCGGCCGACCGGCAGTCCGGCGAGCTTGTCCGGCGGCTGCGCCGCGCTCCGCGGGAGCGGACCGTTTGCCACGCCAGCGGGCGTGACACGGGCCGGCAGCGAGGACGAGGGAAGGCAAAAGAAAAAGGCCGCCCGGAGGCGGCCTTTCGCGTGACACTTTCGCTGGAGCGGATCAGCCGCCCAGGCGCTTCTTGATCGCCGCGCCCAGGTCGCCCGGCGAACGGACGGTGGTCACGCCCGCCGCTTCCATCGCGGCGAACTTGCCCTCGGCCGTACCCTGGCCGCCCGACGCAATCGCGCCGGCGTGGCCCATGCGCTTGCCGGCCGGGGCCGAGGCGCCGGCGATGAAACCGACGACCGGCTTCTTGACGTGGTTCTTGATGTACTCGGCGCCCTCTTCCTCGGCGCTGCCGCCGATCTCGCCGACCATGATGATGCCTTCGGTCTGCGGGTCCTCGTTGAACAGCTTGAGGCAGTCGACGAAGTTCAGGCCGTTGATCGGGTCGCCGCCGATGCCAATACAGGTCGACTGGCCCAGGCCCACGTCGGTGGTCTGCTTGACCGCTTCATAGGTCAGGGTGCCCGAGCGGGAGACGATGCCGATCTTGCCCGGCTTGTGGATGTGGCCCGGCATGATGCCGATCTTGCACTCGCCCGGCGTGATGATGCCGGGGCAGTTCGGGCCGATCAGGGTCACGCCCTCGTAGCCCTTCAGCACGTTCTTCACCCGCAGCATGTCCAGCACCGGGATGCCCTCGGTGATGCAGACGATGACCTTGATGCCACCGGCGGCGGCCTCGAGGATCGCGTCGGCCGCGAACGGCGGCGGCACGTAGATGACCGAAGCGTCGGCGCCGGTGGCCTTGACCGCGTCGGCGACGGTGTTGAACACCGGCAGTCCGATGTGGGTCTGGCCGCCCTT
>JAGHZW010000186.1:915-13781 GCA_017745195.1 Pseudoxanthomonas sp. | reverse complement strand
GTCGTCGGCGGGGATGATGGCCAGGCCGCTTTCCTTCAGCAGCTTCTTGCCTTCTTCCACGTTGGTGCCTTCCAGGCGCACGATCACCGGCACCTTGACGCCCACGTCCTTGACCGCGGCGATGATGCCCTCGGCGATCATGTCGCAGCGGACGATGCCGCCGAAGATGTTGACGAAGATCGCCTTGACCTTGTCCGAGGACAGGATCAGCTTGAACGCGGTGGTCACGCGCTCCTTGGTGGCGCCGCCGCCGACGTCGAGGAAGTTCGCCGGCTCGCCGCCGTTGAGCTTGATCACGTCCATGGTCGCCATCGCCAGGCCGGCGCCATTGACCATGCAGCCGATGTTGCCGTCCATGGTGACGTAGTTGAGGTCGTGCTGGCTGGCCAGCACTTCGGTCTCGTCTTCCTGGCTCTTGTCGCGCATGGCGACCAGGTCCGGATGGCGGAAGCTGGCGTTGTCGTCGGAATTGACCTTGCCGTCCAGCGCGTACAGGTCGCCGCTGTCGAGGATGGCCAGCGGGTTGAGCTCGACCAGGGCCAGGTCCTTCTCGTTGAACAGCTTGTACAGGCCGGTCATGATCTTCACGAGCTGGCCGGTCTGCTTGGCGTTCAGGCCCAGGGCGAAGCCGACGTCGCGCGCCTGGTACGGCTGCAGGCCTTCGACGAAGTTCACGTTGAGGGTCTGGATCAGGTGCGGGGTCTCGGCCGCGACCTTCTCGATCTCCACGCCGCCCTCGGACGAGGCGATGTAGGTGATCGACTTGCTGCCGCGGTCGACCAGCACCGACAGGTAGAGTTCCTTGGCGATCTCGCCGGCTTCGGTGACCAGAACCTGGTTCACCGGCAGCGCCACGCCGCCGGACTGGTAGGTGGCCATCTTGGTGCCGAGCATGCCGATGGCAGCGTTGAACACGTCGTCGGTCGTCTTGCAGAACTTGACGCCGCCGGCCTTGCCGCGACCGCCCGCGTGGATCTGGGCCTTGACCATCCAGGGGCCGCTGCCGAGGGCCTTGGCCGCATCGACCGCTTCAGCCGGGGTGGACGCGACGCGCCCGGCCGGGACCGGGATGCCGTATTCGGCGAACAGCTGTTTCGCCTGGTACTCGTGGAAATTCATGCTTCACCAGTGGGGTGGGGAACGACCGCCGGGCCGGCGCGGTCCGGGCCGTGGGTGGCCGGGGGCTTGCGGGGCGGGGGCCATATTGTCGCCGACAAGGCCATGGCGGTGCAAAACGCCGCTGCGGCGGGGCCTGCGGGGCCGCTGGAGGCCCGATCGACTGTGCCTATACTGGCGCCGGCCGCGCCCCGGGAGCCACGGATTGTCCCCCCCTTCGCTCATCAACCGCCTCGAATCGATTCCCCGCCGCGAGCTCTATTTCTTCAGCCTGTACCGGGTACTGGAGGCCGGAATCGTGGCCGCGCTGGTGTTCAGCCCGGTCGCGGGGGTGATCGGCGAACCACGCAGCGCCGCCCTTGGCGGGGCGGTCGCGGTTGCCTACATGGTTGCAGCGGTGATCCTGCTGCTGCTCGGCCGCAACGAACGCTGGCTGCTGCCGCTGGTGTTCGGCGGAGCCTGCATCGACATCCTCGCCGCGACCCTGGCCACCCACGCCCTGCCGTCGGTCGCCGCCGGCATCGCGATGATGCTTCTGTTCAACGTGGCCGCGGCTGCAATGCTGCTGCCGCTGCGCTACGGCATGGGCGTGGCGGTGCTGGCCAGCCTGGCACTGGTCGGCGAGTTCCTCTGGTCGGCGTTCGCCGATGGCGAACGTCCGCGCTCGCTGGCCGAGTTGTCGATGTTCGTCACCAGCTACCTGGCCCTGGCCTGGCTGGGCCACCAGATCGGCCAGCGGGCGCGTTCCAGCCAGCAGCTGGCCGAGCGGCGCACGGCCGAAGTGGCCAACCTAGTGGAGATCAACGAACTGATCATCCGGCGCATGCGCACCGGCGTGCTCGTGGTCGACGCGGACAACCGGATCACCCTGGCCAACGAGGCCGCCTCGCTGCTGCTGGCCGACGGCGCCGAAACCCAGGCCGGCCTGAACCAGATGGCGCCCGAACTGGCCCGCCGCCTGCAGCGCTGGCGCGGCGGCTGGCAGGTGGACGACACCCCGCTGCAGCTGTTCCCCGACCAGCCGGAGGTGCAGCCGCGCTTCGCCCGCCTGCTTGCCGACAGCGACCTGACGCTGGTCTTCCTCGACGACACCACGGTCGTGTCGCGGCGCGCCGAGTCGCTGACCCTGGCCGCGCTGGGCCGGTTCTCGGCCAGCCTGGCCCACGAGATCCGCAACCCGCTGGCGGCGATCAACTACGCGGTGCAGTTGCTCGAGGAGTCGCGGAATGTGGATGACGCCGACCGCCGCCTGCTGCAGATCATCCACCAACAGTGCCTGCGCACCAACGGCATCGTCGAGAGCGTGCTCGGCCTGGCCCGGCGCGAACGGGCCAACCCGGAGAACCTGGACCTGGGCGCGTTCGTGCGCCGCTTCGTCGAGGACTACCGGCAGACCCTGTCGATCGAGACCGACAGCCTGGAGGCGATCGTCCCGTCGCAGCCGGTGCAGGCGCTGGTCGATCCGCGCCACCTGCAGCAGATCCTCACCGCGCTGGTCCACAACGCGCTCAAATACGGCCGGATCATGGACGAGCCGTCGCGGGTGAGGCTGCGCGTGTTCCAGGACGGGCGCAACGCGTTCGTCGACGTGCTCGACCGCGGCCCCGGCATTCCGGAAGCGGTGGTGGCGCAGCTGTTCCGGCCGTTCTTCACCACCTCCGAGCACGGCACCGGCCTGGGCCTGTACATCGCCCGCGAACTCAGCCGGGCCAACCAGGCCACCCTGGACTACGTGCCCGTGCCCGGCGGCGGCGCCTGCTTCCGGGTCGCCCTGCCGGGTCCGCACACCATCCTCTCTTTGTGACCGGCGTCCCAGACTTGGCCCGCTTCCCCGAGTCGGCTATCGTTCCGGCATGAGCCAAAACCGCAGTGCCCTGATCGTCGACGACGAGCGCGATATCCGCGAACTGCTGGTACTGACGCTGGGCCGGATGGGCCTGCGCGTGGACACCGCCGCCAACCTGGCCGAGGCGCGCGAGCTGCTTTCCGGCAACCGCTACGACCTGTGCTTCACCGACATGCGCCTGCCCGACGGCAGTGGCATCGACCTGGTCGGCGAAATCGCGCGCAACTACCCGCAGACGCCGGTGGCGATGATCACCGCCTTCGGCAGCATGGACCTGGCGGTGGAAGCGCTGAAGGCCGGCGCCTTCGATTTCGTCAGCAAGCCGGTGGACATCAACGTCCTGCGCGGCCTGGTCCGGCACGCGCTGGAGCTCAACAACGCCGAACGGCCCAAGCCGCCGCAGCCGCCGGAACAGGCCAGCCGCCTGCTCGGCGACTCGCCGGTGATGGCCACCCTGCGCGCCACCATCGCCAAGGTCGCGCGCAGCCAGGCGCCGGTGTACATCCTCGGCGAATCGGGCGTGGGCAAGGAGCTCGTCGCCCGCACCATCCACGAGCAGGGCGCGCGCGCGGCAGGGCCGTTCATCCCGGTCAACTGCGGCGCGATCCCGGCCGAACTGATGGAAAGCGAATTCTTCGGCCACAAGAAGGGCAGCTTCACCGGTGCCCATGCCGACAAGCCCGGGCTGTTCCAGGCGGCCAGCGGCGGCACCCTGTTCCTGGACGAGGTTGCCGAGCTGCCGCTGCCGATGCAGGTCAAGCTGCTGCGCGCGATCCAGGAGAAGTCGGTGCGCCCGGTCGGCGCGGCCGGCGAAGTGCCGGTGGACGTGCGCATCCTCTCGGCCACGCACAAGGACCTGTCCGGGCTGGTCGCCGATGGCCGCTTCCGCCACGACCTGTACTACCGGATCAACGTGATCGAACTGCGCGTGCCGCCGCTGCGCGAACGCACCGGCGACCTGACGCAGCTGGCCAGCGCGATCCTGCAGCGCCTGTCCGCGGGCCAGGGGCGCAGCACTCCGGAACTGACCCCGGCGGCGATGGCCGCGCTGGCCGGCTACGCCTTCCCCGGCAACGTGCGCGAACTGGAGAACGTGCTCGAGCGCGCCCTCGCGCTGGCCGAGGGCGACAGCATCGACGCCGCCGACCTGCACCTGCCGCAATCCGTTCGCGCCGGGACGCCGGCCGAAGCCGGTGCGACGGCTCCGTCCGTGCAGGCCGAAGCCGTGCTCGACATCGATCCCGGCACCGGCGCCCTGCCCTCGTATATCGAACAGCTGGAACGGGCGGCGATCCAGAAGGCGCTGGAAGAGAACCGCTGGAACAAGACCCGCACCGCTGCGCAGCTGGGCATCACCTTCCGCGCGCTGCGCTACAAGCTCAAGAAGCTCGGCATGGACTGAGCGGTGCCGGCGCCGCACCGGCGCCGCGCTCCACCGGGACGCCGTGCGTCCCGGCCGGCGATAATGGCGCATGAGCACCAGCCACCAGCCCAAGAAATCCCTCGGCCAGAACTTCCTGCACGAGCGCGTCTATATCGAGCGCATCGTCCAGGCCGTCGACCCGAAACCCGGCGACCGCGTGGTCGAGATCGGCCCCGGCCAGGGTGCGATCACCCTGCCGCTGCTGCGCCGCCACGGCGCGCTGACCGTGATCGAGTTCGACCGCGACCTGGTCGGACCGCTGGCGGCGATGGCCGAGGGCGTCGGCGAACTGACCATCGTCCACCGCGACGTGCTGTCGGTGGATTTCACCGCACTGGCCGCGGGCACGCCGATCAAGCTGTGCGGCAACCTGCCCTACAACATCTCCTCGCCGATCCTGTTCCATGCGCTGGACCATGCCGCCGCGATCCGCGACATGGTCTTCATGCTGCAGAAGGAAGTGGTCGACCGGATGGGCGCTGGCCCCGGCAGCAAGGTCTACGGCCGACTGAGCGTGATGCTGCAGGCGTACTGCCAGGTGCAGCCGCTGTTCGTGGTCCCGCCGGGTGCGTTCCGGCCGGCGCCGAAGGTGGATTCGGCGGTGGTCCGGCTGGTCCCGCGCGACCCGGCCACGGTCGGCATCGACGATCCGGCCCGCTTCGCCGAGGTGGTCCGCGCCGCGTTCGGCCAGCGCCGCAAGACCCTGCGCAACGCGCTCAACGGCGTGTGTGGACCGGACCAGTTCGAGGCCGCCGGGGTCAGCGCCGACGCGCGCGCCGAGCAGATCGAGGTCGCCGCCTTCGTCCGCCTGGCCAACGCCCCGGCGGCCTGATCCTGCGCGCACGCGTGGTCTCGGTCATCACGGGCATTTTGCTTACACTGTCGCCATGCAACCGCCGCCCTATGCGATCGATGTTGAAGTGGAGCCGCGCTTCCTCGCGGACCAGTCCGAACCCGAGGCCGGGCGCTACGTTTTCGCCTATACGATCCGGATCCACAACCGCGGCAAGGTCGCCGCGCGCCTGATCGCGCGCCATTGGCACATCACCGACGGCAACGGTCGCACCGAGGAAGTGCACGGCGACGGCGTGGTCGGCGAACAGCCCTGGCTGGAACCGGGCGACGATTACGAATACACCTCCGGCGTGGTGCTGGAGACCGGCGATGGCGCGATGCAGGGACGCTACGACATGCTGGCGGCCGACGGCACCCGCTTCGACGCTCCCATCGCCCCGTTCCTGCTGACCGCGCCACGGACCCTGCACTGAGGCCGCCGCGATGAGCATCTGGGCCATTGGCGACCTGCAGGGCTGCTACGACGCCACCCAGCGCCTGCTGGAAAAGATCCGCTTCGACCCGGCCGCCGACACGCTGTGGTTCTGCGGCGACCTGGTCAACCGCGGCGGTCAGTCGCTGGAAACGCTGCGCCTGGTCCATTCGCTGCGCGCGCACAGCATCGTCGTGCTCGGCAACCACGACCTGTCGCTGCTGGCCATCGGCGAGCGGCCGCCGGCGGAGAAACGCAAGGTCAATCCGGACCTGCAGCGCGTGGTCCTGGCCGAGGACAGCGACGAACTGCTGGGCTGGCTGCGCCGGCAGAAGCTGGTGCACGCCGACCGCGGGCTGGGCTGGATGATGGTCCATGCCGGGCTCGCGCCGCAGTGGACCACGCAGCAGGCCGAGCAGTACGCCACCGAGGTCGAGCAGCAGCTGCGCGGCGACGGTTACCGCGGCCTGCTGCGCAACATGTACGGCGACAAGCCGAACTGGTCATCCGGCCTGCGCGGGCACGAACGCTGGCGCGCGACGATCAACTGGTTCACCCGCGCCCGCTACTGCACGCCGCGCGGCCGCATCGCCATCGAGGAGAAAGGCGCGCCCGGCACCCAGGCCGCCGGCCTGTATCCCTGGTACGAAGCGCCGGGCCGGGTCGAGCGCGACCTGAAGATCGTCTGCGGGCACTGGTCCACGCTGGGGCTGACCCTCACCCAGGGCATCCATGCGATCGATACCGGCGCGGTGTGGGGCGGCAAGCTGACCGCACTGCAGCTGGACAGCGAGGAGCTGCGCCTGGTGCAGGTGCCCGGGCGCGACGTACAGGCGCTGCCGCCGCACCTGCGCAAGGAATGAGCGCAGCCGCGTCAGCGGCGGCGGTACTCGACGAAATCGAATGCGTGCGCATGCCGGGGGTCGGCCGCATGCGTCTCGCGCGACACCTCCCGCCATTGCGCCGGATCCCAGGCCGGGAAGAACGTGTCGGCATCGGCGACCACGGCATCGACCTCGGTCAGGTGCAGCACGTCGGCCCGCGGCAGCGCCAGCGCATAGACCTCGCCGCCGCCGATCACGCACAGCTCTTCAGCGCCTTCGGCCATCGCCGCGGCCAGCGCCTGCTCCAGCGAGGCCACCGCGCGCATCCCCGCGAACGGAACATCCGTGCCGCGGGTCAGCACCAGGTTGGCGCGGCCGGGCAGCGCGCGACCGAGCGATTGCGCGGTCTTGCGCCCCATCAGGATCGGTTTGCCGAGCGTGAGCGCCTTGAAGTGCGCGAAGTCGTCCGGCAGGTGCCACGGCATCGCGTTGCCACGGCCGATGCCGCGGTTGCGGTCCAACGCGGCGACCAGCGCAACCCGCACGCTCACACCGCCACCGGGGCCTTGATCGCCGGCAGCGGGTCGTAACCTTCGATGGCGATGTCGTCGTAGGTGAACGCGAACAGGTCGGTCACCGCCGGGTTCAACTTGAGCGCCGGCAGCGCGCGCGGCGTGCGCGCCAGCTGCTCGCGTGCCTGTTCGTAGTGGTTCGAATACAGGTGCGCGTCGCCCAGCGTGTGCACGAAGTCGCCGACCTGCAACCCGGTCACCTGCGCGACCATGTGGGTCAGCAGCGCGTAGCTGGCGATGTTGAACGGCACGCCGAGGAAGATGTCGCCACTGCGCTGGTACAGCTGGCAGCTCAGGCGGCCGTCGGCCACGTAGAACTGGAACATGGTGTGGCACGGCATCAGCGCCATCTTCGGCAGGTCGGCCACGTTCCAGGCGCTGACGATCAGCCGGCGCGAGTCCGGATTGCGGCGGATCTCCTCGACCACCCAGCGGATCTGGTCGATCTCGCTGCCGTCGCTGCCGGTCCAGCGCCGCCACTGCTTGCCGTAGACCGGGCCAAGCTCGCCATGTTCGTCGGCCCACTCGTCCCAGATGCTGACCTTGTTCTCCTTCAGGTAGGCGATGTTGGTCTCGCCCTGCAGGAACCACAGCAGCTCGTGGATGATCGAGCGCAGGTGCAGCTTCTTGGTGGTGACCAGGGGAAAACCCTGGCGCAGGTCGAAGCGCATCTGCCAGCCGAACACGCTGCGCGTGCCGGTGCCGGTGCGGTCGGCTTTTTCGGTGCCGTACTCCAGCACATGGCCGAGCAGGTCCAGGTACTGCTTCATTCGACCTCCCTCACGGTCCGGGCAGGGGTTGCGGCTGCAGCACCGGCGCGCGGTGCGAACGCCACAGCAGGAACAGGCCCAGCGCGACCAGCGGCAGGCTCAGCAGCTGGCCCATGGTCAGCCAGTTGAACGCCAGGTAGCCCAGCTGCGCATCGGGTACGCGCACGAACTCGACCGCGAAACGGAAGCAGCCATACAGCAGCGCGAACGTGCCCGACACCGCGTAGCGCGGCCGCGGCCTGGCCGAGAACCACCACAGCACGGCGAACATCACCAGGCCCTCGAGGAAGGCCTGGTACAGCTGCGAGGGATGGCGGGCGAAGGCATCGAGCGCGCCGGCATCGAACTGCGCCTTCAGCGCGGCCGGATCGAGGCCGCGATACGGTTCCGGCACGCCGGTGGGAAAGACCACGCCCCAGCCGGCTTCGGTGTACTTGCCCCAGAGCTCGCCGCCGATGTAGTTGCCGATCCGGCCGAAGCCGAGCCCCGGCGGCACCAGCGGCGCGACGAAATCCATCGTGTCGAAGAAGTGCAGGCCGCGGCTGCGCGACCACAGCCAGGACGCGACCAGCACGCCGATCAGGCCGCCATGGAAACTCATGCCGCCGTCCCAGACGCGGATGATCATCAGCGGATCGCGCAGCAGTTCACCCAGCCCGTAGAACAGCACGTAGCCCAGGCGCCCGCCCAGGACCACGCCGAGCATCGCGTAGAACAGCAGGTCGGAAAACGCGTTGCCGTCCACCCCGGGCAGCCGGCCGGCGCGGATCCGCCGCTGGCCCAGCCACCAGGCTGCGACCAGGCCGAGCACGTACATCAGCCCGTACCAGTGCACGCGCAGCGGCCCCAGCGAAATGGCGATCGGATCGATCTGGTGCAGGACGATCATTGCGCGGCGGTCTCCGGAACGATGCGTCTATTGTGCCCGAGCCACCCTGACCGCGCGGCGTCGGCCGCTACAGCAGCACCGGCCGGTCGGGCAGTTCGTCGCGGCCTTCGCCGGTGGCCGGGAACTGCGCGGCGAGCAGGCTCGAGATCCGGCCCACGCCGTCGATCACCGCGGCCTCCAGCCCGCCAGCCGCTATACCGGCCTCCACCGCGCGGCAGACCTCGGTCCATTCCCCGTCGGCAACCCGGCCGGCCAGGCCGCGGTCGGCGACGATCTCGATCGCATGATCGGCCAGCAGCAGGTACAGCAGTACGCCGTTGTTGGCCTCGGTATCCCAGACGCGCAGGCGGGCGAACACCTCCTGCGCCCGATCGCGTGGATCCTGCCCGCGCAGCACCTCGCCCAGCGGGAGGCCGGCCTCGACCGCGAACACCACCTCGCCGCCGTGCAGGCGCTCGCCGGCGGCGATCGCTTCGCCGATCCGGGCCAGGCTCGCCGCCGGGAAGCGGCGCGCCGCCGAAGGCGCGAACAGATGGCGCAGGCCGCGACTCATCGGACTGGCCATCACCAGCGCCCCGAGGCCCCGCCGCCGCCGGACATGCCACCGCCGCCCGACCAGCCGCCGCCTCCGCCGAAACCGCCACCACCGCCACCGAAACCGCCGCCACCCCAGCCGCCCCCACCGAAGCCGCCACTGCCCCAGCCACCGCCTCCGCGACCGGGGCGGACGTAACGGCCGGCCTTGAAGCTGGACAGACCGACCAGCAGACCGACCAAGGCACCGAGCCCGGCAGCGACCAGGCTCGAGGCGATCCACCAGCCAATGCCGCCGCCGGCGAGCGCCACCAGCGGCGCGCGCAACGGTGCCGGCAGCCAGCCGAACACCGCGCGCAGCAGGTTGGCGGCGAAAAAGGCGATCACCAGTGCCGGCAGCACGCTGCCGCCGCGATCACGCGCGGCCGGCTGGTTGCGGCTGACCGGTTCCGGCAAGGGCTCGCCATCGATCAGCTTGACCAGCACCGCGGTCGCATCCTCGATGCCGCCGCCGTAATCGCCCTGGCGGAACTTCGGCACCAGGTATTCCTGGATCACCCGGTTGGCCGCGATGTCGGGAATCGCACCCTCGAGGCCGTAGCCGGTCTCGATCCGGACCGCGCGGTCGTCCTTGGCCACCAGCAGGAGGACGCCGTCGTCCACGCCCTTGCGGCCCAGCTTCCAGGCCTCGAACACGCGCACCGCGTACTGCTCGATGCTCTCCGGCTGGGTGGTCGGCACGATCAGCACCTGCAGCTGGCTGCCCTTGCGCTGCTGCAGCGCGCGCGCCTGCGCGTCCAGGCGCTGGAGGGTCGCCGCATCGAGCGTGCCGGTGGTGTCGACCACCGGCGAATCCAGTGCGGGGATTGCCGCGTCCGGCGCCGGCTGGGCCATGGCCGGGCCGACGGCCAGGCCACCTGCCAGGCCACCCGCCAAGAGCAGGCACGCCGCCGCGGCGCGTAGCAGGAACCCGCGCATCGCGGCGTCCGGCTCAGTTGGCCGGCGCGGGCGCGGGCGGCGGCGGCGTGGCCGGCTGCGGTTGCGGCGTTGTCGGCGCAGGCGTGCCGAAGTCGACCGCCGGCGCGTGCTGGATCTGCGCCTCGTTCTCCACGCTGAAGTTCGGCTTCTCGCGAAAACCGAAAATCTTCGCGGTGATCAGCTGCGGGAACGAACGGATGAAGGTGTTGTAGTCCTGCACCGCGGCGATGTAGCGGCCGCGTGCCACGGTGATCCGGTTCTCGGTGCCTTCCAGCTGCGCCTGCAGGTCGCGGAAGGACTGGTCCGCCTTCAGCGTCGGATAGTTCTCGGTCACCACCAGCAGCCGCGACAGCGCCGAGGACAGCTCGCCCTGCGCAGCCTGGAACTGCTGCAGCGAGGCCGCGTCATCGGCATTGACCTGGATCTGGCCGACGCGAGCGCGCGCCTCGGTCACCTCGGTCAGCACCTGGCTCTCGTGCGCGGCGTAACCCTTGACCGTGGCGACCAGGTTCGGCACCAGGTCGGCGCGGCGCTGGTACTGGTTGAGTACCTCGGACCAGCCGGCCTTGACCGCCTCGTCTTTCTGCTGGATCGCGTTGTAGCCGCAGCCGGACAGCAGCAGCGCGGCGATCGCGGCCATGGCCGCGAGCGCGACCTTCCTGCGGAGAATTCCCTGCATGGCACGGCTCCTGTGTCCGGGACGGCGCGACAGGCATCGGCCTGCCGCCGGGCCATTGCAGCACCGGCCCGGACACCGCGCAAGCGATGCCGGGCCGGCCATTTACTCGCTCGTGGCGGCGGACGCCGCGTCCGCGGTGCCGCCATACGGTGATCGACGCCGGACCGGTGCTCAGAATTCGCCGGCGCCCGGCACCTGCCGGCGCTGGGCGTGCTTGCGCATCGCCAGGTTGAGCATCTCCACCAGCACCGAGAAGGCCATGGCGAAATAGATGTACGGCTTGGGCACGTGCACGTCGACGCCGTCCAGGATCAGGACCACGCCGATCAGCAGGATGAAGGCCAGCGCCAGCATCTTGATGGTCGGGTTGGCATCGATGAAGCGGCCCAGCGGGTTGGCCGCCAGCAGCATGATCGCCACCGCCATCAGGATCGCGAAGATCATCACCGGGATGTGCTGGGCGATGCCCACCGCGGTGATCACCGAGTCCAGCGAGAACACGATGTCGATCACCGCGATCTGCGCGATCACCATCCAGAACACCTGCGAGCTCTCGGTGGTGCGCGGGTCCTCGTCCTCGCCGCCGGTGATCAGCTCGCGGATCTCCATCGCGCCCTTCACCAGCAGGAACAGGCCGCCGACGATCAGGACCACGTCGCGGACCGAGATGCCCATGCCGGCCACGGTGAACAGGTCGTACTGCATCCGCGCCAGGAACGCGAGCGACACCAGCAACGCGATGCGGGTGACGCAGGCCACGGCGATGCCGAACCGGCGCNNNNCCATGTCCTTGGCGCGACCGGCCAGTTCATGGTGTTCGGGGCCATAGCGCTCGATCACCGCCTCGATCGCCGAGTTCAGCAGCTCGGCCGACAGCACCAGCACCATCGAGCCGATCAACAGCGCCCGCTCGACGCCATCGGCGCCCAGCCACAGCGCCAGCGGCGCCAGCACCGCGAACAGGTAGACCTCCAGGCGGAACGAGGACTCGTGCAGCCAGGCGGCGTGCAGCCCCTGCAACGACCAGATGGCCGCCTTGAGGATGCGTCCGGGACGGCGCGGCAGGTGCCCGGTTTCGTCGGCCACGGCTCAGGCGCCTGCGGCGGCGTGCGCGCGGCCGGGCCGGGCACGGGTCGTCGGGGGCGGAACGGGCGGGAGCGGCATGGCGGATTCGGTCGGCGACGGACTGCGGATTTTGCCACATCGGGACTGCGGGCCCGGCGGCGGACGCCCGGCGGGGCCGTGGCAGCGGACGCTGCGCCTCCTGCCGGTCCGGCGGGAACGCGGATCGCGCGCTATTTCCTGGCCGCGCGCAGCGCCTGCTGCTCGACCAGGGTCAGGGCGACGTTGTCGCGCAGGTAGGCCGGTTCGACGAACTCGGGAGCAACCGCTTCGCCGCGTGCGAAGGCCGCCGCCGCCAGCCGGGCCAGGTCGGCGGCACGCGGCAGCGCCGTCGCGTCGATCTGGACCGACCCGCCTGCACGCCTGGCGAGCAGGCCATCGGCCGCGGCGAAACCCGTGCCCGTGCCCTGCCAGTCACCGTCGGCCGCATCCGGCAGCACGACCGCGTCGGGCGGCAGCACGCGCTCGGCCCCGGACGGCGCCAGCGTCCCGGCCTCGCGCTGGAAGGTGGCGGCATAGACCTCGCCCATGCGCGCATCGATCGCGGCCATGATCCGCGCCGGTCCATCCGCGCGCGCGCCGGCGGCCAGCACCGCCAGGGTCGATACCGGCAGCACCGGCCGGTCCAGGGCCAGGGCAATGCCCTGCGCCAGCGCGATCGCCAGGCGCACCCCCGTGAACGCACCGGGGCCGCGTCCGACCGCGATCGCATCCAGCTGCGTGCGGGCGATGCCGGCCTCGGCCAGCAGCGCTTCGGCCCACGGCAGGGACAGTTCCGCGTGCCGGCGCGGCGCGAGCTCGAAGCGCTCGCGCACTTCGCCGTCCAGGTACAGCGCGACCGAACAG
>JAGHZW010000186.1:0-909 GCA_017745195.1 Pseudoxanthomonas sp. | reverse complement strand
CGACGACGCCATCGTCGTGCTGGAGAACTGCCAGCGCCGCACCGCCTCGAGCATGGCCGCACCGAAGGTGCGCATGTTCGGTTCGGGCAGGTTCTTCGGCAGATAGCACAGCGCCTGCCGCGGCCAGTCGAACGGGCTGGGCTCGAGCAGCGTGTCCGGATCGAACAGGCCCAGCTTGCGTCCGATGTGGTTGAAGCCGCCACCGACTGCCAGCGTGGCCGAGGTGAAGATCCAGGCCGCGTGCGAGCGCTCGCGGTGCGCACGCAGCGGTGCCGACACATCCAGCGGCGTGCGCTGGCAACGGAAGCCGCGTGCGCTCAGCTCGTACCAGTAAACCTCGCCACCCTTGGCCGCCGCCGCGGCCAGCCGCGCGCGATCCAGCGCGGCAGCGTCGCCTTCGCCGCTTCCACCTTCGGCGGCCACCGCTTCGACCAGCGCATCGGCGGCAGGGTCATCGGCGGCGAACGCGTCCGATGCGGCATCGCCGTCGCGCCAGCGCTCGAGCCGCTCGCGCAGGTCGCGCGCCCGCGCCACGCAGGCGTCGAAGCCGGGCGAGGTCGTGGCCAGCGGCGCCATCGCGTCCTCCAGCGCGGCCAGCGCATCGGCCAGCACGTCGAAGCCGTCGGCCACCGCCGGCAAGGTCAGGGCACGGTAGCGGGTGCCGCGCGGCGGCAGCGCTTCCATCGCCACGCGCAGTTCGCGCAGCGCCTGCTCCAGCGCGCGCACCGGCGCCTGCACCACCGCCAGCGCACCGGTGGTCTGCTTGCATTCGGCCAGGCAGTCGCGGCCCAGCTCCTGCAGCTGGCGACCGCCGAAGCCTTCGCCGAAGAAGCTCGCCGCCAGCTCCGGCAGCTGGTGCGCCTCGTCGATCACGAACGCCTGCGCGCCGGTTCGGCATCGCCGTGGCCT
>JAGHZW010000185.1 GCA_017745195.1 Pseudoxanthomonas sp. | reverse complement strand
GGTGTCCAGCGTGGCCAGCTGGCCGGGCGTGAGGCCCGCTTCCAGCCGGGCCTGGCCGGGTGGGGCGATGGCTTAACATGGCGTCGTATTCAGGACCAGGCCGGGCGGATGCCCGCGGCGGACAGGATCTCCGGACGGACGGCATGCAGGACTCCACGACTTCCCCGACAGCCCCGGACGATGTGCCTGCCGCTGGGCCGGACATGACCGGAGGGCCGCCAGTGGCCGCCGCGCCCGCGCCGATCACCGATCCGTGGCTGGTCCGGACCTGGCGCCTGCTGCTGCGCGAGCCGAGCCTGCTGGTCGCGACCAGCTACCTGTTCGTCTCGTTCATCGGACTGTGGGCCAGCTTCTGGTTCTACCGCATGTTCGGCCTGCCGATCCTGGAGTACATGCAGGCCAGCGACTACCTCGTCGCCGGCCTGCGTGACCCGGCCTACGCGGCGCTGCTGGTTTTCTCGGCGTTGCTGGCCGCGCTGATCAGCTGGCCCGAGTTCTATCGGGTCCGCGAGCCGGAGCGGGTCGCCACGCTGCGTCGCCGCTGGTGGGGCCGGCTGCTCTTTCCCGAGCACCGCTGGCTGCGCTGGCAGGGCCTGGGCATGGCGCCGGTCACCGGCGTGGTGTTCGCGGTGTTCCTGGGCATGGTCTGCGCGTGCACGGCCTATGTGGCGACCCGGGCGGTGGATATCCGCGACGACGGCGCCGGCAACAGGGTGGAGGTGACCCTGGCCGGCGACAGCGCACCGTTGCCGGGGCAGGCGCAGCTGCTGGGCACGACCAGCGCCTTCGTCCTGCTGTGGTGGCCGCAGCAGCAGCGTGCGGAAGCGGTGCCGGTGGGCTCGATCAAGCGGCTGGGTTCGCTGCGTCCGCCCGCGCCGCCGTCGCGCATGGTGGCGCCGGCACGGGCGCGCGCCAACGCCGAGGCCGCGCCGGCAGCGGCCGCGACGGGCGCGGCGCCATGAGCGGACTGCAGAAGCCGTCCACCCGGCGCCTGGCCGTGCTGCTCGGCGGGCTGGCGATGTTCGGCCCGTTCTCGATCGACACGATCTTTCCTGCGTTCCCGCAGATGGCCGCGCAGTTCGGCGCCGACCGGCTGGCGATGCAACAGACCATCAGCGTCTACCTGGCCGCCTACGCGCTGATGAGCATCGTCCACGGGCCGCTGTCCGATGCGGTCGGCCGGCGCCGGGTGATCCTGGCCGGCTTGTCGGTATTCATCGGCGCCTCGGTCGGCTGCGCGCTGGCCCGCGACCTGCCCACGCTGCTCGCGTTCCGCGCGCTGCAGGGGTTGTCGGCCGGCGTCGGCCTGATCGTCGGCCGCGCGGTGATCCGCGACGTCCTCCACGGCAGCGATGCGCAGCGGTTGATGAGCCAGGTCTCGATGATCTTCGGCATCGCTCCGGCGATCGCACCGATCATCGGCGGCTGGATGCTCGGTGTCGGGCGCTGGCCGTTGATCTTCTGGTTCCTGGCCGGCTTCTCGGTGCTGCTGCTGCTTTCCACCAGCCTGTGGCTGCCGGAAACGCATCCGCGGTCGTCGCGGATGCCGCTTCGTCCCGGCCGGCTGCTGCGCGACTACGTGGCCATCGCCCTGAACCCGCGCTTCCAGCGCCTGGCCGCGGCCGGCGCGTTCGGCTTCGCCGCGCTGTTCCTGTACATCGCTTCGGCGCCGGCGTTCGTGATGGACCTGCTGCGCCTGGGCGAGCAGGAGTTCGCCTGGCTGTTCTTCCCGACCATCAGCGGCATGACCCTGGGCGCGTTCGTGTCCGGGCGCGTGGCCGGGCGCTGGCGTCCGACCTACCAGGTGGGCGTGGGCTATGCCTGCATGGGCGCGGCGGCGCTGGGCAACCTGGTCTACAGCGCGCTGGCGCCGCAGCTGACCGTGCCGTGGGCGGTGTTGCCGATGTTCGGACTCGCGTTCGGCGTGGGCCTGGCGTTCCCTGTGCTGACCCTGGCGATCCTGGACATGTATCCGCGCCAGCGCGGCGCGGCTTCCTCGCTGCAGGCCTTCACCCAGCTGGTGCTCAATGCGCTGGTGGCCGGCGTGCTGTCGCCGCTGCTCAGCCACCACGGCCTGCACCTGGCCCTGGGCATGGCTGGCTTCGTCCTGCTGGGCTGGCTGTTCTGGCGCTGGGAAGCCAGCGTCTCGCGCCGCTTCCCGCCACCGCCCTCCGCGCCTACGCTGGAGCCGGGCGAGCAGCTCTGATCCGCATCCTTCTCCGGAGTAATCCCCCATGTCCATCCAGTCCAAGGCCCGCCGTGACGCCCGCAAGCGCAAGGCGCAGCGCGATCGCAACCTGGCCCGCGCCGGCGCCGCGCAGATCGAGCCGCATGCCGAGCTGCGCGACCGCGACGACAACCTGCTGGCCGGCATCGTCCGCCAGTCGGGCGCGTGGGTGCTGGGCATGGACGGGCGCATCGTCGGCAGCAGCGACAGCGCCGCGCAGGTGCTGATGCTGATCCGCCGCGCGCAGCGCCTGCACGACGAGCAGGGCGTGCCGGTGAAGCTGATCTATTCCGACGCGTTGCGCGACGAGGCCGAACTCGAGGCGGCGACCCACGGCAAGTCGTTGGCCGACTACGAGAAGCAGCTGGAAGCGGAAATGGCCGCGGCGCAGCCGGTGGCGCCGGGCGACGAAGCGCCGCTGCAGTAGCGCCGCATCATCAGCGCCGGGCCGGCCCGGAAAAAGTACGGGCGCCACGTGGGCGCCCGTACCAGTCGAACATGAAGCCCTCCGCTCAGCCCTTCGGCGCGGCGGCCTTCGGGGCCGCCGACGCGGTGGCCGGGGCCTGCCAGCCGCACTGCTTGCCCTGGTTCTGCTGCTTGAGCCATTCCTGCAACGGGGCGAAGTACTCCAGCACGGCGCCGCCGTCGATCCGCTCGCTGCCGGTCAGTTCCTTCAGCGTGGCCTGCCACGGCTGGCTGGCACCGTGCGCCAGCATCGCCTGGAACTTCCTGCCCGCTTCCGGGTTGCCGTAGAAGCTGCATTCGTACAGCGGGCCGGTGTGGCCGGCGGCCTCGCACAGCGACTTGTAGAACTGGAACTGCAGCAGGTCGGCGAGGAAGTAGCGCGTGTACGGCGTGTTGCCCGGCACGTGGTACTTGGCGCCGGCGTCGAAGAATTCCTCGCCGCGCGGCGTCGCCGGGGCCACGCCCTGGTACTTGGCCTTCAGTTCCCACCACGCCTGGTTGTAGTGGTCCGGCGTGATCGAGCCGTCGAACACGCCCCAGCGCCAGCGGTCGATCATCAGCCCGAACGGCAGGAACGCGACCTTGGCCAGGGCCATGCGCATCTGGTTGTTGATCACCGCCTCGCGGCTTTCCTGCGGTGCGTCCACCAGGCCGATCGAGTTGAGGTACTTCGGCGTCATCGCCAGCACGATGGTGTCGCCGATGGCCTCGTGGAAGCCGTCGTTGGCGCCGTTCTGGAACAGCGGCGGCTGCGGGTTGTAGGCCAAGTCGTAATACAGGTGGCCCAGCTCGTGGTAGATCGTGGTGAAGTCTTCCTCGGTCGGCTTGATGCACATCTTGGTGCGCACGTCGCCTGCCATGTCCATGTCCCAGGCGCTGGCGTGGCAGACCACGTCGCGGTCCAGCGGCTTGATGAACTGGCTCTTCGCCCAGTAGCTGTCCGGCAGCTTCGGCATGCCCAGCGAGACGTAGAAGTCCTGCGCGCGCTCGGCCATCTGCTTGGCCACCAGCAGCTGCGCTTCGCGCTCGGCCTCGAAGCGCGCCCGGGTGTCGGGGCTGGCGCCACGCTTATGCAGGGCCGCGCCCAGGTCCTGCTGGTACTGCTTCTCCAGCGCCGCGGTGATGTCCAGGCTGCCGGCCTCGGGGTAGGGCTGGAGGATGTCCCAGAGGTTGCCCCACTCCTGCTGCCACATGTTGCCGGTGAGGTGCGCCGGGATCAGGCCACCGGCGACCTGGCCCTTCTCCACGCCGTAGGTCTGCTGCAGGCGGTCGCGGGCGAAGCAGTGCAGCTGCTCGTACAGCGGACGGACCTGCTCCCACAGGCGGTCGGTTTCGGTGGCGAACTGGTCGGCCGGCATGTCGTAGCCGGCGCGCCACATCGCGCCGGTATCGGCGTAGCCGAGTTCGGTCGCGCCTTCGTTGACCAGCTGGACGAAACGCGCGTAGTCGTGGCGCATCGGCGCGGCGGTGGAATGCCAGCCCTGCCAGGCGTCGAGCTGGGCGTCGTAGTCGCGGCTGGAGCGCAGCACGTCTTCCAGCTCGCCGAGCTGGCGGCACTGCTTGGCGTCGCCTTCGCCGGTGCAGTAGGTGCCGGCGCCGTAGTCGCCTTCCATCCTGGCGGCGATGGCGGTCAGCTCGGACAGCTTGGCCGGGTCCTTCGGCGCGGGCATGGAGGTCATCAGCTTCAGCAGCGCCAGGGCGCGCTTGCTGTCCTCGCTCATCGGCTGGCCTTCGAACTTCCTGGCTTGCTCGATCCACGCGTTGAGCTGGGCCAGCGAGCGCTCGTTGGCCTTGGCCGCCACGCGCTGGCTGTCGTCGTTGATGTAGGTCGAAGACAGCCACTGCGCCGAGGTGGTCTCGGGGAAGGCGGCCCTGTATTCGGCGTTGACGCGGGCGACGAACTGGTCGGCGGTCTCGCCGGTGCCGGCGCCGGTGGCGGCGGTGGTCGCGGGGCCTTCGGGCGAGGCTTCCTTCTTGCAGGCGGACAGCGAAAGCAGGCCCGCCGCGACGGCGAGCGGGAGCAGCAGGTGGCGGTACTTCACATGGGATTCCGGTGGATGCAGTGCCGGCAGGCTAGTGGCTGGGGCCGGCCGCCGCAAGGCGCCGGCGGGCCCCGCCAGCCCGGCCGGACAGCGGACCGCCGGGCTCAGGCGGCCGGGGTGCAGCCGGCGAAGACGTCGCGCTGCCGGTCGTAGAGCGAGGTATGGACCTGCATCAGGCCCAGCACCGAGGAGAACAGTACGTCGTGGTCGGCCGGCCGGTTCGCCCGCTCGCGCAGGCAGGACATGTCCAGCTTGCGGTCGGCGGTGAAGCCGGACGAGAACCACATCGCCATCGGTACGCGGGTCTGTTGCTCGGGCGCGATCGCGCGCGGCACCCCGTGCAGGAACAGGCCCTTCTCGCCCAGCGACTCGCCGTGGTCGGACAGGTAGATCATCGCCGTGTCGTAGTCGTCCATCCGGCCGAGCGTGTCGATGGTGCGGGCGAGCATGTGGTCGGTGTAGAGCACCGCGTTGTCGTAGCTGTTGACGATCTGCTCGCGGCTGCAGTCGCCCAGTTCGGCAGTGTCGCAGGTCGGGGTGAAGCGGCGGAACGCGGCCGGATACCGCTCGAAGTAACTGGGGCCGTGGTTGCCGAGCTGGTGCAGCACGATCACCCGGTCCCGGGTCCCGACCGGTTTGAGCGCGTGCACGCGCGCCGGCAGGTCGGCCAGCAGGATCTCGTCCATGCAGCGGCCGTTCGCGCACAGGGCCGGGTCGCTGGCGCTGTCCAGGTGTTCGATCGCCAGGCCTTCGCACACGCCCTTGCAGCCGGACTGGTTGTCGCGCCACAGGGTCGCGATGCCGGCGTGCTCGAGCACGTGCAGCAGCGACTGGTGGCCGCGGATGCGGGCCTCGTCGTAATCGTGCCGGCCCCACGGCGAGAACATGCACGGCAGCGAGACCTCGGTCGCGGTGCCGCAGGACTGCATGTCCGGGAAGTTGACCACGCTGGTGGTGGCCAGTTCGGGCGTGGTCTGACGGGCGTAGCCGTTCAGGCCCCAGTTCGCGGCGCGGACCGTTTCGCCGACCACGATCACCAGCAGGCGCGGGCGGCTGCCGGCGGCACGCGGCGTGGCATGCGCATCGGTCCCGATCGGCAGTTTCGGCGCATGCCGCACCGGGCTGTCGCCGCGCAATGCGCGCGGCAGGCCGATGATGATGTTGGCCGGGGTGGCGAGGTAGCGTATTTCGCGATGGCCGCGCAGGATCGAGGAGACGTCCTGCGAGGCGAGCAGGCCGCCACCGACGGTGGTGAGCAGGGCGACGACCACGAACACGACCCGGCGCAGCAGCGTCCGCACCACGCCGTGGCGCCGCAGGCGCACGCGCCACAGCATCCACACCGGCGGTATCGAGCAGGCCAGCGGCCACAGCAGCGACGGCGTGAGCAGCTCGGCCGACTCCTTGTGGTCGGTGGCCAGCACGTTGCGCAGCATGTCCACGTCCAGGTAGATGTGGTAGCGGCCCATGTAGTGCGCGGCGACCAGCGCGAGCGGCACCAGCACCGTCAACAGCACGCGCGCGTTCCAGCGCCAGACCAGCAGGCCGAGCAGCAGCCCGTGCAGGCCGGTCAGCAGGAAGAACAGCGCGACGCCCAGGCGCAGGCTGCCCGGATGCACGGCCAGCGCGCTGCCCCAGAACAGGCCGTTGCAGGCGATGGTGAAGAACAGCGCGGTGCTCGCGACCAGCGCCTCGCTGGACAGCTCGGGGCGCCAGTGCCGCCAGCTGCCCAGTGCGGGCAGCGCCGGGCGCCGCAGGATCCAGGTGCTCATGCGTCCTCCGCGCTCCGCGAGGCGCCCGGCGTGCGCGCCGCGAAGACGCAGAACAGCGCCAGCGACAGCAGCCAGCACACGGCCAGCGTCGCCACGTCGTGCGAAAGGAAATGCGCGCCGCGCAGCTGCTGGCCGATGCCGAACAGCAGCCCGGCAGCGAAGCCGATGGCCAGGCCGTGCCAGCGCCAGCGCGGCTGCCATAGCAGCGCGGCGAAATAGAGCGAAACCCAGGCGTAGCCCGCACTGGCGTGGCCGGCCGGATAGCAGACACCCGGTCGCGTGCCTGCGGGCAGCGGCGTGAACAGGCCCAGCGGCATCCGCGTGCCGCCGTAGCCCACCAGGTCCCAGGGGCAATCGACGTGGGTCATCGACTTGAGCACAGAAACGACGCCGGTGCCGAGCGCGACCGCTATGAGCACGAAGAGCAGCGCCCGCCGCAGCGCTGCCTGCCCGGGGCGACGCAATGCGCGCAGGTAAAGGCCGAGCATCGCCAGCCAGGCCAGGGCGCTGGCGATGCGGCCGCCGTCATGGATGAGGCGGCCGGTCAGCCAGTGGTCGCGCAACGCCCAGTGGCTGCCCTCGGCCTGGAAGATCGCGTCGGCCAGCCAGCGGTCGCCACCGCCATGCATCAGCAGGACGCTGGCGAGCACGGCCGCCAGCAGCGGCCAGCCCAGGTGGCGGGCGAGGAAGCCGGAAGGCAGGACGACGCGGGGTGCGAGGCGGGCGGGATGCGCGGACAACAGCATGCTCATCGGAGCGGAACGACGCGGCCATGCTGTCGGCGTAGTTGTCGGAGAGCGGTCGGAGCGGCGTTGCCCGGCGGTTAACCGGTATGCACGCGTTCATGCCTGGCCGGCGTTCCGACGGAATTCCGACACTGTTCCGACCGGCCTTCGACGGCGCCGGGAGCGGGCAAGTAAGATGGTTCATCGCCATCGCGGAGGCGTCGCCAATGCGGCTGCTCGTCATCGAGGACAACCGACAGCTGGTCGCCAACCTGTTCGATTATTTCGAGGCGCGCGGCCACGTGGTCGATGCCGCGCCCGATGGCGTGACCGGCCTGCACCTGGCCACGAGCCAGGGCTACGACGCCATCATCGTGGACTGGACCCTGCCGCGCATGGACGGTACGGAGGTGCTGCGGCGGTTGCGCGAACAGCATCATTCGGAGACACCGGCGATCATGCTCACCGCGCGCGACGAACTGCCGGACAAGATCGCCGGATTCCGCGCTGGCGCCGACGACTATCTGACCAAGCCGTTCGCGCTGCCCGAGCTGGAAGTCCGGCTGGAGGCGCTGCTGCTGCGTGCGCGCGGCCGCCAGCAGAAGAAGACGCTGGAGGTCGAAGGGCTGGTGCTGGACCTGGCCACGCTGGAGGCGCGCCGCGACGGCAGGTCGCTGCATCTCTATCCGGCCTGCCGCAAGCTGCTGGAGGTGCTGATGCGCGCCAGCCCGGCGGCGGTGAGCCGCGGCGAACTGGAGTACGCGCTGTGGGGGGACGAACCGCCGGAAGGCGACCTGCTGCGTTCGCACGTGTACGAGCTTCGCCGCGTGGTCGACGGGCCGTTCGAACACAAGCTGATCCACACCCTGCCGCGGGTCGGCTACCGGCTGGCATCGACGCCGCAGGAAGAGGTCGTCGATGAGTGAGCGCGCACGCCGGCCAGCGTCGCTGCGGCGGCGCATGATCGCGTGGCTGCTGGCGTTCGCCGGACTGGTCTCGCTGCTGGTGTTCGCCACCGGGACCTACGTGCACGAGCACGCCGAACATGCCGCCTGGCGCTCGCTGCTGAACTCGGAGCTGACGGCACTCGAGGAACACGCCGCGCAGGATCCCGGCTACCGCTGGCAGGATTCGGACACGCTGCGGCTTTACCACCTCGATGCCGACACGGCGGTGCCCGAGGCGCTGCGCGGCCTGCATCCCGGCCTTCACGACGATCTGAGGATCGACGGGCGCCAGAGCGTGGTCATGGTCCGTCGAAGCGAGACGCTGGGGCCGGTGGCCCTGGTCTTCGACATCGAGGACTTCCATGAGCTGGAATCGTTCGCCGAGCGCTCCGCACTGCTCGGAGGGTTCGTCCTGATCGTGGTGACGGCGTTGGCCGCATGGCTCGGCGTGGGTCGCCTGGTCCGCCCGCTGGCGACGCTGGCGGGCGATATCGGACGGCTGCGACCCGGCGCACCGGCGCAGCGCATCGAGGTGGCGCGTGGCGGCAGCTCGGAGCTGTACGTGATCGCCGATGCACTCAACGACTACTTGGAGCGCAATGCGCAGTTCGTCGAGCGCGAACGGGCGTTCATCGCCACGGCCAGCCACGAGCTGCGCACGCCCATCGCGGTGATCGGCGGCGCCACCGAGCTGGCGCTGGACAATCCCGACCTGCCGCCGAGGGCGCGCCAGCAGATGCAGCGTGTCCTGGGCACGGCGCAGGGCGTGGAGCAGCTGATCGAACTGCTGCTGGTGCTCGCCCGCGAACCGGCGCGGCTCGCGGCGATGTCGGAAAAGATCGATCTGGAAGGCGTGATCAGGGCGGTCGTCGACGACCATGCGCACCTGCTCGGCGACAAGCAGCTGGCGATCGCGTACGGCGAGGTGTCGCCGTGCACGATCCTCGCGCCGCCTGGCGTCGCCCAGGCCGCGATCGGCAACCTGCTGCGCAACGCGATCGAGAACAGCGACAGCGGCGTGGTCCGCGTGTCGCTTTCGGCCGATGCGGTGACGACGATCGATGATCCGGGGCAGGGCATGGCGCCGGAGGAGATCAGTGCGATCCATGCGCGACTGGCGCGGCGATCCGGCGGCGAGCAGGCCGATGGAATCGGCCTGGAGCTGATCGCCCGTCTGTGCGAGCACCTGGGCTGGAGACTGGTGTTCACCCCGCGCCAGCCGCAGGGCACGCGCGCGACCCTCGATCTGGGCAGTTCGCAGGCGCGCTAGGGCGCACCACCGCGGAATGCGGGCGCTGGCGCGGGTTGGCGCGTCGCCACGCGCTGCGGCAGTACCGCTGTACGGCGCTCAGGCCGGCAGCAGGCCGCGTTCGACCAGCCACCGTCGCGCATCGTCGGCGTCCTGCTCGAACCACGCTTTCGTCGATCCGAGCCGGTACGTGTAGCCCCATGCGTCCATGTCCGCCATCAGCCGCGCGCTGCCCACGCCGGGCAGGGCGTCGGCGAGCACGATCTGCAGGTAACAGGTGGCGTCTTCCTCGGCGACCGAGTCGGTGGCGTCGGTGTGCACCGCGGCGCGGCGCTCGGGCGGAAGCACGATCAGGTGGCAGGCTTCGTGCAGCATCGAATGCACGGGGGTGTCGCTGCGTACGTACACGGTCGAGCCGATGATTCCGGCTTCCGGCTCGCCCCAGTAGCTGCCGGGAATGGGCGCGGCGTCTTCGACCGGCACCAGCATCAGCGCGTGGTCGGCCAGCAGCGAAGCCGCGTCGGCCAGGGCGATGTCACCCACGCAGAGGATGCCCGCGGTGGAGGGTTCCATGGTGATCGGCAAGGCAGGACGGAGCGGTCGTCGGGCGCCGGCGGATGGCCGCGCGGCGGCGCCGCAGGCTCAGCCCGGTCCTTCCGGCAGCGCCACCGAGATGTCGAGCACGTCGTGGTCGCCGTCCTTGATCACGTCGACCTTGACCGCGTCGACGTCGACGTTGACGTACTTCTTGATCACCTCCAGCAGTTCCCGCCGCAGCAGCGGCAGGTAGTCCGGCGCGCCGCGGCTGCTGCGCTCCTGGGCGATGATGATCTGCAGGCGGTTCTTGGCCGTGACGGCGGTGTTCTTCTTGGCCTTCAGGAAGTCGAATAGAGCCATGGTCAGCCTCCGAACAGCTTGCTGAAGAAGCCCTTCTTCTCAAGGGTGGTGAAGCGCATCGGCCGGTCTTCGCCGAGCAGGCGGGCGACCGCGTCGTCGTAGGCCTGGCCGGCCTCGGACTCGGCTTCCAGGATCACCGGCTCGCCCTTGTTGGAGGCGTTGAGCACGTCGGTCGACTCGGGGATCACGCCGAGCGCCTTCAGGCCCAGCACTTCCTCGACGTCGTTGATGCTGAGCATCTCGCCGCCGGCCACGCGGGCGGGGCTGTAGCGGGTCAGCAGCAGGTGCGCCGGCAGCGGCTCGCCGGCCTCGGCGTGGCGGGTCTTGGAGTCGAGCAGGCCGATGATGCGGTCGGAGTCGCGCACCGAGGACACTTCCGGGTTGACCACGACCACCGCCTTGTCGGCGTAGTACATGGCCAGGAACGCGCCCTTCTCGATGCCGGCCGGCGAGTCGCAGACGATGTAGTCGAAGCCGTCGGCGGCCAGGTCCTTGAGCACCTTCTCCACGCCTTCCTTGGTCAGCGCGTCCTTGTCGCGGGTCTGCGAGGCGGCCAGCACGTAGAGGTTGTCGAAGCGCTTGTCCTTGATCAGGGCCTGCTTGAGCGTGGCCTCGCCGTGGACGACGTTGACGAAGTCGTACACCACGCGGCGCTCGCAGCCCATGATCAGGTCCAGGTTGCGCAGGCCGACGTCGAAGTCGATCACCGCGGTCTTGTGCCCGCGCTTGGCCAGGCCGATGGCAATGCTGGCGCTGGAAGTGGTCTTGCCGACGCCGCCCTTGCCGGACGTGACTACGATGATTTCAGCCAATGGATGTCTCCTGCTACTGCGTGCGGTGGATGCGCGGGCCTGGCGGCGGGCCGCCGGCGCGCCGGTGGGTTATTCGAGTGCGACCAGCTTGAGCTGGTCGTTTTCCAGCCAGATCTGCACGGCCTTGCCGCGCAGTTTCTCGGGGATATCGTCCAGTACCTTGTAGTGGCCGGCAATGGCCACCAGTTCGGCGCGGAAGTCGCGGCAGAAGATGCGTGCCTCGGTGTTGCCCTGGGCGCCGGCCAGGGCGCGGCCGCGCAGGGTGCCGTAGATGTGGATGGAGCCGTCGGAGATGACCTCGGCGCCGGCGCCGACCGTGGACAGCACGGTCAGGTCGCAGCCCTCGGCGTACAGCTGCTGGCCCGAACGCACCGGCGTCTTCTGGATGCGGCCGGGTTCGCGCGGCTTCTCGACCGGCGCAGGCCTGGATGCGGCGCGCGCCGCCGGCGCCGGTTCGCGCGAGGGCGGAGCGGGGGCGGGGGCGGGTGCCGCCTCGGCATGCTCGTACTGGGCGCGGAACTTGGCCAGCACCGGCAGGCCCAGGGCCTCGGCCAGCGCATCGTTGTCGCAGGTGCCGTAGGCCAGCGCCACCGGCAGCACGCCCGCGTCGCGCAGGCCTTCGATCAGGCTGCGGGCGATGGCCGGGTCGGGGGGCCGCGCCAGGCCGCCGAAGTCGACGATCACCGCGGCGCGGCCGAACAGCTTGGGCGCGCGCTCCACGCGTTCGCGCATTTCGCGGACCAGTTGCTCAACATCGAGGGTGCGGATGCGCAGGTTGGCGATGCCGACCTGGCCGATCTTCAGTTCGCCCGCCTGCTCGTAGTCGTTCGCTGCCAATGCCACGTCAGGTACCCGTCGCACGGCTGTCGTGCGGCTGTCGCTGGCGGGGGCGGCCGATCCATGGCAGGTCGGGAAGCTCGTCGCCGTAGGTCTCGTGGACCCACGGATAGCTGCACAGTTCCTTGGTCATCATGCTGGCTCGCACGTCCACGTCCGGCATCACGTTCTGGCCGGCTTCGTGGAAGCCGAAGCTGCCGTGGAACAGCAGCGCGGGATCGGCGCCATGGTCGAGGAACACCTCGCAGCACAGCTGCGGATAGCGCAGCTCGGCGTAGCTCTGCACGTCGGCGTAGAACGCCCGGCCGACGCCACCGCCGCGACGGCGGCTGGCGACCACGATCCGGTCGATGTAGAAGAAGTGCGGGTAGCGCTCCTTGAACCAGGCGAAGTTGCTGCTGTCGTGTTCGCTGCCGCTGCCGAAGCCGACCAGGAACCCGGCCAGGTTGCCGTCGCGCTCGGCGACGCGGAAATACTCGGCGTTCTCGTAGAAGCTGCGGAGCTTGGCCGAGTCCAGCGGCAGGATCGCCGAGCCGGCGTTGTTGTTGAGCGCCAGGACAGAATCCAGCTCGTGTTCGCGCACGTCGCGGATAACGATGGACATGGGATGAAGCAGACTCCATGAAAGGCAAAACCGGCCGGCGACGCGACCGGGCGGGATTATCGCACGGGCTGGAGCGCCCGGCACGGCGGTTGCCTGCGCGTGCTTGACAGGCCTGGGTGCTTGCTCCAGCGTGGCCCGGCCACAATGAAGTGGCGGGTCGGTTCACAGGGAGTGAAACCATGCAGGATCCAGCTGCGCACCGGACCGGCGGCGCCCATGCCGGCGTCGCGGCGGCCAAGGTGTAACGGTGGCGCGACCTCGGCGGAAGATGCCGCCGCCGAATCCGGCCGGCACGACGTCCACCGTCCACAATGACATCCAGCGGACGGCGCAGGACGCGGCCGGGTCGCGGCCTGGGCGGCGGCGGCAGCCGGCCCGGCGGTTGGCCGGCCATGCCTTCCTGCACATGTACCCGTCGCGCCAATGCACGAGCGTTCCGTAATGCTGGGAAGACTGAGCCACACCAATCTGCTGCGCTACGCCGGGCTCTACACCTGGGCGCTGGTTGGCCTGCCGATCATCCTGAACATCTGGTTCCTGCCGCCGTCGCGGGGCGTGGACGGGGAAGGGGTCCACGTGCCGATGACGGCACTGACCTACTTCGGTTTCGGCATCTGCTACTGGCTGGCGACCAGTTCGCTGGCCGGCAGGCGCCGCCAGGCGGCGTGGCACATGGTCCTGCTGCTGGCGATGAATGCGGCGGCGATCGGCGTCGGCTTCTATACCCAGACCGGCCTGGGCGCGGTGCTGCTGATGATCATGGCCGGCGTGCTGCCGTGGCTGGCCGGGATCCGGGGCGCGGTGTTCTGGCTGGTCGCCGCGCACGTCGCCCTGGTGCCGTCGTTCATGGCCCGGGACGACTTCAATTTCTGGGAATCGCTGCTGCAGTCGCTGTTCTACGTCGGCTTCTCGGCGTTCGTGCTCACCACCGGCTATGTCGCCAAGCAGCAGGCCGAGGCCCGTGACGAGCAGCGCCGGCTCAACGCCGAACTGCGCGCGACCCGCGCCCTGCTGGCCGAAAGCGCCCGGGTCAACGAACGCACCCGCATCTCGCGCGAGCTGCACGACCTGCTCGGCCACCACCTGACCGCGTTGAGCCTGAACCTGGAAGTGGCCAGCCACATGACCGAGGGTCGGGCCCAGGAGCACGTGCGCCAGGCCAATACCCTGGCCCGCCTGCTGCTGACCGACGTGCGCGAGGCGGTCAGCCAGCTGCGCGACGCCAGTGGCGGCATCGACCTGTCCGCGGCGCTGCGCCCGCTGGCCGACCACGTGCCGGCGCTCGACGTCACCCTGGAAGTCGAATCGCCGCTGGCCATCGACGATCCCGAGCGCGCCCACGTGATGCTGCGCTGCACGCAGGAGATCATCACCAACGTGGTCCGCCACGCCGGCGCGCGGCACCTGGCAATCCGGGTCTGGCGCGAGGCCGGTGCCATCGTGCTGGAGGCCAGCGACGACGGCCAGGGCGCCGATGGCGTGGTGCCCGGCAACGGCCTCCGCGGCATGCGCGAGCGGCTCCAGCAGTGCGGCGGTACCCTCGACATCCAGACCCGGCGCGGCGCCGGTTTCCGGCTGCGCCTGTCCATCCCCGTCTCCACCCCGGCCCATCCGGCCATCGAAGGAGCGCTTCCATGATCCGAGTCTGCCTGGTCGACGACCAGACCCTGGTGCGTCAAGGCATCCGTTCCCTGCTGGCGCTCGATGGCGGCATCGAGGTGGTCGCCGAAGCCGGGGACGGTCGCCAGGCGGTCGAGCTGATCCCGAAGGTCCGGGCCGACGTGGTGCTGATGGACATGCGCATGCCGGCGATGTCCGGGCTGGAGGCGCTGCAGGTGCTTTCGCGCCAGGACCAGCTGCCGCCGACCATCATCCTGACCACCTTCGACGACGACCAGCTGGTGCTGGCCGGGCTCAAGGCCGGGGCCAAGGGCTACCTGCTCAAGGACGTGTCGCTGGAGCAGCTGGTCGGGGCGATCCGCACCGTGGCCGAGGGCGGATCGCTGGTCCAGCCGGCGGTGACCCAGCGCCTGCTCTCGGGCCTGGAGCACATGCGCAACGATTTCGTCAGCCTCGACCGCCCCGACCCGCTGACCGACCGCGAGACCGAGATCCTGCGGCTGATGGCCTCGGGCTTCTCCAACAAGGAGATCGCCAACTCGCTGGGCGTGGCCGAGGGCACGATCAAGAACCACGTGTCCAATATCCTGTCCAAGCTCGGCGTGCGCGACCGTACCCGCGCCGTGCTCAAGGCCTTCGAGCTGCAGCTGGTCTGAGCGGGCGGGATGCGCCCGGCCCGTCGCCGCGCGACGGGCGCTCGCGGCTGTGCGGGGTGGTGCCCCGGTGGCGCCTCTGCGACGCGTCCCGGCTGCTGGTCCTGTCCCCGGGCTATTGCCGGGCCCGTTCAGCTGGCGGCCGGCCCCGGCCGGAACTTCGCCATTCCCGGTCCTGTCCATGGGGGACATCGGTGAACCCGATGTAAGAATTCCGTTTATCGTGAGCTCGTCCATGCTGCCGGCTGCGCGTCGGCGGCGAAGCCTGTTACGATTCGCGGCTCGCATTGCCAACTTGCCGTGGATCGGCCCCGGAGACTGCTGAATGACCCGCCTTTATGAGTTCCTGATCGCCTTGGGCATTGTGGCCGTTCTGGCCCTGGTGGTCGGTCTGGTCCTTCCGTCGCACCGACACATTTCGGAAAGCGTCGAGACCAACCGCAAGATGACCATCGTCTACGACACGGTGAACAACCTTCGCCGCTTCAAGGACTGGAATCCCCTGGTGCTGCGTGATCCGCGGGTCCAGCTCAACGTCACCGGCCCCGAGTCCGGCGTCGGTGCGCGCCTGGACTTCGCTTCCGAAGAGTCCCACGTCGGCAAGGGCAGCTGGGAGATCGTCGAGAGCATTCCCAACGAGAAGGTCGTGATCAAGGTCGAGGACGAGCGCCGCGGCACTGACAAGACCGTGCAGTTCCTGCTCGAGCCGACCGGCAAGAACAACCGCAACGTCAAGATCACCCAGACCTACGACGTCGACTACGGCTGGAACCTGCTGGGCCGCTACGCCGGCCTGTACGTCAGCCGCCACGTCGGCGACGACGTCAAGCTGGGCCTGGGCCGCATGTCCAACATGCTGGCCACCGTGCCGAACTTCGACTACCGCGCCGAAGGCGTGGCCCTGGTCAACATGAAGATCGTCGACGTGCCGGCGCTGGACCTGCTGGTGGTGAACGCCGGCAACATCGAGCGCAACAACGACGCGATCAAGCAGTCGATCAAGAACAACCTGGAATGGATCAACCGCACCCTGGCGGCGAATCCGGACCTCGAGGCCGCCGGCCCGGTGCGCATCGTCACCACCGACTTCGGCGCCGAGAAGTACGCCTTCGACGTGGCCGTGCCGATCCGCCGCAAGGTCCCGTCCAAGGTCGAGGCGCCGCTGGCCGGCGAGGTCAAGGAGAAGCCGGTCGATACCCCGGCCGAGAACGTGGCCGAGCAGCTGGCTGCCGAAGGCGAACCGCTGAAGGTCACCGTCCCGGCCGGCGCCCCGGTCGAGTACATCCGCACCGAAGCCCGCCGTGCCGCGTTCGCCAGCTACACCGGCTACATGGCCGAACTGGATGCCGCGCGCAACGCACTGCGTGCCTGGGCGTTGACCCACGGGTATGAAGTGACCGATCGTCCGTACGAGATCTGGAAGGGTGGCGTGGAGAAGTCCTTCACCGCCGAAGGCACCTTCGACATCTACTGGGCGATCAAGTAACCGGCCGCCGGCCCAGCCGGCCCAGCCGGCCCCGGAAACGGAAGCACCCGCGAAAAGCGCCGCGCAAGCGGCGCTTTTCGTTAGGCCGGGAGCGCCGCGCAAGATGCGCCTCCGGTTCGAGCGGGCAGCGCCGCCGCGCCAGCGGCGCGCCTTTCGTTTTGAGCTCCGGCAGCCATGCACGCGGCTCTTTCCGTCCGGGCCAGCAGGTCGCGGAAGTCGCCCTTTCCCCAGACGGAGCAGCACCGCACAACCGGCGCTTCCCTCTCGACGGCACCGCCGCCAGCCGTGCTTTTCGTTTAGGCTCGCTGCCAGGACCGGACAGGCGGAGCGTGACCATGCAGCGGAGCGTGCAGGGCGGTTGGCTGGCGGCGGCGGGCGCCGTCCTGGCGGCATTGGCGATCGCGGCGTCGGCCTACGCATCGCATGGAATCGCCGACGGGCACGCGCGCGACAACCTGCAGACCGCCAGCCTCTACGCGTTCGCCCATGGTGCGGTGCTGGTCGTGCTGGCGCGGCCCCCCGAGCGGCCGCTCCGGCGGCTGGCCCTGGCCGGCCTGCTGCTGGGGATGCTGCTGTTCGCCGGCAGCCTGGCCGCCGGCGCGCTGCTGGGCTGGCCGACGCGGCTGGCGCCGTTCGGCGGCACGCTGCTGATGGCCAGCTGGCTGCTGCTGGCCGTCGACGCGGTGAGGCGCTGACCATGGCCCGCCACGCGCGCGGCTTCGACGTGGATGCGGCCTACGAGCACCTGGCACGGCGCGACCGCAGGCTCGGCGCATGGATGAAGCGGCTAGGACCGCTGCCCGCCGAGCCGCGGTGGCGCAAGCCGTTCGATCCGGTCGATGCGCTGGCCCGCGCGATCCTGTTCCAGCAGTTGTCCGGCAAGGCGGCGTCCACGATCGTCGGCCGCGTGGAAGCGGCGATCGGCAGCGTCCGCCTGCACCACGACACGCTCGGCCGGATCGACGATGCGGCGCTGCGCGCCTGCGGCGTGTCCGGCAACAAGACCCTGGCCCTGCGCGACCTGGCCGCCCGCGAGGCGCGTGGCGAGATTCCCGACCTGCGGCGCATGTCGACGATGCACCAGGACGAGATCGTCGACGCGCTGGTGCCGGTGCGCGGCATCGGCCGCTGGACGGTGGAGATGATGCTGATGTTCCGCCTCGGCCGGCCCGACGTGCTGCCGGTCGACGACCTCGGCGTACGCAAGGGCGCGCAGAAGGTCGACCGGCAGGAAGTGATGCCGACACCGAAGGAACTGCTCGCCCGCGGCGAGAAGTGGGGCCCGTACCGGACCTACGCCAGCCTGTACCTGTGGCGGATCGCCGACTTCGCCGCGGAAGCGAAGGCGCCGGTCAACCGATCGCAGGACTGACCGCGGGCTCAGCGGCGCAGCGACATCCGCAGCAGCGTGTCGTCGTGGCGCACGTGGTGGTGGTAGATCGCCGCCAGCGCGTGCAGCCCGACCAGCCAGTAGCCGGCGACCGCGATGCCTTCGTGCCAGCCTTCCAGGCGTTCGGCCAGGGCGTGGTTTTCGGCGATCAGCAGCGGCAGCTGCAGGCCGGCGATGGCCGGCGCATGGCCTTCGGCGTTGAGCAGCAGGTAGCCGATGACCGGCATCGCCAGCAGCAGGCCGTACAGCGCGAGGGCGACGATGGCGGACAGGGCCGACTGCCATGCCGGCGGGCGCGGCGTGATCGGCGGGGTCCTGCCGGCCAGGCGCAGGACCAGGCGCAGCCAGGTCAGCGCGAACACCGACAAGCCGAGGAAGTAGTGCGCGGTCTTGATCGCCTCGCGCGATGCGCTGCCGCGCGGAAACATGCCGCGCAGCTCCATCGTGGCGTAGACGGCGACCAGCAGGAGCAGGGTGAGCCAGTGCAGGGCGATGATGCCGCGCGGAAATCGTGCGGCGGGCGTCGTGAACATGGTCGTGGCCAGGGCGGGATCGATGCGGGGAGTATCTGCCGGCCGCCGCGAGGGGGGCTTGATCCAGGTCAATCGCTGGCCGGGGCTCCGGCCCGGCCGGCGAACCGCCAGTGCCAGGGCTCGTACACGATGCCGTGCGGGTTGCCGCGCGGATAGCTCATGGAGAAGCCATGCCCGGCCGCGTGGGCGGACAGCCACGCGAAGGCCGGCGTGGCTTCGAACGATTCCTCCGCCGGTGGCTCGCCCGGCGTGCCGATGTCCAGCGCGTCGCCGCCGTGGTGCTCGCTGTAGCCGGGCGCGGCATTGACCTCGAGGATCTGCGCGACGGACAGTCCGCGCGCCAGCTTCCGCTCGAAGATGCCCAGCTGGTAGTCGTGGCTGCGATAGCCGGAAATGGCCTCGAGCACGATCCCGTCGGTGGCCGCGGCACGACGCATCGCCTGCCAGGCGCGGGCGGCGCACGGATCCAGCCACAGCGGGCGCCGATAGCGGTCGAAGCCGGCCAGCAGCAGCCAGTCCGGTTCGGCGATCAGCGCCAGGCCGGTGCGTCGTGCGTAGTCGCCGTCGATGCCCAGGCTTTCCAGTCGCTCCTGCAGACGATGCAAAGGCAGCGCGACAGGTGCGTGGGCCGGGCCGCGGACGGGAGCCGTGCCATCGAGCTGGTCCAGCGCCGCGTCGATGCCTGGTTCGCGCGCCAGCCGCGGCACCAGCGGCAGCAGGCCTTCGGGCAGGGCGGCGGCGAGATAGCGGCCATCGCGCTTGCGCCGCAGCACTGCGTGGGCGCGCGCCAGGACGCGTGCGTCGGCATTGCTGCGCGCGCGCAGCAACCCGGCCGGCCACAGCTCGATGTCGGCGGTGTTGAGCAGGCGGGCGTACAGCGGAGTGGGGGGCGTGCGCATCGGCGCAGGTTAGCTGCGCGTGGAACCCGCCGCCAGCTCGCGCAGGCGCGCCAGCAGTGCCGCCGGGTCCACCGGTTCGAGCAGCAGGTCGTGCCGGCCGCTGCCCGGTACCCACAGCTTGCGCCGGCCGTCGGCGATGGCGACGAAGGTGCGCCGCCGGTTGCGCAGCAGGAACCAGCCGCTGTGGAAACCCGGGATCGAGAAGCCGTTGGTCTTGATCGTCGTCTTCAGTTCGGTGTGCTCGTCCAGGTCGACCACGCGTGCCTGGTCCAGCTTCATGTCCGCCAGCGGCATGCGGCAGCGGTAGAAACTGGAACGCACCTCGAGCAGGCCCGGCGCCAACACCAACGAGCGCCGGTCCATGAACCATGCCATCACCCGCCACAGGACGAAGCACGCCAGCACGGCGCCGGCGAAGGTGATTGCCAGGGTCAGCGCCAGGTTGCCGGCGATCAGGTCCAGTGGCTGGCCGCGCAACACGGGAATCGCCACCCCGAACATGGCGGCCACGATCGGCAGGATGATGCACAAGGCGAGCAGCCACGTCCTGGCGCGGGCGCCGGGGGCAGAGAGCTGCAGGCGGGGATCGACAGCTTGGTCCATGGCGCGGCTCCGACTGCTCAGGCTTCGCGCTTGAACACGGCCAGCACCGACATCGAGCCGGAGTTGGATGGCATGAGTTCGACCAGTTCCCAGCCCAGCTGGCCCTGGCGCACCAGCGCTTCCTGCACGACTTCGGCCTTGAAGCCGCCCATCAGGCCCGGCTTGATTTCCACCACCTGGTACTGCCAGCGCGTGCTCATTCGTCCTGCTCCTGTGCCTTGTCCGGCTTCGGCAGCCGGCCCGCCCTGCGCAGCGCGTCGCGCAGCACGTATTCGATCTGCGCGTTGAGGCTGCGCAGCTCGTCATCGGCCCAGCGCTGCGCCGCCGCCAGCACGTCGGCGTTGATCCGCAGCGGGTAGGCCTTCTTCTCCGCCATTCCTAGCGACTCCTGCCGCCGCGGCGCAGGTGCACGATCATCGACACCGCCAGCGCGTTGACCGCCACCACCATCGCCACGACCACGGCCGAGACGGCGAGGCGGCTGCCGCTTGCGAAGTACAGCGCGACCGCGCCGCACAGGATCGCCAGCGCGATCAGGGCCCAGCGCAGCGCCAGGCCACGGCCGTGCGCGTCGGCCGCGCGCGCGTACCAGGCGGCGAGGCCCAGCGCCGGCAGGCCGGTGACGGCGACGATCAGCGGTACCAGTGCTTCCATTGCCGGCATCGCCTCAGTACAGCGAGCCGGCGTTGAGCACCGGCTGCATGCCGCGCTCGCCGCACAGCACGACCAGCAGGTTGCTGACCATCTGCGCCTTGCGCTCCTCGTCGAGCTGCACGACCTGGTTCTTCTGCAGCTCGGCCAGCGCCATCTCGACCATGCCCACCGCGCCCGCCACGATCCGGGTGCGCGCAGCGATCACCGCGTTGGCCTGCTGCCGCTGCAGCATCACCTGGGCGATCTCCGGCGCGTAGGCGAGGTGGCTGATCCGCGCCTCGATCACCTCCACGCCGGCCGTGCCCAGCCGCTCGGCGATCTGCACCTGCAGGTGGTCGGAGATCTCCTGCGGATGGCTGCGCAGCGCGGTCTGGCCCTCGTCGTGCTGGTCGTAGGGATAGCTCGACGCCATCGCCCGCAGCGCCGCCTCGGACTGGATGTGGACGAAGCTCTCGTAGTCGTCGACGTTGAACACCGCCTCGGAGGCATCGACGACCTGCCACACGATCACCGCGGCGATCTCGATCGGGCTGCCGTCCAGGTCGTTGACCTTGAGCTTGCCGCTCTCGAAGTTGCGCACGCGCTGGCTGATCTTGCGCTTGGAATAGAAGGGGTTGTTCCAGCGCAGGCCGGCTTCCTTGACCGTGCCCACGTACTTGCCGAACAGGCTCAGCACCGCGGCCTGGTTGGGCTGGATCGAGTACAGGCCGGTGACCAGCAGCAGGACGACCACGACCAGCAGCGCGGAGGCGACGATGGGCAGCGCGCCGCCGCCGTGGGCGGCGCCATTGACGCCGGTGAAGAACAGCCAGGCCGCCGCCAGGCTCGCGGCGACCGCGGCGACAAGGACGGGAATACCGGGCAGGGAACGGATCGGAAGCTCTTTCATGGCAGGATCTCCTGGGTCGCCGACAAGATATCAATTTGATATCAGATGTCAACGCCCGCTCGCCGCTCGGCCTGGGCCGGTCCGGTCCGGCCTCACCGGAGTCGTCCGGCCCCGCCGCTACACTGTGCGCCCCCCTGACAACGCCGAAACCGACATGGTCCAGATCGGAACCCCGAACTCCCCCCACGCCGTCCGCGTCCTGCTCCTGGGCTCGGGCGAACTGGGCAAGGAGGTGGCCATCGAGCTGCAGCGGCTG
>JAGHZW010000184.1:68107-70567 GCA_017745195.1 Pseudoxanthomonas sp. | reverse complement strand
GCCAGTTGCGCGAGTTCGGCGGACTGCGCCTGCACTGGTCCGCTGCAGGCAGGCGCAATGCTGGCTGCAACCGGCGGAGGACGCCCCGTCGCCGCAGCAGTCGTCCGCAGGTCCGGCGCCCTGGCGTGGATCCGCATTGCCGGAGTCCGCCTCCTGCACAGGCAGCGCCGCGTGGCAGTCCGCCGCGGCCTCGTCGTGCTGCGGCTGGGCGGGGCCGGCAGGTGCGATCGGCGTTGCCAGGATCCGCGCCTGCAGCGTCGCTCCCGGCAGCAGGGCCAGGGCAAGCAGGCAGATGCAGAGGCGTCGGAGCAGGGTCATGGCGATAGGTCGGCAGGCGGTGCCACGGTAAGCCAGCCATGGCGCGGGTTCAACGCGCGCGGGCCACCATCGCACGGCCGCATTGCACACCCTGGAGCCGCTACAGGGTCAAGTACGCTGAGGCGCCGCGGTCACGGCGCCTGGATTTCGACGCGTTCGCCCGCCGGCACCTGCGCGGCCAGCCAGGCGCGCAGCGAGGCCGGCTTCACCGGCTTGGTCAGAAGCCGGTAGCCACGCTGGCGCGCCAGTCGCTTCAGCTCGTCGCGGCCGTCGGCGGTGAGCAGGGCGCCGGGGATGCGTCCGCCGGCTGCGCGCAGCGCGTCCAGCGTGTCCAGCCCGTCGAGGCGGTCGTGCAGGTGGTAGTCGACCAGCATCGCCTGCGGCGCGCTGTCGGCCACCCGGGCCAACGCGTCGTCGACGGTGCTGGCGGTGATCGCGGTCGCCTTCCAGCGGGTGAGCAGCACGCGCATGCCGTCGAGGATCTCCTGGTCGTTGTCCACGCACAGCACGCGCAGGCCCGCCAGCGAGCCGGAATCGGGCAGCGCCACCGGGCGCGTCGCTGGCACCGGCAACGCGGCCGCGCGCGGCACGGTGATCGAGAACATGCTGCCGTGGCCGACCGTGCTGCGGGCGTCCAGCGCGTGGCCGAGCAGGCGCGAGATGCGCTGGCAGATCGACAGCCCCAGGCCCAGCCCGCGCTCGCCCCAGTCGAACGGCTGCTGGTAGCGGTGGAACTCGTCGTAGATCTGGCGCATGTGCTGGGCCGGAATGCCCGGGCCTGTGTCCCACACCTGCAGCGCCACCGTGTCGCCGTGCGCGCGCATGCCCAGCACGATCCGGCCCTGCCGGGTGTAGCGCAGCGCATTGGCCAGGAAGTTCTGCAGCACGCGGCGCAGCAGGCGGCGGTCGCTGCGCACCGGGCACGGCCGCGCATGCGCGCGCAGGTCCAGGCCGCGGCCGGCGGCCACCGGCGCGTACTGCGCGGCCAGCTCGCGCAGCAGTTCGCCGGCATCGAACACGACCACCTCGGCCTGCAGCGCGCCGGTGTCCAGGCGCGACACGTCGAGCAGGCCATCGAGCAGTTCTTCCGCGGCGCGCAGCGAGGCGTCCACGCGCTCGGCCAGATGCTGCTGTTCCTGCGGCTGGCCGCTGTCGCGCAGCGCCGAGGCGAACAGCCGCGCCGCGTTCAGCGGCTGCAGCACGTCGTGGCTGATCGCGGCCAGGAAGCGGGTGCGCGACTGCTGCGCGTCCTCGGCCTCGCGGGTGCGCTCGGCCACGCGCTGCTCGAGCGTTTCGTTGGCCTCGCGCAGCGCCTGCTCGGCGTGCTTGTAGGCGGTGATGTCGTTGTAGCTGGTGACGTAGCCGCCGCCGGGCAGGGCCTGGCCGCGCATCTCGATCACGCTGCCGTCGCTGCGCACGCGCTCGAACACGTGCGGCGTGCCGGCGCGCATGTGCTCGATGCGCTTGCGCACGTGCGCGCCGACGTCGCCTTCGCCCAGTTCGCCGCGCTCGGCGTTGTAGCGGATCAGGTCGGCCACCGGGCGGCCGACGTAGAGCATCCCGGCCGGATAGCCGAACATCGTCTGGTAGCGGCGGTTCCAGGCGACCAGGCGCATGTCCGGGTCGACCACGCTGACCCCGGCGCTGATGTTCTCCAGGGTGGTGGAGAGGATGCCGCGGTTGAAGCGCAGTTCCTGCCCGGCTTCGTCGAGCAGGGCCATCACCTCGCTCAGGTGCATGCCCGAGCCGCGCAGCACGCTGGTCAGCACCAGGCGCGCGGAAGCGGCGCCGATCGACGCGGCCAGCAGGCGCTCGGTGAACTGGATCCAGGCGCGGTCGGCGGCGGCGGTGGGGTGCAGTTCGCGGCCCAGGGTGATGGCCTGCTCGGAGAACGCGCGCCGTGCATGGCGCTCGCCGACGATGCGTACCGCCAGCGCCTGCAGGTCGCCGACGCTCACGTTGCCTGGCCAGTCGCCATGGCCCGGCGCCTCGCGCTCGGTATATGGCTCCAGGAACGGGAGGATGCGCAGGCGTTCGTCCACGCCCGGACGCCAGCGCGCCGAGACCAGCATCATCACCGCGCCGTTGACCAGCAGCGACCAGAACGTGCCGTGGGTGATCGGGTCCCAGCCGCTGCGCGCC
>JAGHZW010000184.1:67197-68049 GCA_017745195.1 Pseudoxanthomonas sp. | reverse complement strand
CGTCCACCCGATGGATGCCGGTCGCCGCGGAGAAACCGCCGATGTACGCGGCCAGCGCCAGCGCGTCGCGGCCCTCGGCCAGCGGCAGGGCGAGCACGAAGGTATCGCTGGCCACCGCGCCGTCGTTGCCGAACAGGGCCACGCCGGCGGTGGCAATGGGCACCACCATCAGCGAGATCAGCATCAGGTAGCCGCCGAACAGCCAGCGCGCCTTGCGGATGTCGGCCACGTCGCCGCATTCGACCACCGCCACCTGGAACTGGCGCGGCAGGCAGACGATGGCGAGGAAGCCGAGCAGGGTCTGGGCGAGGAAGCCGACCGGCGGCGAAGCCTGGAACAGGGTCCGCGCCGACTCGACGATGTGCATCTGGCGTCCGCCGAGCGAGACCCAGGCGAACACGCCAAGCGCGACCATCGCCATCAGCTTGATCAGCGACTCCAGCGCGATGGCCAGCATCATGCCGTGGTGGTGCTCGGTGGCGTCCACCTGGCGCGTGCCGAACAGCGCGGCGAACAGCGCCATCAGCAGCGCCACGTACAGCGCCGGGTCGGAAGCGACGCCCACGGTCCCCGCGTCCTGCCCGGACAGTACGGACAGGCTCATCGCCACTGCCTTGTACTGCAGCGCCACGTACGGGACCACGCCGACCAGCGCGATCACCGTGACCAGTGCGGCCAGCCGCCGCGAGCGGCCGTAGCGGGCGGAGATGAAGTCGGCGATCGACACCGTGTTCTGGCTGCGCGCGATCAGCGCCAGCCGCTCGATGATCCGCCAGCCGAACACGAACAGCAGCAGCGGCCCCAGGTAGATCGGCAGGTAGCCGATGCCGTTGCGCGACAGCCGTGTCGCAA
>JAGHZW010000184.1:65450-67139 GCA_017745195.1 Pseudoxanthomonas sp. | reverse complement strand
CACGCAGCTTGAACGCCAGCGCCAGGCTGTACACCGCCGGGCGCAGCCACGGCCGGTCCGGATACATCGGCCGGCGATCGCCCCACCACGCCACCGCGAACAGCAGCGCGGCATAGCCGACCGACACCAGCAGCAGTATCCAGCTCGGGACCAATGTCCCCTCCTCGCCTTGGGCCCCGCGAGTGTACTGCGGCGCATGGTCCGGATTCCTGCGAAACGGTTGCCTGTGCGGGCCCGTGCCGGCAAGCTCGACAACGCTGTCAACCAGGCATGGGCCAGGTGTGGCCCGGTGGCCGCGCCTGCCTGCGTCGCATCAGGCAAGGCGAGGGCAAGGGGCAATGCAGCCAGGCAACGCACGATCCAACCATCCGCCGGCGGGTTCCGCCGCGCGCCTGCCGTTGCGCGAGAAGGTCGGCTACGGCATCGGCGATTTCGGTTTCAACCTGTACTGGGCCAACATCTCGGCCTTCCTGCTGATCTTCTACACCGACGTGATGGGCCTGGCTGCCGGCGCGGTCGGCACGATGATGCTGGTGACGAAGCTGGCCGATGCGGTGGCTGACCCGTTCATGGGCGCGATCGCCGACCGCACGCGCAGCCGTTGGGGCCGCTTCCGCCCGTGGATGCTGTGGGGCGCGTTGCCGCTGGCGGTGACCGGCGTGCTGACCTGGACGGTGCCGGCTGGCCTCGATGGTGGCGGCCGCCTGCTGTGGGCCTATGCGACCTTCACCGTGATGATGCTGGCCTACACCGTGCTGAGCATGCCGTACTCGGCGCTGTCGGGCGTCATGACCGCCGACACCCAGCAGCGCACCACGCTGATCAGCTTCCGCTTCATCGCCGCCTTCGCCGGCACCACGGTGGTCAACTGGCTGACCCTGGACCTGGTGCGCTGGCTGGGCCGCGGCGACGAGGCGCTGGGCTGGCAGCTGACCCTGGGCGCGTACGGGATCGTCGCAATCGCCTGCTTCGTGATCGTGTTCGCGTCCACGCGCGAGCGGATCCAGTCGCAGCCGCACCTGCAGGGTTCGATGCGCCAGGACGTGGCCGACCTGCTGCAGAACCGGCCGTGGATGGTCCTGTTCGTGCTGGCGCTGGTGATCATGGTCACCATCGTGATGCGCGCCGGGTCGCTGGTGTACTTCCTCAAATACCACGTGGTCCGGCCCGAACTGACCGGCCTGTTCCTCGGTGGCTATTCGCTGGCGCTGGCGGCAGGTGCGGCGCTGACCCCGCTGCTCACCCGTCATTTCGACAAGAAGCGCCTGCTGGCCGGGCTGATGGCGCTGGTCGGGGTGCTCAGCTGCGCGATGTACCTGGTCCCGGCCGACGCGATCTGGATGCTGTTCGCGGTCAACACCGCCATTGGCCTGGCGCTGGGGCCGAAGTCGCCGCTGGCGTTCTCGATGTACGCCGACTGCGCCGACTACACCGAATGGAAGACCGGGCGCCGCGCCACCGCGTTGACCTTCGCCGCGGCCACCTTCTCGCAGAAGTTCGGTGGCGCGCTGGCCTCGGCGGCGATCGCCTGGATGCTGGCGGCGATGGGCTATGTCGCCAACCAGGAACAGAGCGACGCCTCGCGACTGGGCATCGCCCTGTCGCTGACCATCATCCCCGGCGTGGTCGCGCTGCTGGCGGCGATGGTGATGAAGTTCTATCCGCTCGACGACGCGACCCTGGCACGGA
>JAGHZW010000184.1:64796-65426 GCA_017745195.1 Pseudoxanthomonas sp. | reverse complement strand
CCGCTGGCCGACATCGCCCGGGTCAGCCTGTATCCGTACTTCCCGGTCGGCTACATGTCGTGGATGAACCAGTCCGGCGCCCATCGTGCCGACCTCGGCGGCATCGTCTGCGACAGCGTCACCCCGTACCAGAAGGTCGCCGACTACTTCCGCAACCGCGAGTTCAAGGACCGCACCGTGCTGATGCACGAGCGCACGCCGGACGCATGGGAAGCCAACCAGGCCGCGTTCGAGGGCGAGGGCGGCCTGCATGCGCCCGATGCGATTACCGGCCGCGAGCAGCTGGCCTGTGGCGATGCGCTGTACGAGACGCCGGTGGCGGCGCTGCAGTACCGGCTCGTCCTGGCCGCCGGTGCGGACGAGGAATTCCGCTTCCTGTTCGCTCCGGCCCGCGACGACGCGGAGATCGTCGCGCTGCGCGCGCGCCACCTGTCCGCGGCGGGATTCGATGCCGCGACGACGCAGACCGCGACCTACCTCGACGGCGGCCGCGGCTGCATCGAGATCGAAACGCCGGACCCGTGGCTGGACGACTTCGCCAACCACTGGCTGCCGCGGCAGGTCTACTACCACGGCGACTCCAACCGCCTGACCACCGACCCGCAGACCCGCAACTACCTGCGCGGCTTC
>JAGHZW010000184.1:43922-64726 GCA_017745195.1 Pseudoxanthomonas sp. | reverse complement strand
GATCGGCGTCATCAACCGCCTGACCACCGACCCGCAGACCCGCAACTACCTGCAGGACCACATGGGCATGGCCTACCTGCGGCCGGAGACGGCGCGGGCGGCGTTCCTGCACGCGCTGTCGCAGCAGGAAGCCAGCGGCGCCATGCCCGACGGCATCCTGCTGGTGGAAGGCGCCGAGCTGAAGTACATCAACCAGGTGCCGCATACCGACCATTGCGTGTGGCTGCCGGTGTGCCTGCGCGCGTACCTGGACGAGACCGGCGACGACGCGCTGCTCGAGGTGCAGGTGGCCGACCGCGAAGGCCGCAGCGCCAGCGTCGCCGAGCGCATCGACCGGGCGATGGACTGGCTGCTCGCGCAGCGCGACGGCCGCGGGCTGAGCTACATCGCCCAGGGCGACTGGTGCGATCCGATGAACATGGTCGGCTGGAAGGGACGTGGCGTATCCGGCTGGCTGTCGCTGGCCAGCGCCCACGCGCTGTCGCTGTGGGCCGGCATCTGCAGCCGCGCCGGGCGCACGGCACAGGCGCAGGCGTTCGCCGAAGGTGCGGCCGCGTTCAATGCCGCGGTCAACGCGCACCTGTGGGATGGCGACTGGTACGGCCGCGGCATCACCGACGACGACGTGGTGTTCGGCGTGAAGGCCGACAACGAAGGCCGCATCTACCTCAACCCGCAGAGCTGGTCGATGCTAAGCGGCGCGGCCGATGCCGGTCGTCGCGCGCGCCTGCTCGCCGCGGTCGACGCGCAGCTGGTCACGCCGTACGGGGTGACCATGATCGATCCGCCCTATACCGGCATGCGCGAGGACGTCGGCCGGGTGACCCAGAAATTCCCCGGCTCGGCCGAGAACGGTGCGGTCTACAACCACGCCGCGGCGTTCTACCTGCACAGCCTGTATGCGGTCGGCGAAAGCGATCGGGCCTGGCAGACGCTGCGCGCGATGCTGTCCGGTCCGGACCTGGAAGAGGCGGTGCAGCGCGGCCAGTTGCCGGTGTTCGTGCCGAACTACTACCGCGGCGCCTGGCGCCTGCATCCGCGCACCGCCGGGCGTTCCAGCCAGCTGTTCAACACCGGCACCGCGGCGTGGATGTACCGCTGCCTGGTCGAATCGCTGTTCGGCCTGCGCGGCGAGGGCCAGGCGTTGCGCATCGATCCGCAGTTGCCGTCGCACTGGCCGCGCGCACGCGCGCTGCGCCGCTTCCGCGGCGCCGAGTTCGAGGTCGAGATCGAGCGCGTGCAGGGACTGCCGTCGCGGCGGGTCCTGGTCGATGGCGTCGCGCTGGACGGGGAAACGTTCGCTCCGGTCGAGGCGGGACGCCGCTATCGGGTCCGCGTGGAGTTGCCGGCGTGAGTGGCACGACCCGAGTGGCGGTGGTGATGGGCGTGTCCGGCAGCGGCAAGACCACGCTGACGCGCGCGTTGGCCCACAGCTGGAATGCGACCTTCCTCGATGCCGACGACTTCCACAGCGACGAGGCGAAGGCGCACATGGCCAGCGGCCAGCCGTTGACCGACGCCATGCGCCAGCCGTGGGTGGAACGGATCGCCGCCGACCTGCAGCGGCGGGTAGCGGGCGGCGAGCGCGTCACCCTGGCGTTTTCCGGCCTGCGCCGGCGCCACCGCGACATGCTGCGGGCCACCGGCCTGCCGCTGCGCTTCGTGTTCCTGCACGGCGAAATGGCGCTGATCGCCGCGCGGATGGGCGAACGCAGCGGCCACTACATGCCGGTATCACTGCTGCAGAGCCAGTTCGACACCCTCGAGGATCCGCGTGGCGAGCCGGACGTCGATGTCGTGCCGGTGGAGCTGGCGCCAGCCGCGCAACTGCAGCGCGCGCTGGGGCTGGTCGGACGCGACTAGGACTCCACGGGCCGGGGCTGGCCGGCCAGCCAGCCGCGTGCGACCGCCTCGGCCTGCACCCGCAGTTCCGGCACCGCGATGCTCTCCCAGGCTTCGCCGATGCGCAGGCTGCCCACCACGCGCAGGTCGTCCTGCGCATGGCCCTGCGCGTCGAGCAGGCGGCCTTGCGCATCGCTGGCCAGGCCGATGCCGTGCGCGCCGCGCCGGGCGTGGCCGTCGCCGAGCAGCTGTTCCAGCAGCGGATTGCGCATGGCCTGCACGCGCATCTCCACGCCGGTGGCGTTGACCACGTGTTCGACGTCCAGCGCCAGCGTGCGGCGCCCGCGGGTATGCGCGGTGAGCTGTACGCAACGCTGCCCCGCCACCGCCATGTCCAGTCGCGCCGCGTGCAGGTGCAGCTGGCCGCGGTCGAGCAGGTTGCCAATCACGGCCTGCACGGACGGGGCGATGCGGTGCCGGTGGATGTCCCAGTAGCGCACCGCGTGGCGCAGGAAGCGGCGCTGCTCGGCTGCCGGCAGCGAACGCCACAGCGACTGCACGTGCGGGCGCAGCGCTTCCATCACCGCCTGCCAGGGCAGGCCGCAGCTGGCGGCATCGCGCACCTGCCGGCGCAACCGGTGCAGGCGCGCGCGCACCCCGAGCGGATGCAACGCTTCGACCTGCAGGGTTTCGTCGACCTGGTGCCCCGGGCTGTGTGCCAGCGGCAGCAGCGCGTGCCGCGACAGCAGGTGGATGCGGCCGCGATGGCCGTTCGCGGCGAGGGTCATCACCGCATCGACCATGCTCAGGCCGGTGCCGACGATGCAGACTTCGGCATCCGCGGCGATCGCGGCGATGCCGGCGTAGTCCCAGGCGTCGAGCAGGCGCGGCCGGGCCAGGCCACCAGCGCCGCGCGCCGGCAGCGGCCGGGCGGCGTTGCCGACGGCCAGCAGCACGCGCTGCGCGCCGGCCTGTCCTTCGGTCCAGCGCAGGGTCCAGCCGTCGCCGTCGCGCTGCAGCGTGTCGATGCGTGCAGGCACGACCTCCAGCGTCGCCGGGCTGGCCTGGCGCGCCTGCTGCAACCGGTCGCGCAGGTAGTGCGCATATTCGCGGCGCGGGGCAAAGCCGCGTGCCAGGGCCTCGCGCGCGGTATCACCGTGGCCAGGGCGCATGGCGAACCAGTCGAGAAAATCGTCGGGGCGGTCCGGCAGCGCGCTCATCCGCCCGGTCGGGACGTTGAGCAGGTGCTCGGGCTGGGTGGTCGAATAGGCCACGCCTTCGCCGAGCCGTGGCGCCGTCTCGAACAGCGCGATCCGCAATGGTGCATGGGCCTGGCGCAGGCATTGCAGCGCCGCCAGTGTGCCGGCGGCGCCGCCGCCGATGATGGCGATGTCGAAGCGGGACTGCATGGGGCTGATTCTACCCGCAGGCCATCGGCCGGCCGTCGTTACATGAACGAGTCGGCCAGCCGCGACAGCCCTTCCAGGCTGCGCCGCCAGGCAGGACGCCGTTGCCATTGCTCCAGCGTCACCATTTCCGAATGGGCCAGGTAGTCGGCCTCGATCGCGTGCATGCGATCGACCACCGCCGGGTCGTAGCAGAGCAGGCCGATCTCGGCGTTCAGCGCGAACGAGCGGATATCCAGGTTGATCGAACTGACCAGCGCGACCGCGTTGTCCACGCTCAGGTGCTTGGCGTGCATGAAGTGCGGCTGGTACAGCGCGATCCGCACCCCGGCCAGGAGCAGTTCCTCGTAGTACGACTGCTGGGCCAGCAGCAGCACGCGCTTGTTGTTGGTCGCCGACAGGACCAGCTGCACGTCCACGCCCGACAGCGCGGCGATGCGCAGCGCGCTCATCGTCGCGTCGTCGGGCACGAAGTACGGCGTGGTCAGCACCAGCCGGTGCTGGGCCAGGTGGATCAGCGAGGTGACCGTCTCGCCGGCATTGCCGAACGGATAGGCCGGGCCGCTCGGCAGCAGCTGCGCGGCCACGTCCTCGGCATGTACCGGGCGCACCGGGGAGACCTCGAGCATCTGCCCGGTTTCCAGGTACCAGTCGCTGGCGAACACCGCCTCCAGGTGCGAGACGATCGGCCCGCGCGCACGGGCGACCAGTTCGCGGTTCGGGTGGCCGGGCACGAACACCGCGTCGGCCAGGTTCTGCGAGCCGGCGTAGCCGACGTGGTCGTCGATCACCGCGATCTTGCGGTGGTTGCGCAGGTCCATGCGGCTGCTGCGGCGCCAGCGCAGGCCGCCGGGCATCATCCGGTGGACTTCCACCCCCGCCGCGCGCAGCGGCGCGGCGAAGCGGCGGTAGCCGAGCTTGGCGCCGACCGCGTCGAGCAGTACGCGGCAGCGCACCCCGCGCCCGGCCGCGCGCACGAGGGCGTCGGCGACGGCCGCGCCGACCGCGTCGTCGTACATCAGGTAGTACAGCAGGTGCACGCGTTCGCGCGCCGCATCGATGTCGGCGATGAGCGCGGCGATCGAACCGTCGTAGTCGTCGAGCAGCTCGACCGCGTTGCCGCGCACGGGCATGAAGTCGCCCAGCCGCTCCACCAGCGGCACGGTCTCGGCGGCAGGGCCGGTGGCCGGTGGTTGCCAGCGCAGCGCGCTCTGCGGCGCCTGGCCCTTGCGGATCGCCTGCGACGCCTGCTCCTGGCGCCGCCGCCGCTGTTTCGACAGCCACGGCTGGCCCAACAGCAGGTACAGCGGCAGGCCGGGCAGCGGCAGGAAGAACACCAGCAGCAGCCAGCTGCGCGCCGCGGCCGGGACCGAGCGGCTCGGGATCCACCACAGCGCGGCCAGCCGGATCGTCCAGTCCAGCCCGAGCAGCACCGTGCCCAGCGTCCAGTAGTCCATCGGCGCGACCGTTCCGTGGAGGTCGGCCGATTCTGCTGGGCCGGGACGCCACAACGCAAAAGCCCGCCGGAAGGCGGGCTCTGCGGAACGTCCGTCCGGGACGGGCCCGGGCGCGGAAGGCTTACTTGATCTTGCCTTCCTTGTAGATCACGTGCTTGCGAACGACGGGATCGTACTTCTTGATCTCCATCTTGTTCGGCGTGTTCTTCTTGTTCTTGTCGGTGGTGTAGAAGTGGCCGGTGTTGGCCGAGGAGATCAGGCGGATCTTGTCGCGCTTGGAAGCCATGGTCGATTACTCCTCAGATCTTCTCGCCGCGTGCGCGCAGCTCGGCCAGAACGGAGTCGATGCCGTTCTTGTCGATGGTGCGCAGGGCAGCGGTGGAAACACGCAGCTTCACCCAACGGTTCTCGGAGGCCACCCAGAAGCGGCGCTCGTGCAGGTTGGGGAGGAAACGGCGGCGGGTCTTGTTGTTTGCGTGCGAGACGTTGTTGCCGGTCTGCACGCCCTTGCCGGTAACTTGGCAAACGCGGGACATACGCACCTCGAAAGGTCTGGTGTCGCCCATAGCCCGGGAGACGGCGGCCCCGCGGCTGGCCCGTGCCTGGAAAGGCTGGAGGTCGGCCGTACGCGATGCGGGAAGGGGTTCGACTGCCGTGGCGGCCCCGGATCGCGCTCCCGGACCGCCGATCCGGTGTTCCGGACGCAGCGAGCCGCGCATTATGCACGGCCAAGTGGCTGATTGCAACCGGGAAGTTCCGGCCCCGGCGGGAGCCCCGCTCGGCTAGTGGCCGGCCCGGTCCCGTCGCCAGCCGCGATGGCGGATGTCCAGGCCCAGGTTGTAGACCGCCACGAAGGTCGGGAACAGGTTCTGCAGCACGCCCACCGAGTCCTGCTTGGCCGAGAACAGGAAGTAGCCCAGGGTCATCAGGCTGCCGAGCACGCTCATGTACCAGAACAAGCGCGGGATCACCGGCTTGCCGGCGCGGCGGGTGGCGATGAACTGGACCAGCCAGCGGCCGCCGAACATCAGCGCGCCCGTATAGCCGATCAGCTTCCAGCCGGTGACGTGAAGGCCGGTCCAGAACAGCCAGGTCAGGGGCTGGTCGAGCCAGTGCAGTTCGGTGCCCATCTCAGCGCTCCTCCACCGCGGTGCGGCGGCTGCGGGTGATCAGCCAGGCCACCCCGCGCAGGTCGCGGATGCCGACCAGTGCGCGGTTGAGGTTGTTGTACTTGGACACGCCGGCGGTGCGGTGGCGGTGGTTGACCGGCACGCTGACCGTCCTGAAGCCGGCGCGCTGGACCAGCGCCGGCAGGTAGCGGTGCATGTGGTCGAAGTAGGGCAGGTCGAGGAACACGGCGCGCTCGAACAGCTTGATCCCGCAGCCGGTGTCCGGGGTGTCGTCGCGCAGCATCCGCGCGCGGATGCCGTTGGCCCAGCGGCTGGCCCAGCGCTTGGAGCCCGAATCCTGGCGGTTGACCCGCCAGCCGGCGAACAGCCTCACCTCGGCCGGCGCGGCGTCGCGCGCGGCGAGCAGTTTCGGGATGTCGGCCGGGTCGTTCTGGCCGTCGCCGTCGAGCGTGGCGATCCAGGTGCCGCGCGCGGCCTTGACCCCGTTGCGCACCGCGGTGCTTTGCCCGCTCTGGCTGACGTGGTGCAGCACCCGCAGCTCCGGCACCTGCGCCTTCAGCGACTGCAGCACGGCGAGGGAGTCGTCGCGCGACTGGTCGTCCACGTAGACGATCTCGAAGGCGATGCGGCCGCGCAGCGCGGCGACGATCTCGCCGACCAGGGGGGGGATGTTGTCGCGCTCGTTGAAGACCGGGACGACGACGGAAAGCTCGGGTGGGGTCATGGCGTCGTTCGCAATGGGAAGGGGCGCAATGGGGAATGAAGGGGAACGCCGCTCAGGCCGCGTCGCCGAAGTAGTCGCGGCACCAGTGCACCACCGGCGGCAGGCCGGTTTCGATCGGCGTGCGCGGCTCGAAGCCGAAGGCGGCATGGGCGCGCGAAGTGTCGGCCATCGTCTCGACCATGTCGCCCGGCTGCATCGGCCGGTACAGCTTCTGCGCCGCGCGTCCGGCGGCCTGTTCGATCACCGCGATGAAGCGTTCGAGTTCGACCGGGGTGTGGTTGCCGAGGTTGAACACCCGGTGCGGCACCGCTTCCTCGCCGGCAGGCAGGTCGAGGGCGCCGAGGATGCCGGCGACGATGTCGGAGACATGTGTGAAGTCGCGGCGCATGCGACCGTGGTTGAACACCTCGATCGGCCGTCCGGCCAGCACCGCGCGCGAGAACAGCAGCGGCGCCATGTCCGGCCGGCCCCACGGGCCGTACACGGTGAAAAAGCGCAGGCCGGTGGCGCGAAGCCCGTACAACTGGGCGTAGGTGTAGGCCATCAGCTCGTTGGCCGCCTTGGTCGCCGCGTACAGCGAGCGCGGCTTGTCGATGCGCTGGTCTTCGGAGAACGGCGGGGTGGCCGAATCGCCGTAGACCGAACTGCTCGACGCGTAGACCAGGTGGGCGATGCCGCGGTGCCGGCACAGCTCGAGCATGTTGACGAAGCCGTCGAGGTTGCTGGCGACGTAGGCATGCGGGTTCTGCAGCGAATAGCGCACGCCCGCCTGGGCGGCGAGGTGGACCACGCGGTCGGGGCGCACCTCGTCGAACAGCGCGGCCAGGCCGTCGCGGTCGACCAGGTCGAGCCGGCGGATGTCGATGTCCGGGCACAGCGCGGCGACCCGGTCGACCTTGAGCCGGGGGTCGTAGTAATCGTTGTAGCTGTCGAGGCCGACGACCCGCTCGCCGCGGGCGGCCAGTGCCTGGCAGGTGTAGGCGCCGATGAAGCCGGCGGCGCCGGTGACGAGCACGGTCATGGGCAAGCCCCGTTCAACTGGCCCGCATTGTCGCAAGCAAGGAGTGAACAGGGAACCGCGTCCGCGTGCGGGCGGTAGCGGGTCCGGCCCGGCGCGCCCGTGCGCAGGGCTCCTGCGGCGTCAGTCCTGGCGTGGGCGCAGCCGTTCCAGCACGCCGTCGAGCGTGTCCAGGTCGGTGTAGTGGATCACCAGCTTGCCCTTGCCGCCCTTGCCATGGGCGATGGCGACCTTCGTGCCCAGCGACTCGGACAGCTCGGTTTCCAGCGAAGCGATGTCCGGCTGCTGCGCGCGCGCGGGCTTGGCCTTGCGATTGGCCGAACCGGTGACCGGTACCTTGCCGGCGGCGAACTGCTGGGCGCGGTGCTCGACCTCGCGCACCGACCAGCCGTTCTCGGCGGCCTCGTACGCCAGCTTGCTTGCCAGCTCCGGTGACAGGGTCAGCAGCGCGCGGGCGTGGCCCATTTCCAGCCGGCGCGCCTCGAGCAGGGCGCGGATCGCCGGCGGCAGGTCGAGCAGGCGCAGCAGGTTGGACACCGCCGCGCGCGAACGGCCGACCGCGGCCGCGGCCTCGGCATGGGTCAGCGAGAATTCGTCGATCAACCGCTGCAGCGCCTGCGCTTCCTCCAGCGGATTGAGGTCCTCGCGCTGGATGTTCTCGATCAGCGCCATGGCGATGACGGTGCGGTCGTCCAGCTCGCGCAGGACCACCGGCACCTCGCTCAGCCCGGCCAGCTGCGAGGCGCGCCAGCGGCGCTCGCCGGCGACGATCTCGTACTGTCCCGGCGCCAGCTCGCGGACAACGATCGGCTGGATCACGCCCTGCGCCCGGATCGAATCCGACAGCTCCTCGAGCTTGGCCGGATCCATGTCGCGGCGCGGCTGGTACTTGCCCGGCTGCAGCTGGGTCACCGGCAGGGTGCGCAGCACGTCGCCCGGCTGCGGCTGCTCGACGTGCTCGGACCCGATTGCGGCCGCGGCGCCCTTGGGGCCCAGCAGCGCGTCCAGTCCGCGGCCGAGGCCGCGCTTCTTCGCCGTGCTCATCAGGCGACCTCCACCGGGCGCGGGCGGACCGCGCGGTCGCGTTCGGCCTGGCGCCGGATCACCTCGCCGGCCAGGCCCAGGTAGGCCACGCCGCCGCGCGAGGCCGCGTCGTAGCCGACGATGCTCTGGCCATGGCTGGGCGCCTCGGCCAGGCGCACATTGCGCGGCACGATGGTGCGGAACACGCGGTCGCCGAAGTGCTCGGTCAGCTCGGCCGACACGGCATTGGCCAGGTTGTTGCGCACGTCGAACATGGTCCGCAGCACGCCTTCGATCTCCAGCGCCGGGTTGAGCCGCTGGCGCAGCGCCTCGATGGTTTCCATCAGCGCGCTCAGGCCTTCCAGTGCGTAGTACTCGCATTGCATCGGCACCAGCACCGAATCGGCCGCGGTCAGCGCGTTGAGGGTCAGCAGCGACAGCGCCGGCGGGCAGTCGATGACGATGAAGTCGTAGTCGTCGCGCAGCGGTTCCAGGGCGAGTTTGAGCTTCTGCTCGCGGCCGTCGATCTCCATCAGCTGGATCTCGGCGGCGGTCAGGTCGATGTTGCCCGGCAGCAGGTCGAAGCCTTCGGCGGTGGCCACGACTATCGAGCGCGCGTCGCGCTCGCCCAGCAGCACGTCGCAAGTGGACGCCTCCAGCTCGCGCTTGTCCACACCGCTGCCCATGGTCGCGTTGCCCTGGGCGTCCAGGTCCACCAGCAGCACGCGCTTGGGCGCGCGCGCCAGCGCGGCGGCCAGGTTGACCGCCGTGGTGGTCTTGCCCACGCCACCTTTCTGGTTGGCGATGGCGATGATGCGGGCCATGCGGGCCATGCGGGAGCTGCCTTGGTTGCGGGACGCCGAGGGTCCGGAACGGGCCATTATGCGTATTTCAAGTCGCCCGGCCCACCTCGACCAGGTGCCGCTCCGCGCCCAGCCCGGGCACTGCCAGCGGGTGCACCGCCACGGCGGTCCAGCCGGCCGGCAAGGCCGCGATTTCCTCGATCGGGTTCACCCCTTTCATCGCCAGCAGGCGCCCGTGCGGGGCCAGCAGGTGGCCGCCGACCTCGAGGATGCCGGCCAGCGTGTCCAGCGCGCGGGCGGTGATCTGGGCGTAGGCGCCGGGCTCGTCGACCGCTTCGGCCCGCGCTTCGGCGACCCGCGCGTTGCCCAGCTTCAGCTGCCGCACCGCCTCGCGCAGGAAGCGCGCCTTCTTGCCGTTGCTCTCCACCAGGGTGACCTGCAGGTCGGGGCGCACGATCGCCAGCGGGATGCCCGGCAGGCCGGGACCGGTACCCAGGTCGGCCAATGCGCCGGGCTGGACGAAGGCCTGCATGGCCAGCGAATCGAGCAGGTGGCGGGTGACCATCTCCTCGGGGTCGCGGATGGCGGTGAGGTTGTAGGTGCGGTTCCAGCGCAGCAGCAGGGCCAGGTAATCGAGCAGCGGCGTGGCCAGGGCGCGGTCCAGGCCGAGGCTGGCCAGGCCGTCGTCCAGGCGCTGGCGCAGGGCAGGGGAGAAAGGAGTATCCATCGGTGAAGTATCGCCGATGGCGGTGCCGCGCCCGCGGCGACGACAGGCCAGGCCCGTCGGCGGCGATTACGGACGCGGGCGCCAGGCCAGGGCGGCGAGGTAGCCCGGCTGCGGAATCCATTCGTGCAGGTGCCAGTCGGCCGGGTCGCCCAGGGCGGGGTCGCTGCCCACCAGCCGCAGCGGCGCATCCGGGGCGGTGCCGTCGCTGTCGAATTCCAGCCGGTGCAGGCCGAAGGCGAGGCCGCGGCCGTGCGCCTTGAGCACGGCTTCCTTGGCGCACCACAGGCGCAGGAACGCCAGTTCGCGCCACTGCGGATGGAGCGCGTGCAGGCGCTCGGCCTCGCCCGGGGTGAAATAGCGTCCGGCCAGTTCCAGCGCGCGCGGGCGCGGGCGCAGCCGTTCCAGGTCCACGCCGAGGATGACGTCGCGACCCAGCGCCAGCAGCAGGCGCTCGCCGCTGTGGCTCCAGCCGGCGTCCTGGTCGGCGTGCGGCGCCAGCAGGCGCGGCCGGCCCCAGCTGTCGCGCGCCAGCGGCGGCGTACCTGCCGGGTCGCCCAGCCAGTCGGCGAGCAGCCCGCGTACCTGCGGTTCGCCGCGCAGTCCGGGCACGTGCGGCAGGGCCTGCACCTGCACCGGGCCGAACCGCCACCGCGTCGGCAGGAATTCGTCGCTCATCGCCCGCCCCGGCCTGGGTATACGGCCGCTTCACGCCGCCGCGCGTCTGATGAGCCCGCACGCCCGGCGCACAGGGGCGGCCTACGTGGACACGAGGAGACGGACAGCATGAGCATCATCATCTGGTTGATCGTTGGCGGCATCGTCGGCTGGCTGGCCAGCCTGATCATGCGCCGTGACGCGCAGCAAGGCATCCTGCTCAACATCGTGGTCGGCATCGTCGGCGCCCTGCTGGCCGGCTGGCTGTTCGGCGGTGGGATCAACGAGGCCATCACCATCCGCACGTTCCTGTTCTCGATCATCGGCGCGGTCATCCTGCTGGCGATCGTGAACCTGTTCACCCGCGGCAGGGTGCGCTGATCGCTGGCTGGCGGACGATGAGGGGGCGGAGGCCCGGCGCAAGCCGGGCTTCCGTTTTCTGCGACCAGCGCCGCGGGCCGGCTCAACGGGACAGTTCGATCCAGGCCGGCGCGTGGTCGCTGGGCCGCTCCCAGGTGCGCGGTTCGCGGTCGATGCCGACGGCGGCCACCTGCGCGCGCAACGCCTCGGACACCAGGGTCAGGTCGATGCGCAGGCCCAGGTTGCGGCGGAACGCGGCCTGGCGGTAGTCCCACCAGCTGAACACGCCGCCGTCGGCGTGCTGCAGGCGGTAGCCGTCGTGCAGCCCGGTGGCGAGCAGGTCGGCCAGCGCCGCGCGCTCGGGCGCCGAGGTCAGGATGTGGCTGTCGTTCCACACGGCCGGATCGTGCACGTCGCGCTCGTCGGGGGCGATGTTGAAGTCGCCGAGCACGACCAGCCGCGGATGCCGGCGCGCCTCTTCCTCCAGCCAGTTGCGCACCGCGCCCAGCCACTGCAGCTTGAGTTCGTACTTCTCGGTGCCGATGTCCTGGCCGTTGACCACGTACAGGTTGACGATCCGCACGTCGCCCAGCGTCGCGCTGATCGCGCGCTTGTGCTCGTGCTCGAAGCCAGGCACGCCGACGACCACGTCGCGCGGTTCCTCGCGGGACAGGATCGCCACGCCGTTGTAGGTCTTCTGCCCGGAGAACACGCTGCGGTAGCCGAGCGCCGCCAGCGCGGTATCCGGGAACTTGTGGTCCTCCAGCTTGGTTTCCTGCAGCCCGACCACGTCCGGGGCGAACCCGCGCAGCCACTGTTCCAGGTGCGGCAGGCGCACGTTGAGCGAATTGACGTTCCAGCTTGCGATTTTCATGGGGCGCTCGGGGGCGGTACCGGCCGGTTAGGATAGCCGCGGGCCGGCAGGCCACGGGGCAAAGTTCCCGCGGCATGGGCCGATAGAAGGGATCCAGGGACCACGGAGCGCGAATGCAGGGCCTCGATCCACAGGCGGGTGCGGCGCTGTCGGCACTGCCGTTGCCGGTGCTGCTGCTGCGCGCCGATGGCATGGTGACGGACGTGAATCCGGCCTGCGCCGAGCGCTTCGCCATCGCGCGCGAACACTGGCGGGGGCGCCCGCTGGCCGAACACCTGTCCGTTCCCGGCCTGGCCGGGCTGCTGGCTGAAGCGCTGGACGGCCGTGCCGTGGAATGCGAGGCGCGGCTGCACGGCGCTTCGCTCGGCGACCCTGCCGGCTTCGCCGTGCACCTGGGCCTGCGCCGCCTGCCGGGCGACGGCGCGCCGCGCCTGCTGCTGAGCCTGCAGGACCTGACCCGCGAACGGTACCTGGAGCGGGTCCTGGCCGACGCCCAGGCCAGCGCCGGGGTCGGCAGCTGGTACGTCGACGTGCCTGCCGGCCGCGGGCGGATGACGCCCGAGGCCCATCGCCTGTACGGCATCGGCGAGGACGAGGTCGTCGACTTCGACCGGTTCATGCGCTGCGTCCATCCCGACGATCGCGACCACGTACGCAAGGTCTGGTCCGATTCGCTGGCCGGCGCGCCCTACGCGCTGGAGCACCGCGTGGTCACCGACGGGCAGGTGCGCTGGGTCGAGGCGCGCGGCCTGCCGGAGCTCGATGGCGAAGGCCGTCCGGTGCGGATGCTCGGTTCGGTGCTGGACATCACCCGGCACAAGCAGGCCGAGGAGAGCATCCGCCAGCTGGTCCACTACGACATCCTCACCGGTTTGCCGAACCGCAACATGGCGCGGATGCACGTCGGGCACCTGCTGCGCGGCGAGGACGCACAGGCCGAGGTCGGCCTGCTGGTCCTGGACCTGGACCGGTTCAAGGAATTCAACGACGACGCCGGCATGGTCGTCGGCGATGAAGTGCTGGTCGAGGTCGCGCGCGTGCTGAAGCCGCTGCTGCGCGACGACCAGATGCTGGCGCGGATGGGCAGCGACGAATTCATGGCGATCCTGCCCGGCACCGGCACCGGCATCGAGGGCGCCATCGCGATGGCCGAGCGGATGCTGCGCGCGCTGGAGCGGCCGCTGCAGGCCGGTGGCCGCCAGTTCTATGCGCGGGCCAGTATCGGTATTGCGGTGTCGCCCGACGACGGCGACGACGCGGCGACGCTGGCCCAGCATGCCGAGACGGCCATGTACGAGGCCAAGGCGGCCGGTGGCCAGCGCTACGGCCTGTACCGGCGGCAGATGGGCGCGGTGCTGCAGCGACGGATCCGGCTGGCCACGCGCCTGGACCAGGCCGTGCGCAGCGGCGGACTGGCGCTGCACTACCAGCCCAAGGTCAACCTCGCGACCGGGCAGCTGGTGGGGGTCGAGGCGCTCGCGCGCTGGAACGATCCGGAGTGGGGCTGGGTCAGCCCGGCCGAGTTCATCCCCGTTGCCGAGGAGCGCGGCCTGATCGGCCCGATCGGCGACTGGGCCCTGGCCACGGCCGCACGCGATTTCAGCCACTGGTCGAATGGAAACGCGCTGCCCTGGCGGGTGGCGGTGAACGTGTCGGCGCGGCAGCTGGCACGGGGCGATTTCGCCGAGCGCGCCGAGGCGATGGTCTGCGACGCTGGCGCGAAGCCGACCGACATCGAGCTGGAACTGACCGAATCGATGATGGCGCGCGACCCGCAGCTGGCCTGCGCGATGACCGACCGCCTGGCCGCGGCCGGTTTCGTCCTGGCGCTGGACGACTTCGGCACCGGCTATTCCTCGCTGTCCCAGCTGCACCGCTTCCGCCTGCAGAGGCTGAAGATCGACCTGGAATTCGTCCAGGGCATGCTCATCTACCCCAGCCACCAGGCCATCGTCCGCGCGGTGATCGGCATGGCCAAGGCCATGGAGCTGGAAGTCGTGGCCGAGGGCGTGGAGACCGAGGAACAGGCCGAGTGCCTGCGTGCGCTGGGCTGCGACCAGGGCCAGGGCTGGCTCTACGGGCGGCCGCTGCCGGCGGCCGACTTCGCCCGCCGGTGGTTGCATGGCCAGGCCGAGGCGACCTCGGCCTGAAACCGCGAGCAGGTCAGCGCAGCAGCAGGTCGATCATCCGGCGCACGCGCGGATAGGGCGGGCGCAGCAGGTCGGTGGCGCTGCGTCGCGCCTGCCACAGCACCGGCATCTGCTTGGACAGCGCGTCGAAACCGGCGCGGCCGTGGTACGCACCCAGGCCACTGGCGCCGACGCCGCCGAACGGCAGGTTTTCCGCGGCGAAATGCAGCAGCGTGTCGTTGACGGTGATGCCGCCGGCCAGGGTCGAGCGCAGGATATTTTCGACCTGGCCGCGGTCGTGGCTGAAGGGATACAGCGCCAGCGGCCGCTCGCGCGCGTTGACGAAGGCGATGGCCGCGTCGAGCGAATCCACGCACAGCACCGGCAGGACCGGGCCGAAGATCTCCTCGCGCATCAGCGCCAGGTCGCCGGGCGGATCGAGCACCAGCGCCGGCGCGAACAGCCGCTGCGCCGGATCGTGCGCATCGGCCAGCACCCGCACCTCGCAGCCGTGCGCGCGGGCTTCGTCGAGATAGCCCTGCAGCCGCGCGAACTGGCCGTCGTTGACGATGCGGCTGTAGTCGCGCGCGCCATCACGCATGTCGCCGTAGCGCGTGGCGACCTGTTCGTGCAGCGCCTGGACCAGCGCGTCGCGACGCGCGCGGCCGACCACGAGCACGTAGTCGGGGGCGATGCAGGTCTGTCCGGCGTTGAACCACTTGCCGGTGGCCAGGCGCGCGGCGGCGCCTTCGAGCGGGTAGTCCTCGCACAGGATCAGCGGCGACTTGCCGCCCAGCTCCAGGGTCAGCGGGGTCAGGTTCGGCGCGGCGGCGGCCATGACCTTGCGCCCGACCGCGGTCGAGCCGGTGAACACCAGGTGGTCGAACGGCAGCGCCGAGAACGCGCCGGCCAGTTCGGCACCGCCGTCGGCCACGGCCACGCGCGAGATCGGGAACACTTCGGACAGCAGCTCGTGGAGGAAGCGGGTGGTCCTCGGCGTGTGTTCGGACGGCTTGAGGAAGACGTGGTTGCCGGCGGCGATCGCGGTGGCCAGCGGGATCAGCGCCAGGTTCACCGGGTAGTTCCATGGCGCGATCACTCCGACCACGCCCAGCGGCATCGGCCGCACCTGCGCGCGCGCCGGCCACAGCCGCCAGCCGGCGCCGACGCGGCGCGGCTTCATCCAGCCGCGCAGGTGGCGCAGCAGGTGGTCGATGCCGGCCAGCACGGTCAGTCCGTCGGCCAGCAGGCTTTCGTCGTGCGAGCGGTGGCCGAAGTCGGCGGCGATGGTGGCGGCCATCTCCGGCAGGCGCCGCTTGAGCGCGGCGCGCAACCGGCGCAGGTCGTCGCGGCGCTGTTCGTAACCGGGCGGCTGCGCCTGCCAGGCCGCGCGCAGCCGCTGCAGCGTCGGCGCCAGCGCGGCGACCGTGGTCACCGGATCCTGGTGCATTCCGTCGCCGCTGGCGCCGGCGCGTGGCGCGGCGCTGGCTGCGGCGATCGCGGCATTGGCGGCGGTGATCGTCGCGTTCGCGGCGATGGTGGCTGTCGTGGCTGGCGTGGTCATCGCCGCAGTCTACGGCCAGGTATGGAGGGGAATTCAATACAATGGGCCATGACCGGATTTCCCCCCTTTCTGCGCCCCTACCTCGACCGGTTCCCCCGCTTGGGCGAACGCGTCCATGTCGATCCGGCCGCTGTCGTGATCGGCGACGTCGAGCTGGCCGATGACGTTTCGGTATGGCCGGGCTGCGTGCTGCGCGGTGACGTCAACTTCATCCGCATCGGTGCGCGCAGCAACATCCAGGACGGCACCATCGTCCACGTCAGCCACCACAGTCCGTTCAACCAGGCCGGCTTCCCGACCCTGGTCGGCGCCGACGTGACCGTCGGCCACGGCGCGATCATCCACGCCTGCACGATCGAGGACCTGTGCCTGGTCGGCATGGGTGCACGCATCCTCGACGGCGCCACGGTGAAGAAGTACGGCTTCGTCGGTGCCGGCGCGGTGGTCGGTCCGGGCAAGGTGGTCGGCGAGGCCGAACTGTGGCTCGGCAATCCGGCCCGTTTCGTGCGCAAGCTGAGCGAGCGCGAGATCGAAAGCCTGCACTACTCCGCCGCGCACTACGTGCGGCTGAAGGACCGCTACCTGGCGCAGGCCTGAGCAGGGCGACGCCAGCCCGTGGGGTGGCGTCGCTCCGGCATCCCGCTACTGCCGGTGCACGTCGCTGATGTCGTTGCGCTCGTGCAGGCGCACCAGATCCTGCCGCGGATACGACAGGACATCGCCGGAGTAGTAGCTGTCGTCGCGGGCCTTGCCCAGGTCGCGGTACACGCCCGAGGCCTTGCTGTAGCCGGTGTTGGGCACCTCCAGCGACACCTTCTCGCCGTCGACCGCGACCACCCGCATCAGCCCCCACGCATGCCCGTCGAAGCCGCCCGGCGCCAACGCCTGCAGGTCGACCTCATAGACATCGCCTACCCGCGGGTCGTGCAGCAGGGCATCCTCGCGCACGTTCGAACGCTGGCCGGCAACGATGCCGACAACGACGACCGAGGCGATCAGCCCCAGCAGCACCAGGCCGCCGAAACGGCGGTAGTGCGGAATCGGCGAGCGGCCGAGCTGCGCTTCGAACGCCTTGCTTTCATGGCGCACGCCCCGGCCGCAGACCGTGCAGGCGGTGAAGTAGGCCTTCTCCGTCACCCACGAGAACAGGTACCACACGTGGGCGTAGCGGTAGTTCAGGACGTTGCGGAACTCGCGAGGCGCCTCGCAGGTGGCGCAATGCTGCGTGCCGACGGCACCCAGTGGCACGACGTCGCCGCCGGATCCCCAGATGATCATTCCCCTCTCCCCCTTTGGTTGTGGCTTCGTCCCCACGAAGCACGGACGATCATAGCCGCCCCTCGGGGCCCGGCCACCATCGGCTTACGGCCGGGTCGCCGCTTCCAGCGCGGCCAGGATCGCCATCGCTTCGCCGCGGCTGGCGCCGCACATCTCCGGCCCGGGCTTCAGCGAGGCGCAGAACGCCGGCCGCTCGGGCTTACCGAACAGGCGGCAGCGAAGCGCCCCGTCCAGCTGTACGCAGGGCACGCCGGCCGGCTTGCCGGATGGCATGCCGGGGATCGGCGAGGTGATCGAAGGCGCGGTGCAGCAGGCGGCACAACCGGCGCGGCAGGCGAACGTGGCGTCCATGCCGACAGTCTAGTCGCGCTGGGCAAGCCGGCGGCCGCCCGCTACAGTCGGCGCGGGGAAACCGGTGAGGAAGCGCATGTCGGCACACGTTGCCGCCGGGCACGGGAACGCTGCGCAGCGGGTTGCGCCAACCATGCTCGACACCTACCGCGAAGTGCTCACGCCGGAGGGCGTGGCCCTGCAGCTGCCCGCCGCCGGCCCGGTGCCGCGCGCGCTGGCCTGGCTGATCGACCTGCTCGTGCGCATGGCCATCCTGATGGTCCTGTCGATGGTCCTGGGAATGCTCGGCGGACTGGGCCAGGGCCTGTACGTGATCGGCCTGTTCCTCGTCTACTGGGCCTATCCGATCGTGCTGGAGGCCGCCTGGAACGGGCAGACACCGGGCAAGCGCGCGCTCGGACTGCGCGTGGTCGCCGGCGACGGCGCACCGGTCGGCTGGCTGCCGGCGGTGGTGCGCAACCTGATGCGCAGCGTGGACATGCTGCCGTTCGGCTACGCCGCCGGCCTCGTCTCGTGCCTGTGCGACCGCCATGGCCGCCGGCTGGGCGACCTGGTCGCCGACACCGTCGTCGTGCACGTGCGGCCGCGCCAGCTCGAGCCGCGCCTGCCGCCGGCCACGCCGCTGCCGCCGGGGCAGCGCCTGTTGCCCGACGAGCAGGCGGCGATCGTCGCCTTCGGCGAACGCGCATCGCGGCTGTCGGCCGGACGCCAGGCCGAACTGGCCGCGCTGCTGTATCCGCTGACCGGCAGCGCGGGCGGCGAAGGCGTGCGCCGGCTCCACGGCATCGCCGGCTGGCTGCTGGGGCGGCGCTGATGCGGGTGCGCGGAAGCGGGGTGCGCCGGTGAAGCAGGAGCAGTTCGTCGCCCGCCACCAGGTCGAGTGGATGGCTTTCGAGCAGTGGCTGCAGGCGCGCGGCGAGCGCGTGCGCGCGGACGGTCGCGATGCCGGTCCGGTCGGCGTGGACGAAGGCGAGATACCGGCGCGCTACCGGCGCCTGTGCCAGCAACTGGCGCTCGCGCGCCGGCGCGGCTACAGCGCGCCATTGCTGGACCGGCTGCAGGCACTGATGCAGCGCGGCCATGCGGTGCTCTATCGCGCGCCACCGCCGCGCTGGCACCGGGCCGCCGAGTTCCTGGTCGCCGGCTTCCCGCAGCTGGTGCGCAGCCAGGCCGGCTGCATGTGGGCCTCGCTGCTGCTGTTCGCGCTGCCGCTGGTGGGCGTGTTCGTGCTGCTGCAGTTGCGGCCGGAGCTGGTCCACCAGCTGCTCGATCCGCGCCAGATCGCCGGGATCGAAGCGATGTTCGACCCGGCCGATCCGCGCCAGGCGCTCGGCCGCGACAGCGGCAGCGACTGGCAGATGTTCGGCCACTACATCATGAACAACATCAGTATCGGTCTTCGCACCTTCGCCGGCGGGCTGCTCGCCGGCGTGGGCACGATCCTGGTGCTGCTCGCCAATGGCCTGAACATCGGCGCGGTGGCCGGGCACCTGCAGGCGATCGGCCATGGCGATCCGTTCTGGCGCTTCGTCGCCGGCCACGCGCCGCTGGAACTGACCGCGATTGTCATCGCCGGCGGCGCGGGGCTGCGCCTGGGCGTGGATCTGGTCGCACCGGGGCGCCGCCGCCGCCGTGACGCGCTGGTCCGCGCCGGACGCATCGGTGCGCGCCTGTGCCTGGGCGTGGCGGCGATGCTGCTGCTGGCCGCGTTCGTCGAGGCGTTCTGGTCGTCGACCCAGTCGATCCCGGCGTGGATCAAGTACGGCGTGTCGGCGCTGCTGTGGCTGCTGGTGCTGGGCTGGCTGTGGCGCGGCGGCCATGGCGTCGCGGGTGCGGACGTGGACGGGGGCGGCGACGATGCGTCCTGAAGACCTCGACGTCGCCCTGCGCCCGCGTTCGTCGTGGGAGGCGATGGAGCTGGGCACCGCGCTGCTGCGACGCCACGCCGGCGCGGCATGGCGGCCGTGGCTGCTGGCGACGCTGCCGGTGCTGGCCATCCTCAACGCCGCGGCCTGGTGGCTGGACCGGCTGTGGCTGGCGGCGCTGCTGATGTGGTGGCTCAAGCCGCTGTTCGAGCGGATTCCGCTGTACGTGCTGTCGCGCGGCGTGTTCGGACGTACGCCGGGCTCTGTCGAGACACTGCGCGCGCAATGGCGGTTCGGCCGCGGCGCGTTGCCGGCCTACCTGCTGTGGCGACGGCTGTCGCCGGCGCGTGCGTTGCTGATGCCGGTGGACATGCTCGAAGGCACCGCCGCGGCGCAGCGCCGCGCACGCCGGCGCGTGATCGGTGGCCCGGCCTACGGACAGGCGGCGCTGCTGGTCTGGACCTGCTGGCTGTTCGAGCTGGCACTGGCGCTGGGCGTGGTCGCGACGGTGTTCATCGCGATACCGCCGGAGCTGTTGCCCGGTTCGCTGAAGTCGTTCTGGGCGTTGCTGCTGGCCGGGCTGCCGGCGTGGATGAAGCTCGGCCTGAACCTGGCGCTGTGGCTGGCGGCGTCGGTGGTCGCGCCGTTCCATGTCGCCGCCGGCTTCGGCCTCTACCTCAACCGCCGCACCGAGACCGAGGCGTGGGACGTGGAGCTGGCGTTCCGCCGCCTGCGCGAACGCCTGGCCGTGCAGTCGGCCACGCCGCTGGCCGCGGCCCTGCTGGCCTGCGCACTGCTGCTGCCGTCGCTGCCGCTGCGCGCGCAGCAGGCCGCCGACGGGGAACATCCGGCGACCCTGCCGCAGGTGTTCGGAGCGGAACACGTCGACGATGCCCGCTTCCGCGACGCGGCGGCGCGGGCCTATCGCGATCCGCTGCTGGGCGGCCAGCGCACGATCGTGGAATGGAAGCTCAAGCGCCGGCCCGAACCTGACAAGGATCGCCAGCCTCCCGATCTTTCCGGCCTGTTCGGGCTGCTGGCGCGGATCGGCGAGTGGGGCCTGTGGATCGCGGGCGCCGTGCTGGTGCTGGCGTTGCTGCTGACCGCGCCGCGCTGGCTGCCCTGGTTGCGCGGTTCGGGGCGCCGCAGCGACCCGCTGTCGGCGCCGGTGGAAACCGCGGCGCTGCCACCGCCGCCGCTGGCACTGCCCGACGACATCGCCAGCGCCGCGCGACGCCTGTGGAGCGGAGGGCGGCCGCGCGAGGCGCTGGCCCTGCTCTACCGCGGCAACGTCGAGGCGATGGTCCGCCAGGCGCAGGTCGAGTTGCCGCCCGGCGCGACCGAGGCGCAGTGCCTGCGCGCGGCCCGCACGTTGCCGCTGGCCACCGCGCGCGAGCTGTTCGCGCAGGTGGTGCGGATGTGGCAGTACGCGGCCTATGCCGGGCGGCTGCCCGCGCAGTCCGAATTCGATGCACTGCTCGATGCGGCCAGCCTGCAATGGCAGTGGCGTCGATGAGGACGGTCCTGCGCAACGGGCTGCTGGGTACCGTGCTGGTGCTGGTCGTGGCCGCGGTGGTCACCGGCCAGGGCGACACCTCG
>JAGHZW010000184.1:34317-43865 GCA_017745195.1 Pseudoxanthomonas sp. | reverse complement strand
CCAGCACTGACCAGGCCGGGCGCGGCGAGGCGGTATGGAATCCGCTGTATGCGTTGCGCGAAACGCTGCGCACCGACGGCGTGGCGGCGGAAACCCGGCAGCGCCTGCAGCCGGAGCGGTTCACCGCCGCGCCGGGTGACACCGTGCTGCTGTACGGCGATGTGCGAGGGCTGTCCGATCCGGCAGTGGTCGGCCGGCTGCTGGACTGGGTCGCCGGCGGCGGCCACCTGCTGCTGCGCACGCCACCGCCGGAGGGCGCGGACGACGAGCAAGCGCCGGCGCCGCCGGCCCTGCTGCAGGCGCTTGGCATCGACGGGCTGCTGCCGCCGGCCTGCGCCGCGCTGCAGGTCGGCGACGAGGAATCCCACGTCGAACTCTGCAGCGGCTGGCGCTTCTCGTTCACCAGGGTCACCCCGCGCCGGGCCTGGGGCGATGCCGACGCCGGTTACGTGTTCGCCCGCTTCGGCCATGGCAGGGGCACGGTCGACGTGCTCGCCGACTTCGACTTCCTCGACAACGGCTCGCTCGACGAAGCCACCCACCAGGCCCTGGCCCGACAGCTGCTTGCGCCCAACTACGGTCGCGGCACCGTGCACCTGGTCCACGACACCGCACCCGATCCGCTGTGGCGACGGCTGGTCCGCGATGGCTGGCCGCTGTGGCTGCCGCTGGCGCTGCTGCTCGCCGGCTGGCTGTGGCGTCGCGCGCAGCGGTTCGGTCCGTGGCTGCCGTCACCGGCGACCGCGCGTCGCTCTTTGCACGAGCACCTGCGTGCCAGTGGCGCGCTGCTGCTGCGCCATGGCCAGTTGCCGCTGCTGTACGACGCGGTGCGCGAGGCCTTCCTGGCGCGGTTGCGCCGGCGTGACCCGGCCACCGCCGCGCTGTCCGGCGAGGCGCGCGTGCATGCGCTGGCCGAGCGCCTGCAGTACCCGCACACCACGGTCCGCGATGCGTTGACCCGCACCGGCACCCAGGACCGCTACACCTACTTCGCGCGCGTGCGCACCCTGATCCAGATGAGGAACCGGCTATGACCCAGACCGACGCCGCCGCGATCACCGGCGATGCCCTGTGCGGGCGCGTGGAAACCATCCGCAGCGAAGTCGCCAAGGCTTTCGTCGGCCAGGACGAGGCGCTCGACCAGGTGCTGGTCGCGCTGCTCGCCGGCGGCCACGTGCTGATCGAAGGCGTGCCCGGCCTGGGCAAGACCCTGCTGGTGCGCGCGCTCGGCCAGGCGCTGGAACTGGACTGGGCGCGGGTTCAGTTCACCCCGGACCTGATGCCCAGCGACATCAGCGGCCATGCCGTCTACGACCCGAAGACCGAGAGCTTCAAGATCCGCCGCGGCCCGGTATTCACCCACCTGCTGCTGGCCGACGAGATCAACCGCGCGCCGGCCAAGACCCAGTCGGCGCTGCTGGAAGTGATGCAGGAAGGGCAGGTGACGATCGAAGGCCGCGCGTTCGCGCTGGCGCCGCCGTTCATGGCCCTGGCCACGCAGAACCCGGTCGAGCAGGAAGGCACTTACCCGCTGCCGGAAGCACAGCTGGACCGGTTCCTGCTCAAGGTACTGATCGGCTATCCCGGACTCGAGGAGGAGAAGCGCCTGGTCGAGACGACCACCAGCGGCCGCAGCGGCGGCGACTTCGAGCTGTCGCAGGTCCGGCGCGTGCTCGGCGCCGGCGAAGTGTTGGCGATGCAACGCGGCACCGCGCAGGTGGCGGTCGATCCGGCGGTGCTCGACTACGCCGTGCGGATAGCGGCGGCCACGCGCAAGTCGCCGGGCATCGCACTGGGTGCGGGCCCGCGCGGCAGTATTGCTTTGGTCCGCGCGGCGCGCGCGCAGGCGGTGCTCGGCGGCCGTGACTTCGCCACGCCCGACGACGTGCGCGCGATCGCGCTGCCGGCGCTGCGCCACCGGATCATGCTGGCGCCGGAACTGCAGATCGACGGCCAGTCGGTCGACGACGTGCTGCAGGCGCTGCTGGCCCGGGTCGAGGCGCCGCGGCAGTGATCCGCACCGTCGCCTGCCGCGTGCGGGAACAGGGATGAGGCCGGCGCCTCTCCTGTTCCTGCTGCTGGCCGGCTGGGCCGTGCTCGGCGCGCTGGTGCTGTCCGCGCATGCACCGGCGAGCGCGTGGTGGAGCGCGGCCGCGGGCCTGGCGGCGCTCGCGCTGCTCGATGCGCTATGGCTGCGCCGCCGGCCGACGCCAGAGGTGCAGCGACAACTGCCCGATGCGCTGCCGGTCGGCCACCGACGCGAGGTCGAGCTGCGCATCGTCGCCACGCGCCGGCAGCGGCTGGACGTGTTCGACCTGCATCCGGTCGGCTGGCCGGTCGAAGGCCTGCCGCGGACGGTGCGGGTGAAGCCGGGCGAGGCGACGTCGCTGCGCTACCGGCTCACCGCGGCCGCGCGCGGCCTGGCCGGATTCCCCGGCACCCAGCTGCGCCTGCATTCGCCATTGCGGTTGTGGACGCAGTCGCGCATCGCCGGCACGCCGCGGCAGGTGCGCGTGTATCCGGATTTCGCACCGCTGGCGCGGCTGGCGCTGCTCAGTGCCGAGCAGGCCTCGCGCCTGGTCGGCGCGCACGTGCGGCGGCGCCGCGGCGAGGGCACCGACTTCCAGCAGATGCGCGAGTACCGGGTCGGCGACAGCCTGCGCCGGATCGACTGGAAGGCCACCGCCCGCGCGCGCAAGCTGGTCTCGCGCGAGTACCAGGAAGAACGCAACCAGCAGCTGCTGCTGGTGGTCGACACCGGCCGGCGCATGCTCGCCAGCGAAGGCGGCCTGTCGCACTTCGACCATGCGCTCAACGCGGCGCTGGTGGTGGCCTGGCTGGGCCTGCGCCAAGGCGATGCGGTCGGCCTGATGGCCGCCGGCGGCGCCGCGCGCTGGGTGCCGCCCAGGCGCGGCATGGGCGCGCTGGATGCGCTGCTGCGCGCCAGCTACGACCTGCAGCCGGAAGCAGTGGCGACCGATTACCTGGCGTTGGCCGCCGAGCTGGCAAGCCGCCAGCCGCGCCGCGCGCTGGTGATGCTGGCGACCAACGTGCGCGATGAGGACAGCGAAGAACTGCTGGCCGCGGTGCGCCTGCTGCAGCGCCGCCACCTGGTGTGCGTGGCGAGCCTGCGCGAGCAGGTGCTGGATGCCACCCTGGATGCCACCGAGGTCGCCGACCTGGATGCGGCGGTCACCCTCGGCGCCACCGCGCATTACCTGCGCCAGCGCGCTGCTGCGAACGACGCGCTGCGCCGGAATGGAGTAATGGCCCTCGACGTCGCGCCGGCGGACCTGCCGGCCGCACTGGTCGAGCGCTACCTGGCGGTCAAGCGCGACGGACTGCTGTAGCCTGTGGCCGACATCCAGGACCGAAGGAGCAGCTCATGGGACAGGGTTCGACCGGCAACGTGATCGCCGCGCTGTGCAGCTTCTTCGTGCCCGGACTGGGCCAGCTGCTGCAGGGTCGCCTGTTCTCGGCAATCCTGTGGTTCCTGGCGGCGTGCGTGGCGTACGCCGTGACCTGGCTGTTGACGCTTTCGCTGCTGCCATTCGGCTGGCTCCTGGTCAGCGTGCTGGCCTGCATCAACGCCGCCGTGTACAAGCCGCGCGCGGCCTGAGCGACGCTCAGCGGGCGCGCCGCGGTGTCGCCGTCGGCTCGATGCCCTTGCCGGTGGCGGCCCACCACAGGCCGCCGTAGAGGTGTTCGAGGTAGCGCGCATCCTCGTACAGCGCCGGGGTGTGGCCGAGCGCGGTGACGAACACGCGGCCGCCGTCGTAGGCGTGGTACCAGGCCACCGGATGTACCGCGCCCATGCCGCGCGCGGTCTGCCCGGGCCAGATCCGGGTCGGGTCGTAGCTGCGCTCGTCCACCGACAGCACGGTGTGCAGGTCCGGCACCAGCGGTTCGTTGAACTCGTACCACTCGTCGCTCCAGATCCAGTGCGCCGGCAGGCCGAACGTGGCGGGGAACGACGGGTCTTCCACGCGCACGGTCGCGGTCTGCACCATCGGGTGGATCCGGAACGTGCGCCCGACCAGTTTCTCGAACCACGGCCAGTCGCCGGGCGGGTTGAAGATCAGCGCGCGGTGCACTGCGACCACGCCGCCGCCGGCGCGCACGTAGGCTTCCAGCGCGGCGCGCTGCGCGCCCTTGAGCTCGTCGCCCGGGGTGTTGAGCAGGACGATCGCCGCATAGGCCGACAGGTCGCCATCGAACGGGGTGGTGTTCCAGCGCCAGTCCAGGTCGAAGGCGTGGACCTGCGCCATCCGCTCGAACTGCGGCTTGGCCACCACCGCGTAGTCGTTGTGGTAGCGGTTGGGGATGGCCACCACCAGGACCTTGAACTGGCCCTCGGCGAAGGCCGGTGCGGCCAGGGTGGCGGCGAGCAGCAGGCAGGCGAGGAGGAAGAGGTGTCTCATCGCCCAATCGTAGCGGTCGCCGTCGTGCGGCGGGCATCGTCGCCTATTCCGATTCCTCCGTCCGGTATGCCACCGCGCGATTGGCGCGCGCCGGCCGCGCGTCCGGGTCTGCGCCGGCGCCGCCGCGCTAGACTGCCGCCATCACTTTGGAGCTCCAGATGCGTTGCGTACTCCCCGTTCTCGCCTGCCTGGCCACCGTTCCGGCCTTCGCCCAGGCCCTTCCGCCGCCGGCGGAGACTCCCATCCTCCACGACATCGGCACTGCGCCTTCGGCCGCGCGCATCGAGGCCGACGTGCGCAAGCTGGTCTCGTTCGGCACGCGCCACACCCTGTCCAGCCAGACCGATCCCAAGCGAGGCATCGGCGCGGCCACGCGCTGGATCCACGACGAGTTCGAGCGCATCTCGCGTACCTGCGGCGGTTGCCTCGAGGTCCGCTACGTGGAGGGCATGGTGCAGGGCGAGCCGCGCATCCCCGGCCCGGTGAAGATCGTCAACGTGATCGCGATCCAGCGCGGTACCGCCGACCCGAACCGCTACGTGCTGATGAGTGGCGACATCGACTCGCGGGTGAGCGACGTGATGGATGCCACCTCCGACGCGCCCGGCGCCAACGACAACGCCTCCGGCCTGGCCGGCACGCTCGAGGCCGCGCGCGTGCTCAGCAAGTACCGCTTCCCCGGCTCGATCGTCTATGCCGCGCTGGCCGGTGAGGAACAGGGCCTGTTCGGCGGCAAGATCCTGGCCGCGGAAGCGAAGAACAACCGCTGGCGGCTGGAGGCGGTGCTCAACAACGACATGATCGGCAACAGCGCCGGCCTGAATGGTGTCGTCGACAACACCACCGCGCGCGTGTTCGCCGACGGCATCCGCCCGGACGAGACCGCCGAGGAAGCACGCCAGCGCCGCTTCAGCGGCGGCGAGGTCGATTCGCCTTCGCGCAACCTCGCCCGCTACATCGACCGCATGGCCGATTACGTGCCCAACCTGGACGTGATGATGGTCTACCGCCTGGACCGCTTCGGCCGCGGCGGCCACCACCGTCCGTTCAACGAGGCCGGCTTCCCGGGCGTGCGGGTGATGGAGACCAACGAACACTACGATCGCCAGCACCAGGACCTGCGTACCGAAAACGGCCGCGTGTTCGGCGACACCATCGACGGCGTGGACTTCGCCTATGCGGCCAAGCTGACCGCGCTCAACGCGGTCAGCCTGGCCGGCATGGCGCTGGCCCCGCCGCCGCCGGCCAAGGTCGGTATCTCCGGCGCGGTCACCGCCGACACCACGCTCACATGGGAGCGCGCGCCGGCGGCGCAGGCGCCGAACCTGGCCGGCTACAAGGTGTACTGGCGGCTGACCACCGACCCGCAGTGGACGCGCAGCCGCTGGGTCGGCGACGTGGCCGAGTTCACCCTGAAGAACACGGTGATCGACAACTACTTCTTCGGCGTGTCCGCGGTGGCGAAGGACGGCAGCGAAAGCCCGGTGGTGTTCCCGGGCGCGACCGGCAGCTTCGGCGGGTACTGAGCGTCCGCGATCCGGGCCGGCTCCGGCACGGATCGCGGTTCTCCGGGTTGCGCCGCGGTGTCGGCCAGCGCGGCCACCCGGCCGGCGACGCGGCCTCAGCGCATCGCGAAAAGCTCCTGGTGGAAGTGCCGGCCCACCGGGAAGCCATGCGCGGCCAGGTCGTCCTTCAGCGCCTCGCCGAAACCTGCCGGCCCGCAGAACCAGACGCTCGCCTCGCGCCACTCGGGCACGGCGGCGCGGATCCGTTCGCCGGTGAGCAGGCCGTCGCGCGCGTCGACCAGGACATGCAGGTGCACGTCGGCCGAGTCGGCATCGGCCGCCAACCGGGCGAGCGCGTCCTCGTCGACGTCGGCGGTGCTGTGGAACAGATGGATGTGCTGGCCGTCGGGCCAGTCGTGGTCGAGTTTCTGCGCGGCGATCTGCTTCATCCGGGCGATGAACGGGGTGATGCCGATGCCGCCGCCGATCCAGATCTGGTGCGGCTGGCGGTCGTCGAAGGTGAAGCAGCCGTAGGGTCCTTCCACGCGCACCGGCTGGCCGACGGCGAGCTGGGCGCGCAGGCGGGAGGTGTGGTCGCCCAGTTCCTTGACCACGAAGCCGATCGTCGGCCGGTCCGGCTCCCAGCCGGAGGCGATGGTGTACGGGTGCGCGCCCGCCGTGGCCTTCGAGGTGACGAACGCGAACTGGCCGGCCTTGTGCCCCGGCCAGCCCTGCACCTCGGTTTCGATTTCCAGTGCGCGCACGCCGGCGAAGTAGTGCAGGGAGGTGATCTTGCCGTGCACCTGCCGGTGCCTGCCGACCCTGCGCGCCAGCACCACCAGCGCGGCCCAGCAACCGCCGACGAGCAATGCCGCCACCAGCCAGCCGACCGGCGAGGCCCAGTAGGCGAAGCGCAGCAGCACCAGCGCGTGGAAGGCCAGCGCCAGCCAGGCCAGCGCGATCAGGCGGTGCGTGCGGTAGAACCAGTGGTACGGAAAGCGGTGGACCAGGGCCAGCGCGATCAGCACCACGGCCGCGTAGAACGCCCATTCGCCCGCGCTTTCGGCCAGGCCGCGCTGGCCGGACAGCCACGCCGCGAACGGGTTGTCGATCGCGGCGCGCGGGCCGCGCGCGGGCCGTTCCAGCCAGCCCCAGCCCACCGCCCACTGCGGACCCTTCACCCACAGCCAGTGGATGATCGACGCCACCAGCGCGGCGATGCCGAGCCACTTGTGCAGGCGGTACATCTTGTCGAGGCCGCCGAGCCACGCCTGCGGCCAGAGCGGCCGCAGCGCCAGCACCATCGCCAGGCCCATGCAGGCGATGGCCACGATTCCGGTCAACTGCAGCATGTCCGCGCGCAGGCGGAAGAAGGTGGAGGAACGGAACACGGCCGGCTCGGCGACGAGCCACAGCAGGACCGGGAAAGCGAGCGTGCCCCAGAACACCAGCTTCAGCCTGCGCATGGAGCGCCTCCGCTTCGGATCCTTGAGGGTTGCAGCCGGCGCGACGCGGTCCTGATGCGGATTCGATCGCGCGCGGGTCACCGGCTGCTGATGGGGGAACGATACACCCGTCGGATGACGCGCCCGCCACACAGCGCCATGCTCAGGGTTTCGCGCGCGCTCCGGCCGCGTCCAGCGCCTGCAGCAGCGGCGTCAGCGGCAGTTCCGGCGCGATGCCGCGATGGCCTTCGACGGTATGCGCGCGCAGCAGCGAGTTGACGATCGCCTCTTCGGTCGCCTCGGCGGTGGCCTGGAACAGCGGACTCATCGCGTCGTTGGCGACGCTGGCGGCCGGCTGCACGGCCAGGTTGGCGCGGCGCCGGTTCTGCGCGGCGGTGGAGAAGGCGATGACGTAGTCGCCCGAGCCGTTGGACATGTCCGAGCCGGTACGGGCCAGGCCGGTGAGCGCGCGGTTGGCCAGGCGGCGCAGCGCGGACGGATCCAGCGGCGCGTCGGTGGCGACCACGATCATGATGCTGCCGTCGCCGCGCCATGGCGGCGGCTCGTGGCCGGCCAGCGCCAGCGCTTCCGGGTCGGGCAGCGTCTTCCACACCGGCACGCCGGCCACGGTGAGATGGCCGCCGAAATTGCTCTGCACCAGCACGCCGACGGTATAGCCGCCCTGCGCGGCCTCGAGCCGGCGCGAACTGGTGCCGATGCCACCCTTCCAGCCGAACGCGACCGTGCCGGCGCCGGCGCCGACGGCGCCTTCCTCGACCTCGCCGTAGGACAGCCGCGACAGCGCCTGTTCGACCTGCGGCGCGCCGACCGGCCGCGCGCGGATATCGCTCAGGTAGCCGTCATTGGTCTCGCCGACCAGCGGATTGATCGAGCGCACCTGCTCCATGCCCGGCTGCGCCAGCAGGTGGGCGGCCAGTGCGTCGGCGACTTTCCACACCCCCAGCGTGCCGGTCAGCAGCACCGGCGTTTCCAGCTCGCCGAGCTCCTGCACCTGGGTCACGCCGAGCAGCTTGCCGAACCCATTCCCGACCACGATCGCGGCCGGCACCCGTTCCAGGTAGAGGTTGCCGCGATGCGGGACGATCGCGGTGACGCCGGTGTTGAAGCGCGTGCCCTGGGCCAGCGTGGCGTGGCCGACGCCGACGCCGTCGACGTCGGTGATCGCGTTGTGCGGGCCGGTCGGCAGCGTGCCGATGACGATGCCGGCATCGCGTGCGCGCGGTCGCGGCGCGACGGAGGTGCCGGCGAGCGCGTCGATGGGCAGGGTGGTGGTGATGGCGGTGGCGAGCAGCAGGGTCGGCAGCAGTCTCATGCCGCCATCCTAGCCGTTGCGGCGCGCGTGCGCGCCGCACGAAGGAGGCTCAGCCGGGTGGCGTCCCGGCGACCGGCGCCGCTCAGCGGAAGATGTCGCCCATGACTTCCACCACCAGGCCATTGCCCAGCGAGACCAGGATCAGGTCGTCGCCGGCGACGCGCCACTCGTGGCCGGGATAGACCGGCAGCTCGCGCAGCATCGGCCCCGGCACCATCTTCTTGGCGATGCCCGGCGGCAGCGGCTTGCCGCGCGCCAGGTTCTTGCGGATGCCCGGCGGCAGGCTGCCATAGCCGACGTAGCCATGTCGCTCGGCGATGCGGCGGGCGTCGCCGGAACTGATTGAGATCGAACCGAGGTGGCCGATGTTGGCATCGACCTGGACCGAGGTTCCCTCGTCGTGGTGGTAGCCCTGGCTGTCCTTGCCCTTGTGACCCTTGCTTTCCGGCGGCGCGGCGAGCGCGGGCACGGCCAGCAGGCTGGCCAGGACCAGGGCCGGGATGGAAATGGCGCGATGCATGGTGGCGCTCCTGTCGGGTGGTGGCGACGGACGGTCCGTCGCGACGTGTCTGCTGGATACAGCGTGCCGCCGGCCGGCGCCGTGAACGCAGTCGAAAATCCGCGCTGCGACCGGCAGGCGTTCAGCCGCCAGCGGGCTGGCCGGGCTCAGTCCGCGGTGACCAGCACCGGATCGCGCTCGCGCAGCGCGGCGTAGCAGGCATCGGTCTGCGGACGCACGCCATGCCACTGCTCGAATGCCTCGGCGGCCTGTTCGACCAGCATGCCCAGTCCGTCGACCACGTCGTGGCAGCCGGCCGAGCGGGCCCAGGCGGCCAGCAGCAGG
>JAGHZW010000184.1:32794-34267 GCA_017745195.1 Pseudoxanthomonas sp. | reverse complement strand
GCCCGTATCTTGTTGGCCCAGGCCGGCGCCGTCGGTGTTGTCGCCATGCCATTGGCCGTCGTTGCGGGTCAGCGTGTTGACCGCGCCGGCGCGGCGGGCGCGGTCGGTGGTGCGTGCGCACAGGGCGAAGGCGGCTTCCTTCAGCGGCAGGGTCACGTTGCCGCCGCGTCCGCCTTCGGCCGCGAAATGCTCCAGCGCCGCGGCGAAATCCGCGGGCGGGGCGTCGATGGCGGTGTATTCCAGGGTGATGCCGAGTTGGCGGGCGAAGGCGGCGTGGATGCGGGGCGAAAGCGAATGGCTGATCGGATGGCCGAAGACGGCGTATCGGGCGATGGACATGGCGTGGTAAGAATCCGCGGGATAAGGAAAGCCTGCCGGGAGCGAACACCATGAAGCGTGCACTGGGCGTCGCCGTCGCCTGCAGTCTACTCTCCGGCCCGGCGCTGGCGCAGCTGGCCGAGTACGGCATCGAGGGCATCTGGACCGTCTCCACCCGCGACGCCGAACTGCGCGGCAGCGTCGCCGCGGACGGCAAGCACATGGTCTGGGGCAGCGACCGCGCCGGCGGGCCGGGTGGCGGCGACCTGTGGCAGGCGCGCAACCAGGACGGCCGCTGGCTCGACCCGCAGCCGCTGCCGTTCAACACCACCGCGCTCGAGGCCGAGCCGATGTTCAGTGCCGACGGACGCTGGCTGTACTTCGTCTCCGACCGTGCCGGCGGCGCCGGCGGGCGCGACCTGTACCGGGTCGCGATCCGCGACGACGGCGGCTTCGGCGCACCGGAGCGGATGCGCGAGGGCATCAACACCCGTGGCGACGAGCGCTCGCCGACGCCGTCCACCGACGGCCGCAGCCTGGTGTTTGCCAGCGACCGTCGCGGCGGCGAAGGCGGCCACGACCTCTATCGCGCCCCGCTCGACGGCAGCGCCGCGCCGGTGCCGCTGCCCGGCATCAATACCGCGGCCGACGAGATCGATGCGGCCTGGCTGGATGGCGGCCGCGCGCTGCTGTTCTCGCGCGGCGACGAGGCGGCGGGTGCGGCGCGGCTGTACGTGGCCGCCTGCGACGGGAGCAAGTACGCGCCGGCCGAGCCGTGGAAGCTGTCGTTCAACGCCGACGACGGTTACACCCGTGCGCCGGTGGTCGATCCGTCGCGCCCGGCCGAAGGCACGGTCACCGGCTCGGCGCGTTCGCCGAAAGCCGGCAAGAGCGACATCTACCGGATCGTGCTGCCGACCGTGCGCGGCCAGGACGGTTGCCTGGGCGGGCCGGGCGGCTGAGCGCGCTCAGCCTTCGCGCAGCCAGCGCGCGGCGTCGAGCGCGTAGTAGGTCAGCACGCCATCGGCACCGGCGCGCTTGAACGCCAGCAGCGCTTCCATCGCGCAGGCCTTCTCGTCGATCCAGCCATTGGCCGAGGCGGCCTTGAGCATCGCGTACTCGCCACTGTCCTGTTGCGCGTCGATGCCGTCGAAC
>JAGHZW010000184.1:17689-32757 GCA_017745195.1 Pseudoxanthomonas sp. | reverse complement strand
TCCTGCTCGTCCTGGCCGTGCGTCGTATACGGGTCCAACGCCTGGTCGGTCATCACCCCCAGCTCGGGGAAACGCGACTTCAGCGCGCGGATCGCGCGCGGGATGATCCCGTTTTCGTCCCAGGCGATGGCCCCGTCGGCGGTCTTGGCGGCAGCATCGGGCACGCCGAACAGGTCCAGTACCGGTACGCCCAGTTCCAGCGCCTGCTCGCCCACGCGCAGCAGTTCGTCGATCGACAGTCGCTCCACGCCCGGCATCGACGGCACCGGCGCGCGCCCCTTCTCCTCGTGCACGAACACCGGATAGATCAGGTCGTTGGCAGTCAGCACGTGCTCGCGCATCAGCCGGCGGGAGAACTCGTCGCGGCGCATGCGGCGCAGGCGGACGTGGGGAAAACTCATGGGCGACTCCGGGAAAACGCAGGCGGCCATGATACGCCGCCGGCCCACGGCGGCCGGATCGCTCAGTGCAACACACAGCCTTGCGGTTGCAACGGCGGTGGCAGCGGGCGCTCGCCAAGCGCGTCGAGCAGGTCGATCTGGATGATCCGCGCCAGCGCATCCAGCGGCAGGTCGTTGGGTTCGAGCCCGAACGGATCCTCCAGCTCGTCGCCGAGCCGGTCCAGGCCGAAGAAGGCGTAGGCCAGCAGCGCCGACACGAACGGAGTGGCCCAGCCCAGCGCACCGACCAGGCCCAGCGGCAGCAGCACGCAGAACAGCCAGGCGAAGCGGTGCAGCAGCAGGGTGTAGGCGAACGGCAGCGGCGTGGTCAGGATCCGCTCGCAGCCGGCCTGGATGCCGGACATCGCGGCCAGCCGCGCCTCGAACAGCGCGTACAGGTAAGGCGAGAGCCGGCCCTCGCGCAGCGGCACGGCCAGCTCCGCGGCGATCAGGCCGAGCAGGGCGTCGGGCACGTTCTCGCGCCGCGCCAGGCGCACGGCCAGGTCCGGATCGAGCCAGGGCGCGGCAGCGGCGAGGGTGTCGCCGTGGCGCAGGCGCGCGGCCAGGGCATGGGCGAAGGCGGTGGCCAGCCGCAGCACGCGCTCGCGCCGCTGCGGCTGGTCCTCGAGCAGCACGTTGCATTCACGCGCCAGGCTGCGGCTCTCGTGGACCAGCTGGCCCCACAGCTTGCGGCCTTCCCACCAGCGCTCGTGGCAGGCGTTGTTGCGGAAGCTCAGGAAGATCGACAGGGCCAGCCCGAGCAGGGTGAACGGCGCTACGCCCAGGCGGTCGATACCGTGCAGCGGCAGGTGCCCGCACAGCAACGAGACGGCCAGGCCGAGCAGGAAGATCACCCCGACCTTGGGCGCGATCGCCGGCACGATCGAGCCGCGCATGATGTACAGCAGTTGCCAGCTGCGGGGACGGGGTCGGACGATCATGCGGAGGCGGGCGCGGCGTTGCGGCGTGGCGAAAGGCCGCGCACGATAGCTGCTGGGCGTGCGATCGGCGACCGTTGCCGCCGATACGGTCCACGTGAACCGTTGTGCCGGGACGCTGGGGGTTCGCGGCCGATTCACCCGGGGCGCCCGAAGATGGCCGCCTCGACAATCACCAGGGGATAGACATGCGTCGATGGGTCCTTGTTCTTGCCGTGCTGTTGCCTCTGGTCGGTTGCGCCGGCGCGTCCCGGGTCATGGTCGGCCAGGCACGGCCGCCGATCGATCCGTCCCAGGTGCGGATCTACACCTCGGTGCCGCCGGGCTCGCAGGAAATCGCGCAGATCGAAGCCAGCAGCGCGATCGGCTTCGGTACCCAGGGCCAGACCGATTCGGCGGTGGCGCGGCTGAAGGCCGAAGCCGCGGCGCTGGGCGCCAACGGCGTGGTGCTGATGGGCGTGGGCACGTCCGGCGGATCGGGCGGCGGCGTCTCGGTGGGTGGCGGCAGCTGGGGCAGCAGCTCCTACGGCGGTGTCGGCATCGGCATCCCGACCCAGCAGCGCACGGCCGCGGGCATGGCGATCTGGGTTCCGCCGGAGGCGGTGGCGCCGATGCCGATGCCCATGCCGGCTGCAGCACCGGTGGCCGAACCGGCCCCGGCGACCGAACCGGTCGAGCCGGCCAAGCCGGTGCATCCGCGCTAGAAGGCAGCCGTACCCTGCGAACGAAGCGGTAACGGCAACCACGAAGCTTCGCCCTGCGTCGTCCCGGCTTGGCGGACATGCGTCCGTGGCAGCCACCGGGATGACGGTGTTCCGCGCCGGAACCACTCGCTCGACGCCCCGTCACGCTCATGACGGTCGGCGGCGACCCTTGATCCTCACTCCTTCAGGCAGCGCCGGAGGAAGTTCTCCGCCAGCCGATAGCGGTGCAGCGCATCCTTGCCCGACAGGCCGTGCTTGGCGCCCGGGTAGGCCATCAGTTCGAACGGCTGGCCGCGCTGCTGCAATGCCGACATCACCGCGGTGGTGTTGGTGAACAGCACGTTGTCGTCGGCCATGCCGTGGATCAGCAGCAGCTTCGGCGCGTTCTCGCCGACCAGGCCGTCGACGTGGGCGAGCACGCGCGCATCGCGGTAGCCGTCCGGATTGGCGGCCGGCAGGCCCATGTAGCGCTCGGTGTAGTGGGTGTCGTACAGGCCCCAGTCGCTGACCGGCGCACCGGCCACGCCGCACGCGTAGGCGTCGGTGCGGGCGAGCAGCATCAGGGTCATGTAGCCGCCGTTGGACCAGCCGTGCACGCCGATCCGCGCCGGATCCACCCACGGCTGCGCCTTCAGCCATTCGATCCCTCGCAGCTGGTCGTCCACTTCGACCGTGCCCTGGCGGCCATACAGCGCGCCGCCGAAATCACGGCCGCGACGCGGCGTGCCGCGGTTGTCCAGCGAGAACACCACATAGCCCTGCTGGGCCAGGTACTGGTTGAAAAGCGTGTCGCCGCGCCCGGCCCAGGCGCGGGTCACGGTCTGCGAGGCCGGGCCGCCGTAGACGTAGACCACCACCGGGTACCTCTTCTCCGGATCGAAGCGGTCCGGCTTGATCACGCTGTAGTGCAGCGGCGTGGTGCCGTCGGCGGCGGTGAGCGTGCCGAACTCGACCGGGCGCTGCGCATAGCGGTACTTCGCATAGGGATGGCCGGGATCGGCCAGGTCGTTGCGCAGCAGCGTCGCCAGTTTCGTGCCGTCATTGCGGAACAGCTCGATCTGCGGCGGCGTGCCGGTGCTGGACCAGCTGTCGACGTAGACGCTGGCGTTGCCCGCGAAGCTGGCCGCATGCATGCCGGCCGGCTGCGACAGGCGCTCGATCGCGCCGCCGGCCAGCGGCACGCGGTATACGTGCTTCTCCAGCGCCGAATCCCTGGTGCCGGAGAACCACGCGTAGCCGGCCTGCGGATCCACCGCCAGCAGCTCATCGACCACCCACTCGCCGGAGGTGAGCGGGGTGAGTGTCGAGCCGTCCTCCGAGGCCAGGTACAGGTGCTGGAAGCCGCTGCGCTCGGACGACCACAGGAAGCGGCCGTCGGCCAGGAAGCGCAGGCTGTCGTGCAGCGGCACCCAGGTCTTCGAGGCCTCGTGGGCAAGGACGCGTTGCGTACCGGTGGCCAGCGTGGCCTCCACCAGGTCCAGCGTCTTCTGGTCGCGCGACTGGCGCTGGAACGTCAGCCGCTGTGGATCGCGCCAGTTGACCCGCGCCAGGTAGATGTCCTGCTCCGGGCCGAGGTCGACCCAGTGCGGCCTGGCGCCGGCCTTTGGCGCGATCACCCCGAGCTGCACGGTGACGTTGTGCTCGCCGGCGGCCGGGTAGCGCTGCTCGATCACGTCGGTGCGGTCCGGATAGACCTCGTAGCGCTTCTGCACCGGCACCGGCGATTCGTCGATGCGCGCGAACGCGATCACGCTGTCGTCCGGCGCCCACCAGTAGCCGGTGTGGCGGTGCATTTCCTCGTCGGCGACGAACTCGGCCACGCCATTGGCAATGGTGTCGCTGCCGTCGTGGGTGAGCTGGATCTCCTTGCCGCTGGCCAGGTCGATCGCCCACAGGTTGCGGGCGCGGACGAAGCTGGCGAAGCCGCCGCGCGGCGAGATCCGCGGATCGGTGGCGAAGCCCTTGCCGCGGGTGAGCTTGCGCACCGCGGCGCTGCCGGCCTTGTCGAGGTCGTAGAAATACAGTTCGCCGCCGAGCGGGAACAGCAGCGCGCGTCCACCGGGAGCCCACTGGTAATCGACGATGCCGGAGTAGCCGGCGATGCGCTGCCGTTCGCGGCGCGCCTTCTCCTCGTCGCTGAGCGTCTCGGTGCCGGGCAGGACCACGGACGAATCGACCAGCAGGCGGGTCTGGCCGCTGGCGACGTCGTATTCCCACAGGTCCAGGCGGTTGCGGTCGCTGTCCTTGCCGCGCAGGAAGGTCACCCGCGCGCCGTCGGGCGAGATCTGCGGCTTCATCAGGGTCGGGCCGGACAACGGGGCCGGGCCGGTGATCGCTTCGAGGGTGAGTCGGGCCGCGTGTGCGGTGGGCATGGCGAGCATGGTCAGCAGGAGCGGCAGGAAAGCGAAGCGCATGCGGGCATCTTGAGGGGCGTCATGGCGCCATTGTAGGCGGGGCGGCCGTGGCCTTACCCCGCCCCGCAGCAGGAGGGCCGAGCTGAACGACGGAATGAACCGCGGCACCGCCGGTCCGGTCCGGCGGCGCCGCTTCGCGGTCAGCGCCCGAACAGCTGCTTGCGTTCTTCCTCGCTCAGCGGCTTGCCCGCGTCCGGATTGACCTGCCTGGTCAGCGCGTACGCGCGTTCGGTAGCCGGGCGTGCGGCGATGGACGCATGCCAGCGGCGCAGTTCCGGGTACGGCTGCAGGTCCAGCGGCGCCCTGGTGTACGGGTTGATCCACGGATAGGCGGCCATGTCGGCGATGGTGTAGTCGTCGCCGGCGATGAACGCGCGGCCGGCCAGGCGCTTGTCGAGCACGCCGAGCAGGCGCTGCACCTCGCGGGTGTAGCGGTCGATCGCGTAGTCGATTTTCTCCGGCGCGTACACGGTGAAGTGTCCGTACTGCCCGGTCATCGGGCCGAGGCCGGCCATCTGCCACATCAGCCACTGGTTGACCTCGACCTTCTGCCGCACATCGTTGCCGAAGAAGCGTCCGGTCTTGTTGGCCAGGTAGAGCAGGATCGCGCCGGATTCGAACACGCTCAGCGGCGCGCCAAGGTCGTTGGGGGCGTGGTCGATGATCGCCGGCATCTTGTTGTTGGGCGAGAACGCGAGGAAATCGGCCTGGAACTGCTCGCCCTTGCCGATGTTCACCGGCTTGATGGTGTAGGGCAGGCCGGCTTCCTCAAGGAACAGGGTGATCTTGTGGCCGTTGGGCGTGGGCCAGTAGTACAGGTCGATCATCGCGGCATCCTGCGCTGGGGAGTGCGCCAAGTGTAAGGGCGCGGCGCTTGGCAGTTCCGGCTCCGGCCGCTAACCTGCGGCCTCCCCACGCAACGCTGCATCCCATGTCCGAGCCGACCACCGGCGCGCCGCGCCTGAGCCCGCTGTCCACCCTGATCTTCGCCTCGCGCTGGTTGCAGCTGCCGCTGTACCTGGGCCTGATCGTGGCCCAGTGCGTGTACGTGTTCCTGTTCGGCAAGGAACTGTGGCACCTGGTCCACGAGGCGCCGGCGATGGGCGAGCAGCAGATCATGCTGATCGTGCTCGGCCTGATCGACGTGGTGATGATTTCCAACCTGCTGGTGATGGTGATTGTCGGCGGCTACGAGACCTTCGTCTCGCGGCTGCGCCTGGAAGGCCATCCGGACCAGCCGGAATGGCTGAGCCACGTCAACGCTTCGGTGCTGAAGGTGAAGCTGGCGATGGCGATCATCGGCATCTCCTCGATCCACCTGCTCAAGACCTTCATCGAGGCCGGTTCGCTGGGTTCAGAAGGCTCCAGGTTCACCGAGGCCGGGGTGCTGTGGCAGACCATCATCCACGCCGTGTTCATCCTCTCGGCGATCGGCATCGCCTGGACCGACAAGCTGATGACCAGCGTCAGCGCCAGGCGCGAGCACGAAGCGCACCATTGAGCGGGCACAGCCCTGGATCCGTTCCAGGGCATGCTTTCAGGGAAAGGGCGGCGCCAGGCCGTAAAATGGCCGCATGGATGTCTCCCACCTTCTCGACGGCCTCAACGCCGCACAGCGCGAGGCCGTGTCGGCGCCGCCCGGCCACTACCTGGTCCTGGCTGGCGCCGGTTCCGGCAAGACCCGCGTCCTGACCCACCGCATCGCCTGGCTCAACGAGGTCCAGGGCGTGCCGGCGCACGGGATCCTCGCGGTCACCTTCACCAACAAGGCCGCCGGCGAGATGCGCGCGCGCGCCGACCTGCAGTTGCGCCACGGTGCGCGCGGCATGTGGATCGGCACCTTCCACGGCATCGCCCATCGCCTGCTGCGCCTGCACTGGAACGAGGCGCACCTGCCCGAATCCTTCCAGGTGCTCGACAGCGACGACCAGCTGCGCCTGGTCAAGCGCGTGGCGCAGCAGCTGGAACTGGACGACGGCCGCTTCCCGCCGCGGCAGATCGCCTGGTGGATCAATGCGCAGAAGGACGAAGGCCGGCGTCCGCGGCACATCCAGCCCGGCGACGATCCGTGGACCGACGCGCTGCGCCGCGCCTACGAGCTGTACCAGGAGCGCTGCGACCGCGCCGGCCTGGTCGACTTCGCCGAACTGCTGCTGCGCGCGCACGAGCTGCTGCGCGACAACCCGGCGCTGCTGGGCCACTACCGCGCCCGCTTCCGCGACCTGCTGATCGACGAGTTCCAGGACACCAACGCGATCCAGTACGCGTTCGTGCGGGTGCTGGCCGGTGACAGCGGGCGGGTGTTCGTGGTCGGCGACGATGACCAGGCCATCTACGGCTGGCGCGGTGCGAAGGTGGAGAACGTGCAGCAGTTCCTGCGTGATTTCCCCGAGGCCAAGACCATCCGCCTGGAGCAGAACTACCGCTCCAGCGCCAACATCCTCAACGCCGCCAACGCGGTGATCGCGCACAACCCCGATCGCATCGGCAAGCAGCTGTGGACCGACAGCGGCGAGGGCGAGCCGGTGGACGTGTACGCGGCCTACAACGAGATGGACGAGGCCCGCTTCATCGTCGAGCGGATCCGGCAGTGGGTGCGCGACGGCGGCAGCTGGCGCGAGGCGGCGGTGCTCTACCGCAGCAACGCGCAGTCGCGCGCGCTGGAAGAAGTGCTGCTGGCCGAGCAGGTGCCGTACCGGGTGTACGGCGGCATGCGCTTCTTCGAGCGCGCCGAGGTCAAGGACACCCTGGCCTACCTGCGCCTGGTCGCCAACCGCGCCGACGATGCCGCGTTCGAGCGCACCGTGAACACGCCGGCGCGCGGGATCGGCGACCGCACCCTGGACGAAGTGCGCCGGCGTGCGCGCGAGTCGGCGGTCTCGCTGTGGCAGGCCGCCACCATGCTGGTCGCCGAGAACGCGCTGGCCGCGCGTGCGCGCAATGCGGTCGCCGGCTTCCTCAGCCTGGTCGAGGCGCTGGACGCGGAAACCACCGACCTGGCGCTGAAGGACCGGGTCGACCACGTGCTGGCCCGCTCCAACCTGCGCGAGCACTGGAGCAGCGAAGCGCGCGGCCAGCTCGATGCCGAGTCGCGGCTGGAGAACCTCGACGAACTGGTCTCGGTCGCTTCGCGCTTCTCGCGCACCGAGCTCGAGGACGACCAGGAGAGCATGAGCGAGCTGGTCGCGTTCCTGTCCTACGCGGCGCTGGAGGCCGGCGAAGGCCAGGCCCAGGCCGACGAGGACGGCGTGCAACTGATGACGTTGCATTCGGCCAAGGGCCTGGAGTTCCCGCTGGTGTTCCTGGCCGGCGTGGAGGAGGGCGTGTTCCCGAGCAGCAAGTCGCTGGAGGAAAGCGGCCGGCTGGAGGAGGAGCGTCGGCTGGCCTACGTCGGCATCACGCGCGCGCGGCAGAAGCTGGTCATGACCTACGCCGAGAGTCGCCGCATCCACGGCATGGACATGTACGGGATGCCGTCGCGGTTCCTGCGCGAGATCCCCGGCCACCTGCTCAACGAGGTACGGCCGCGGGTTCAGGTGTCGCGGCCGATGGCCGCCGCGCCGCGCGTGGCCCATCCAGTGATCGAGCCGCCGTCGCTGAAGCTGGGCCAGGGCGTGGTCCACGCCAGCTTCGGCCGTGGCGTGGTCACCGACTACGAGGGCAGCGGCGCGCACGCGCGGGTGCAGGTCAACTTCGACGACGCCGGCAGCAAGTGGCTGGTGCTGGCCTTCGCCAACCTGCAGCCGCTGTAGCCGTCGCCGGTTGCCTGCGCGTGGCCGCGGGTGTGCAATGGCGGCATCCCCTTCCGGAGCGCCGCCATGTACGACCGCATCCTGATCGCCACCGACGGCTCGGAACTGGCCGGCAAGGGATTGCGCCACGGCCTGGCGCTGGCGGCCACGCTGCGCGTGCCGGTGGTGGTGCTGACGGTGACCGAGCCGTGGATGCCGGCCTTCGATGATGCGCTGGCCCTGTCGGCCGATCCGGCGCTGCGCCAGGAATACAGCGAAGGCTGCGCGGAATCGGCGCAGCGGATCCTGGCCGATGCGATCGCCCAGGCGACCACCGCCGGCGTGGCCTGCGAAACCGTGCACGTGCCCGACGGCTTCCCCTCCGATGCGATCGTGAAGGCCACCGCCGACCATGGTGCCGGCCTGGTGGTGATGGCCTCGCACGGCCGTCGCGGCCTCGGCCGGGTGCTGCTGGGCAGCCAGGCCCAGGCGGTGCTGACCCGGTCGACGGTGCCGGTGCTGGTCGTGCGCTGAGCGCGGTGCGGTGCCTGTCGTTCCGGCGCAGGCGCTGACCGGCACGCCGGTCGCGGCCGGCCTGAAGTCGCCGGATTCCCGCTTGCGCCGCGCTGTCGCGGAGCGCCTCGCCGGAATGGCGGGAGCAGGCCTCAGGCCATGCCGTTGAGGTGCTCGTACAGGATCGCCGCGCCGATCACGATCATGACCATGCCGCCGATGATCTCGGCGCGCTTGCCGGCCAGCGCGCCGAGCACGCGGCCGAGCATGATCCCGGTGGTGACCATCACCAGCGTGCACAGGCCGATGACCGCGGCGACCGTGCCGATCGGCGCATCGAGGAAGGCCAGGCTGACGCCGACCGCCATCGCGTCGATGCTGGTGCCCAGGCCGGTGGCGGCCAGGCTCCAGAAACCGTGGTGGCGCGACGGCTCGGCGGCGTCCTCGCCGTCGTCGGGCCTGAAGCCGTTCCAGATCATGTGCAGGCCGAGCAGGCCGAGCACGGAGAAGGCGATCCAGTGGTCCCAGGCGGTGATGTAGCGCGAGGCCGCGGTGCCCAGCAGCCAGCCGAGCAGGGGGGTGATCGCCTCGATCGCGCCGAAGATCAGGCCGGCGCGCAGCGCCTCGCGGAAACGCGGGCGCTGCATCGCCGCGCCCTTGCCCACGGCCGCGGCGAACGCGTCGGTGGACATGGCCAGGCCGATCAGGAGGATGGAAAACAGGGTCATCGGTACTACCAGGCCGGACGCGGACACGGCCCGCCGGCGTCCAGCCACAGACGCACCGACAGACCGTTGGTCTCGCCAACCGGAACTGGTTGTCCGCGCCACGGCCGCAGCGGGCCGAGTGTGTTGACGCGGACGCCCCGCGTGCATCGCAGGCGGGACAGGCTACTCCCCAAAGGAGGACGCGCAGGATACCACGCGGCATCGATCGTCCCGACAGACGGGATCAATCGCGATTCAGCCGATGGACGCCTTGCTGACGCGCCGTGCCCGCTGAACGGAGGTCAGTCCGCGGCGCCTTCGGCCTCCGCCTCCAGCTCCAGGAAGCCGCCCGACTGCCGCTGCCACAGCTGCGCGTACAGGCCGCCATGGGCCAGCAGCTGCTCGTGCGTGCCCTGCTCGACGATCCGGCCCTGGTCCATCACCACCAGCCGGTCCATCGCCGCGATGGTCGACAGGCGGTGGGCAATGGCAATGACCGTCTTGCCCTGCATAAGCCGGTACAGGTTTTCCTGGATCACCGCTTCGACTTCCGAATCCAGCGCGGAAGTCGCCTCGTCCAGCACCAGGATCGGCGCGTTCTTCAGCAGCACGCGGGCGATGGCGATGCGCTGGCGCTGTCCGCCGGACAGCTTCACGCCGCGCTCGCCGACCTGGGCGTCGTAGCCGCGACGGCCCTTGGCGTCGACCAGTTCCTGGATGAAGCCATCGGCATTGGCCTGTCGTGCGGCGTCGACCAGTTCGGCCTCGCTGGCATCCGGGCGGCCGTAGAGGATGTTGTCGCGCACCGAACGATGCAGCAGCGAGGTGTCCTGGGTGACCACGCCGATCGCCGCGCGCAGCGAATCCTGGGTGACCGTGGCGATGTCGGTGCCGTCGATCCGGATCGCACCGCCCTCGCGGTCGTAGAAGCGTAGCAGCAGGTTGACCAGGGTGGACTTGCCGGCGCCGGAACGGCCGACCAGGCCGACCTTCTCGCCGGGGCGCACGTGCAGGTCCAGGCCCTCGATCACGCCACCCTGCTTGCCGTAGTGGAAGGTCACGTGGTCGAAGCGGATGTCGCCGCGGACCGGACCGATGTCGCTGGCGCCGGGCGCGTCGTCGACGGTGGCCGGCAGCGCGATCGAATTGATCCCGTCCTGCACCGTGCCGATGTTCTCGAACAGCGCCGACATCTCCCACATGATCCACTGCGACATGCCCATCAGCCGCAGCACGAAGGCGATCGCCACGGCGATCGCGCCGACGCTGACCGCTTCTTCCATCCACAGGGTGATGCCGGTGGCCGCCACCGCGAACAGCAGCAGCATGTTCAGCGTGTCGTTGCTGACGTTGACGATTGTCGCCAGGCGCATCTGCCGGTGCACCGTGCCGAGGAAATCGCCCATCGACTCGCGCGCGTAGTCCTCCTCGCGGTGCGAATGCGAGAACAGCTTGACCGTGGCGATGTTGGTGTAGCTGTCGACGATCCGCCCGGTCATGGTCGAGCGCGCGTCGGCCTGCTCCTGCGCCACCTTGTTCAGGCGCGGGATCGCATAGCGCAGCAGGATCGCGTAGGCCACCAGCCATGCGGCGAACGGCAGCATCAGCCGCCAGTCGGCCGAGGCCGCCACGATCAGCGCGCCGCCGAAATAGACGATCACGTAGTTGCCCACGTCCAGCAGCTTGATCACCGTCTCGCGCACCGCCAGCGAGGTCTGCATCAGCTTGGTGGCGATGCGTCCGGCGAACTCGTCCTGGAAGTAGCCCATCGACTGGCGCAGCAGGTAGCGGTGCACGCGCCAGCGGATCCGCATCGGGAAATTGCCGAGCAGGGTCTGGTGGATGACCATCGCGCTGAGCAGGTTCAGCGCCGGCATCACCACCAGCACGACCAGCGCCATCAGCCCGAACTTCCAGCCTTCCTGCTGCAGGAACGTGGCCGGGGTGTGGCTGGAAAGACGGTCGACGATCGAGCCGGTGAACGCGTACAGCGACACCTCGGTCACCGCGATGGCCGAGGTCAGTACCGCCATCAGCGCAAGCCAGGGTTCGGTGCCGCGGGTGTAGTGGCGGCAGAACGCGTACAGCGAGCGGGGCGGTTGGGTGGTGGGAGCGGCGGGATAGGGATCCAGCCGGTTTTCGAACCAGCGCAGCATGGGGGTGATCCTGTCCATCGGCACGGAGCGGCATCCGTGCGGGCGGCCATTGTCCCGCAATCGCGCGCGGCCGGCACTGGTGCCGGCCGCATCCTGCGGGTCAGTCGTCCAGGTCGACCTTGAAGTGGAACGAGGTGATGCGCAGCCGTTCGCGCAGGTAGAAGGCGTGCGCGTCGATGCGCTGGGTACCCGAATCCAGCTGCAGGCTGGCGCAGCCCAGCTGCCGCGCCTGTTCCTTCAACCAGTCCAGCAGCGCCTTGCCATGGCCACCGCTGCGCGCCTGCGCGTCGGTGACCAGGTCGTCGACATAGAGGAAGCGGCCGTGGGCGAGCATCTCCTGCACACGCCAGCCGGCGAACGCGCGCGGGATCCCGTCCTCGCGCAGCACCGTGGCCCGCCAGCCTTCGGCGCGCTGGCGCAGTGCGGCGGCGACAAACGCATCCTCGTCCAGGTGCGGGCGCAGCTGCGCGACCACCGGCCAGGCGACGCGCAGCGTCGCCTCGTCGCCGGCTTCGCGGATGTCGGTCACGCCGGCACTCACCACGAGAACAGTTTCCAGTAGGTCTGCGGCACCTTGTCGGCATCGTCGCGGTCGAGCGCACCGTCGCCGTCGCGGTCGTACAGGTAGTACGGCGCGCCGCGGACCGGGGTGATCCTGACCATCCGCAGCTGGCCGGCGACGCGGTATTCCTCGAGCTTGTCGCCGTTGTCCAGGGTGCGGACGGCGACGTCGGCGCCGCTCACGTCGACCGGCGCACCCGCAGTGGCGCCACCCGTGGCGCAGCCGGCCAGGGCGAGGACGGCTGCCAGCGCCGCGGCGGTCTTGATCAGCTTGCGCATGCGGGGGAACTCCTCGGTTCGATGCCCGCATTATGCGCCAGCGTGCGTGCCGCCGGCGTCGCCGCGAGCGCGTGCGGCGGCGGCTAGAATGGGCCGATGACACGCCTGATCCTGATCGACGGTTCCAGCTACCTCTATCGCGCCTTCCACGCGCTGCCGCCGCTGACCAACAGCGCCGGCGAGCCGACCGGCGCGCTGTTCGGCGTGGTCAACATGCTGCGCGCCACGCTCAAGGAGAAGCCCGACCACGTCGCCTTCGTGGTCGACGCGCCCGGCAAGACCTTCCGCGACGACCTGTACCCGGCCTACAAGGCCAACCGGCCGCCGATGCCCGACGACCTGCGCGCGCAGGTGCAGCCGATGTGCGAGATCGTGCACGCGCTGGGCATCGACATCCTGCGCATCGACGGGGTGGAAGCCGACGACGTGATCGGCACGCTCGCCGTGCAGGGCGCGGGCGACGGGATGGAAGTGACCATCTCCACCGGCGACAAGGATTTCGCCCAGCTGGTGCGTGCGCCGGGCGTGGCCGCCGGCTCGATCGCTCTGGTCAACACCATGAGCGGCAGTCGCATGGATTCGGATGCGGCCGTGCTGGACAAGTTCGGCGTGCGCGCCGGCCAGATCGTCGACCTGCTGGCGCTGATGGGCGATGCGATCGACAACGTCCCCGGCGTGGAGAAGTGCGGCCCGAAGACCGCGGCCAAGTGGCTGGGCGAATACGGGTCGCTGGACGGGGTCATGGCCCATGCCGGCGAGATCAAGGGCAAGATCGGCGACAACCTGCGCGCGGCGCTGGAACGGCTGCCGCTCAACCGCGAACTGGTCACGATCAAGACCGACGTGGCGCTGGAGCAGACCCCCCAGTCGCTGCGCCTGCGCGAGCCGCACGTCGACTCGCTGCGCGCGCTGTATTCGCGCTACGGCTTCAACCAGGCGCTGAAGGAACTGGATGCAGGAAGTGCTGCCGGTGGTGGCGGGCCATCGCTGGAAGTGACCGAGAAGGAACCGGGACGCGCGCGCAGCGGCGGGTTCGCCGCGGCCGCGGCGGCGGTGCCCGCCGCCGGCCTGGATCCGGCGCTGGCCGCGCCGGGCAACTACGAGACCGTGACCACGATCGAGCGCCTGCAGGCCTGGATCGCGGACCTGCGCCAGGCCGGCCAGTTCGCCTTCGACACCGAGACCGACAGCCTCGATCCGATGCGCGCCAGCCTGGTCGGGCTGAGTTTCGCCGCCGTTCCGGGCCAGGCGGCCTACGTGCCGCTGGGCCACACCTATCCGGGCGCGCCCGAGCAGCTCGACCGCACGCTTGCGCTGGACCTGCTGCGCCCGCTGCTGGCCGATCCGGCCGTGCGCAAGATCGGCCAGCATGGCAAGTACGACCTGCACGTGATGCGCCGTCACGGTGTCGAGCTGGCCGGCTACGACGACGACACGATGCTGGAGAGCTTCGTGCTCGATTCCGGCAACGCCCGCCACGACATGGACAGCCTGGCCCGTCGCCATCTCGGCTACGAGACGGTGAAGTACGAAGACGTGTGCGGCAAGGGCGCCAAGCAGATCCCGTTCTCGCAGTGCGCGCTGGACGATGCGACCCGTTACGCCGCCGAGGATGCGGACATCACCCTGCGCCTGCACCGGGTGCTGTCGGCACGGCTGGAGGCTGAGCCCGGCCTGCAGCGCGTATACCACGAGATCGAGATGCCGCTGGTGTCCGTGCTCGAGCGGATCGAGGCCAATGGCGTCCGCGTGGATGTCGACGAACTGCGCCGGCAGAGCGCCGACCTGTCACGACGCATGCTCGCCGCGCAGCAGAAGGCGACCGAGCTGGCCGGCCGCGCCTTCAACCTGGATTCGCCCAAGCAGCTGCAGGCGCTGCTGTTCGACGAGCTGGGCCTGCCGGCGCTGGTGAAGACGCCCAAGGGCCAGCCGTCGACCAATGAAGAAGCGCTGGAGGCGATCGCCGACCAGCACGAGCTGCCGCGGGTGATCCTCGAGTACCGCGGCCTGGCGAAACTGCGCAGCACCTACACCGACAAGCTGCCGGAGATGGTCAACGCCGACACCGGCCGGGTGCACACCAGCTACCACCAGGCCGGCGCGGCGACCGGGCGCCTGTCCTCGTCCGAACCGAACCTGCAGAACATCCCGATCCGCACCGACGACGGCCGCCGCATCCGCCGCGCCTTCGTCGCGCCACCGGGACGCAAGCTGGTGGCCTGCGACTACTCGCAGATCGAACTGCGGATCATGGCCCACCTGTCGCAGGATCCGGGCCTGGTGCGCGCGTTCGAGTCCGGCGCCGACGTGCACCGTGCCACCGCAGCGGAAGTGTTCGGTCGCAAGCTCGAGGACGTCACCGGCAACGAACGCCGCGCCGCCAAGGCGATCAACTTCGGCCTGATGTACGGGATGAGCGCGTTCGGCCTGGCCCGGCAGCTGGGCATCGGCCGCGGCGAGGCGCAGGACTACATCGCGCTGTACTTCAGCCGTTACCCGGGCGTGCGCGACTACATGGAGCGCACCCGCGAACAGGCGCGTCAGCGCGGCTACGTGGAGACCGTGTTCGGCCGGCGCCTGTACCTGGAGTACATCCACGCCGGCAACCAGGCCCAGCGCGCCGGC
>JAGHZW010000184.1:16829-17651 GCA_017745195.1 Pseudoxanthomonas sp. | reverse complement strand
GAAACCGCCGCCGACATCATCAAGCGGGCGATGATCGCCGTGGACGGCTGGCTGGCCGGGCAACGCTCCAGCTCCGGCGCAAGCCCGGCGCTGATGATCCTGCAGGTCCACGACGAACTGGTGTTCGAGGCCGACGAGGCGTTCGTGCCGATCCTGGTCGAGGGGGCCGGTCGGCTGATGTCCTCGGCGGCGCAACTGAGCGTCCCACTGGTGGTGGACAGCGGCACCGGCAGCAACTGGGACGAGGCACATTGAGGCCGGAAACACGACCGGACAGGCCTTGGGCGCGCATTCATCCGGAGTGCCGGTTTTGTTACACGCCCCGTTTCATCCCGGGGGAATGAATCCGTCCTAAATCCAGCGCTTCTTTAACCGGATTCTTCACGAACCATCAATGTACGGAATGCTGATATAGCCCTCGACAGGTGCAACGCCTGTCGCGGATCTCTCCCTTCCCCTGGAGCAGATCTACCGGAACGGGGCTCCTCCCCAAGTCTCCGTTCCCCAGCCCCGTCGACCTCCCCCTGGTCGGCGGGGCTTTTTTGTTTCCCGTTGCCACCGGCGAGCTTCCTGAATAGTCCAGCTTCATGAAGCCGTTCACGCGAATGCCGCGCGCCTGCGGCACACGGCTCGTCGGGAGTCGGCCGGCCGGCGGACGCCGGCCGCGGTGGGCGAAGGCTCAGTCGAGCCAGTCGCGGGGGACGAGGTAGTCCTGCAGGCGCGCTTCGGCGCTGTCCGCTTCCGGCTGGAAGCCGTACTCCCAGCGCACCCGGGGCGGCAGGCTCATCAGGATCGACTCGGTGCGGCCTGGGTCGTGACGCA
>JAGHZW010000184.1:8715-16798 GCA_017745195.1 Pseudoxanthomonas sp. | reverse complement strand
CCGGTAGTGCTGGAACTCGCGCTCGCGCTCGCCATACGGCGTGTCCTTGCGGCGCTCCACGATCGGCAGGTAGGCGTCGAGGAAGCCGTCGCCGACCGCGCGCAGGTAGCCGAAGTCGCGCTCGAAGTCGCCGTGCAGGTCGTCGAAGAACAGGCCGCCCACGCCGCGGGTCTCGCCACGGTGGCGCAGGTAGAAGTACTCGTCGCACCAGCGTTTGTGCTCGGCGTAGCGGGCCGGCCCGAACGGCGCGCACAGGTCGGCGGCGGTGCGATGCCAGTGCCGCACGTCCTCGTCGAACGGATAGAACGGGGTCAGGTCGAAGCCGCCACCGAACCACCAGGCCACCGTTTCGCCATCGCGCTCGGCGCGGAAGTGGCGGACGTTGGCGTGGGTGGTGGGCAGGTACGGATTGCGCGGGTGGAACACCAGCGACACGCCGGTGGCGCGCCAGGAGGCGCCGGCCAGTTCCGGGCGGGCCGCGCTGGCGGAAGGAGGCAGGCGGCTGCCGGAAACGTCGGAGAAGCCGATCCCGGCCTGTTCGAACACCGCGCCCTCGCGCAGCACGCGGGTGCGGCCGCCGCCAGAATGGGCACCGTCGGTCTCGGGCGAGCGGGACCAGGCGTCTTCGACGAAATGGGCCTGGCCGTCGACGGCCTCGATCGCGGTGCAGATCCGGTCCTGCAGGCCGGTCAGGTAGGTGCGTACGGCGTCGAAATTGGGGTCCATGCACGCATTCTAGCGGCAGCGCACCGGTCGCTCTTTGATCGCGATCAACGGTCCGGGGCGCCCGCGCGGATGAACTCGGCACGCACCGCCGCCGTGCACAGCTTCCAGGCGATCCAGCCGTGCAGGCCGGCCAAGGCCAGCGCACCTGCGAGGCTGGTGACGAGGGTGGCCTGGCGGTTGAAGTGCATCTGCGCCACGAACTGGCGGCCGTCGGGCGTATCCAGTAGCTGCGCCGGATAGATGCCCACGATCGCGTCGAAGAACGGACCGATCAGGGCCAGGCCGGCGAAGTTGGCGGCCGCGCCAGCGAGCAGCAGCACGATGAAGGTCCAGCGTGCCCATTCGCGCCGGCGCAGCAGGCCCCAGGATGCGGCCAGGAACAGAAGCGCCAGCAGCAGCATCGCCAGCGACAGCGCATGCCGGTGCTGGAGGGTCCAGGCCAGGCCCGGCAGGTCGGGCCCGGACGCCAGGCGTGCCACGGCCGCGTCGGGCACGAGCAGGACCGCGACCATCTGCGCCAGCGCCCAGGCCGCGCCGAGGGCGGCCAGGACCAGCGAGATCCGGGCCAGGGGAGTGACGAAGCCGGTCGCGGGCAACGGGGGCGGAGCGCTCATGGATGGCCTGCAGGTGGTCGTGGCCATTGTGCAGGGCCTCGCGTTCCTTGGTGCGGCGATGTGGTGTGGCGGCCGGGACGCGACCGGAGGCCGTCCTGCCGGCCGTCCGCCCGCGCCGGACCGCAGCTAGGGAGCGGTCGTCCGCGACAGCCGGGCCAGCGCCGGCAGGATATGCCCGGCGCTCAGCGGGGCCACCGCCACCGGGAACGGCGCCTGCGTCACGACCCAGGCCAGCTCGGCGATCTCCGCCTGCGCCCGCGGCCGGCCCTCGATCGCCACGGCGAAGGCTTCGGCGCGGACCCGGCGGCCGGGCTCGTTGACCGCCGCGTCCTCGAATTCGCCCAGCCGCAACGCGCTGCCGGCGAGCAGGCGCACGCCCAGCTCCTCGGCCAGTTCGCGCGCCAGCGTGGCCAGCGCGTCCTCGCCCGGTTCGCGCTTGCCACCGGGCTGGATGAAGGTTGCCGAGCCGTGCTTGCGGACCAGCAGCACGCGCCCGGCATCGTCGCGGATGACCGCCGCGACGGTACGGATGGGACCGGCCGCGCTCGCCTCGACGCGGCTCACTTCGCCGTCGTTCACTTCAGCCGGCGCTCGAACAGTCTGAGGATGCGCTTGTACTCGTCCAGCCACGAGTCGGCGCGGGTGAAGCCGTGTCGCTCCAGCGGGTACGGCGCGATCTGCCAGTTGTCCTTGTGCAACTCGATCAGGCGCTGGGTCAGCACCACCGAATCGCGGAAGAACACGTTGTCGTCGATCATGCCGTGGGCGATCAGCAGCTCGTCCTGCAGGCCCTGTGCGTATTCGATCGGCGAGGATACGCGGTATGCCTCCGGGTCCAGCTCTGGCGTGTTGAGGATGTTGGACGTGTACTCGTGGTTGTACTGGGTCCAGTCCGCCACCGGGCGCAGCGCGGCGCCGGCCTTGAACACGCCCGGTGCGCGGAACAGCGCCATGAAAGTCATGAAGCCGCCGTAGCTGCCGCCGTAGATGCCGGCGCGGTCGCGGTCGCCCTGGTGGTTGGCCACGATCCAGTCCAGGCCGTCGAGGTAGTCCTCCAGCTCCGGATGGCCCATGTTGCGGTAGATCGCGGTGCGCCAGTCACGGCCGTAGCCCTCGCTGCCGCGGTAGTCCAGGTCCAGCACCACGTAGCCGCGCTCGACCAGCAGCTGGTGGAACATCTGCTCGCGGAAGTAGTTCGGATAGCGCGCCGACACGTTCTGCAGGTAGCCGGCACCGTGCACGAACATCACCACCGGATACTTGCGGCCCGGTTCGTAGCTCTCCGGTCCGTAGAACTTGCCCCAGACCACGCCGGCGCCATGCTTCGACGGCACCTGCACGTATTCGGGCTGGATCCAGCTGCGCGCCTTGAACGCGGCGTTGCGGGTGTCGGTCAGCACGCGTGCTTCGCCGCCATTCGCCGGCACCACCGCCAGCTGCGGCGGCAGGTAGCTGCCGGAATAACGCACCAGCACCTGGCGGCCGTCGGGCGAGAGGCTGAAGTCCTCGACGCCGTCGAGCGCGGTGATCTCCTTCACCCCGCCGCTGGCCAGGTCCAGCGCGCATACCTCGTAGTCGCCCGGGCGCTGCCGGTTGCACAGGAACAGGAAACCGCTGCCGTCGGCGGTCGGCACCGGCGACGATGCCTCCCACGCGCCGGACGTGCGCTGCCGCGGACGCTCGTTGCCGGCCTGCGTGTACAGGTGCGAGTAGCCCGATTCCTCCGACAGCAGCCACAGCGTGCGGTTGTCGGGCAGCCAGCCGAAATCGTTGAAGTTCCAGTTGATCCAGGCCGGATCGGTGAGGCGGTGGCGCGGCTGCAGCTTCGCCGCGTCAAGGTCGACCGTGGCGATCCAGCGGTCCTTGTTGTCGACCGCGCGCAGCATCACTGCGACCTGGCGGCCGTCGGCGCTCCACTGGATGCGCGGGCCGTCGCCGTTGTCGCCGCTGGTGGTCACCTGGAGCGGGCGGTTGCCCTTCAGTGCGTCCTTGCCGGCGGCCTTGCGCAGTACCGCCAGCGGGTCGTTGCCGATACCGGGCAGGGCGTCGAGCTTGAGTTCGCGCACGCTGCCGTCGCGCGCGTCGACCAGCCACAGCGTGTGCGGCAGCGGGTCGTTGCGGCCGACGCGGGTGCGCGCTTCCTCGAATTCCTCGTAGCCGGACTCGGTCACGTACTTGGGCATCTGGCCATCGCGGCCGGCGTCGGCGCCCTTCTTCTTGGTCACCACCAGCAGGTGGTGCGCGTCGGGCGACAGGCTGCTGTCGACGATCTCGACCTCGTCGCCGAGGAACGCGGGCGCCGGCGCGCGGCTCGGGTCGGCCTTGCGCCAGGCCTCTTCCTGCGCGCGCTGCGCGTCGCGCCGTTCCTTGTCCTGGCGCAGGGTGTCGATCGTGCGCAGCTGCTGTTCGCGCAGCGCATCGGGCTTGGGCGGCGCGGCCGGGTCCTTCTCGGCCTTGAGCGAGGCGACCTGTGCGGTACCGCCGTTCGCGTTCCACTTGAACCAGTCGTTGCCGGAGCGCCAGGTGACCCCGCCGTCGGCGGCGAAGCCCGGCTGCGACTCGACCGCGGCGCTGCGGGTGAGCTGGGTCAGCGCACCGGTGCCGAGGTCGCGCAGGAACACGTCGCCGTTGCGGACGAAGGCCATGCGCCGGCGCTGCGCGTCGTAGACCGGGTTGGCCGCGTCCAGGCCGGCGCGTTCGGCATCGGCGACCTTCTGCAGGGCGCCGCCAGCGACCGGCTGGCGCCAGGTGTCGCGGATGCTGGCGCCCTCGCGCTTGAGCTGCAGCTGCGCTTCGCGGCCGTCCCAGCTCCACCAGGCGCGTTCGACCGGCGGGCCGATCCAGTCCGGGTCGGCCATCGTCTGTTCGATGGTCAGCGCGGCCCCGGGGGCCGGTGTGGGCGCGGGCGTGGCGGCCTGGGCGGCAGCCAGGAAGGGCATCGGCAGCAGGAACAGGGGCAGGGCGCGCAGCAGGGGTCGGCTCATGTCGGGCGGAAGCAGGGTGCGAAGCGGGGCAGGGTAGCAGCCCGGTTCCGGGCGGCCACTGTGGAAGGTCATGGCCGGCGCGGCTTGCCTGCCCGTGCCGGCGCCGCCATGCTGGCCGCCTTTCAGGGCAGGCAGCGGGCTTGCCGCAGGAGCGGGTCAGCCACGATGTCGGCGGTCATCCAGACACACAGCCCCGGTGCCGGGCGCCTGCCGCTGGCCGTCGGCGACCCTGGCCGGCTGCTGGTCTTCGGCAGCGGCGGGGCGGTCACGCTGGGCGATTTCCTGGCCCAGGCGCGGACCCTGGCGGCGGCCCTGCCCGAATCGCGCCACGTCGTGCACCTGGCCGAGGACCGCTACCGGTTCCTGCTCGGCTTCTGCGCCGCCGCTTTGCGTGGCCAGGTCGCCCTGCTGCCACCGTCCGGTGCGCCGGGAACGGTGGCCGAGATCCTGCAGGCGCATGCCGGCGGCGGCGCCTATCGCCTCGAACTGCCGGAGCCGCTGCCGCGCGCCGCCATCGTCGATGCCGATGCAGGCATCCCGCACGTGGCCGCGGCCGGCCTGGCCGCGATCGGCTATACCTCCGGCAGCACCGGCCGGCCGCAGGCGCATGCCAAGACCTGGGCGGCGTTCGCCGCCGGCACCGCGCAGAACCTGGCCGCACTGGCCGACCTGTGGGGCGGTGCACAGCCGCAGGTCGTGGCGACGGTGCCGCCGCAGCACATGTACGGGATGGAGTTCTCGGTGCTGCTGCCGTTGCTCGGTGGCGCGGCCGTGCATGCGGGGCGGCCGCTGCTGCCGGCCGACGTGGCGCGCGCGCTGGAACAGGCCGACGGCACGCGGCTGCTGGTGACCACGCCGGTGCACCTGCGCGCGCTGCTGCGCTCGGGCGTGGCGTTGCCGCCGCTGGCCGGCATCGTTTCGGCCACCGCGCCGCTGCCGCGCGAGCTGGCCGCCGAAGCCGAAGACCGGTTCGGCGCCGAGGTGCGCGAGGTGTTCGGGTCGACCGAGACCTGCGTGTTCGCGCGCCGGCGCAGCGCCCGCGAGGACCTGTGGACACCGCTGCCCGGCGTGCGCCTGGCCTCGCAGCCGGACGGCACCCTGGTGCACGCCCCGCACCTGCCGGCGCCGGTGGCGCTCGCCGACCTGGTCGAGGTCGAGGCCGACGGCCGCTTCCGCCTGTGCGGGCGCCAGGCCGACCTGCTCGAGATCGCCGGCAAGCGCGCCTCGCTCGGCGACCTGACCCGGCGCCTGCTGGCGGTGCCCGGCGTGGAGGACGGCGTGGTCCTGCAGCTGGAGCCGGACCGCCCCGGCGGCGTCGGCCGCATCGCCGCGCTGGCGGTGGCGCCGCGGCTCTCGGCCGAGGACATCACCACGGCCCTGCGCGGCTCGGTCGATCCGGTATTCCTGCCGCGCCGCGTGCGCCTGCTGCCGCGCCTGCCGCGCAACGAGACCGGCAAGCTGCGCCGCGATGCACTGCTGGCGCTGCTCGATGAGCCACATTCATCCGCCATGCCGGAAGCCGGCGGCGACGCCGCCTAGAATCACGCCGCCGCATGCCGCGGCGCCGCTTCGCCTCCGCACCCGTGAACTCCCGGCCTTCCGCTGTCCTGTCCCCGCGTGCCGCGTTGCCGTCCCTGGCTGGCCGGTTCCTGATCGGCGCGGCCATCGCCGTGCTGTCCGCCTGCGGCGGCACGCGCCCGGAAGTCCCCTCGCAGGTGCCGGTGACGCCGCCACCCGCGACGCGGATCGATCCGGTGGTCCCACCACTGCGCATCGGCCTCGCCCTCGGTGGCGGCGCGGCCAAGGGCTTCGCCCACATCGGCGTGATCAAGATGCTCGAGGCCAATGGCCTCAAGCCCGACGTGGTTGCTGGCACCAGCGCCGGCAGCGTGGTCGGCGCGCTGTACGCCAGCGGCATGGATCCGTTCAAGCTGCAGGAGCGCGCGGTCGCGCTCGACGAGGCCAGCATCCGCGACGTGCGCCTGTTCTCCGGCGGCCTAGTGCAGGGCCTGAAGCTGCAGGACTACGTCAACCAGAGCGTGGACAACAAGCCGATCGAGCGCATGCGCAAGCCGTTCGCCGCGGTCGCCACGCGCCTGGAAACCGGCGAGCGCACCGTGTTCGTGCGCGGCAACACCGGCCAGGCGGTGCGCGCGTCGAGCAGCGTGCCGGGCGTGTTCGAGCCGGTGACCATCGGCAACTACCAGTACGTGGACGGCGGCGTGGTCAGCCCGGTGCCGGTGGATGCGACGCGCCAGCTCGGCGCCGATTTCGTCATCGCCGTCGACATCTCCAGCAAGGCCAGCGGCAAGCGCCCGGACGGCATGCTCGGCATCGTCAACCAGTCGATCTCGATCATGGGCCAGCGGCTGGGCGAGCAGGAACTGGCGCGCGCCGACGTGGTGATCCGGCCGAAGGTGCTGGATATCGGCGCGGCCGATTTCACCCAGCGCAACCAGGCGATCCTGGAAGGCGAGAAGGCCGCGCTGGCGGTGCTGCCGCAGATCCGCGCGGCGATGCAGAAACTGCAGGCGCAGCGCCTGGCCGATGCCCGCGCCACCGCCGCCAGGCGCGAGGCCGCGCTGGCGCCGGCGCCGCAGCCGGCGTGCAAGGACGAGGGCTGGCGCTGGAACCCGCTGAAGAAGAAGGACGAGTGCGCGGCATCCAACTGAGGCCGCGTGGCCACGCTTGCCGGCGTCCCGGCCTGCCGGGATAGCCTTCCCCGCGGGACGGCGTGCCGCGGGGGAAAGGCCGGGATCGCAGGCTCCTGCGCTCCTCGAGCGAAGCCCTAGTTCTTCGGCGCGGCCGCCGAGCTGTCGTCGGCGTAGATCGCGTCGCGGAACGCCTTGTGCAGCGGCAGGCGCGCCGGCGGCAGGTACTGGGTGAACAGCACCGCAGCCAGGTCGTTGACCGGATCGACCCAGAACAGCGTGTTGGCCGCGCCATCCCAGAAGAACTCGCCGATCTCGCCGGAAGCCTCGCTCACGGTGGCCGGTCGCGCGATGCGCACGGCGAAGTCGATGCCGAAGCCGACCTGGCCCTTGTTCGGCAGCCACGAGCGGTCGGTGGCGCCGATCACCGGCGGCAGCGCATCGCTGGCCATCAGCCGCACCGTTTCCGGGCGCAGCAGGCGCGCGCCGTCGAGCTGGCCGCCGCCGAGCAGCATCCGGGCGAAACGCATGTAGTCGTCCAGGGTCGAAGTCAGGCCCCAGCTGCCGGGCTTGAGCGCGGTGTCGCGGCCGTTGATCTTCAGCGCCTCGGCGTCCGGGATGCGGGTCATCACGCCGTCGTCGCTGCGCATGTACAGCGCGGCCAGGCGCGCGCGGTCGCGGACCACGTAGCCGGTGTCCTTCATCTTCAGCGGGGCGAACACGTGCTTCTGCAGGTAGGCGTCGAACGCCTCGCCGGACAGCACCTCGACCAGGCGCGCCTGCACGTCCACCGCCGGCGAGTACAGCCAGCGCGTGCCCGGTTCGTAGAGCAGCGGCACCGTGGCCAGGCGGCGGATGTTCTCGGCCAAAGTGCGGTCCAGGCTGTCCGGATCGGCCTTCCGGTACAGCGCGCCGACCGGGCCGGTGTCGTCGCCGCCGCCGACCAGTCCGGCGGTGTGGCGCATCAGGTCGCGGATCGTGATCGCGCGCTTCGGCGGCAGCAGCAGCGGCTGACCCTTCGCATCGGTGCCGGCGTACACCCGGATGCCGGCGAACTCGGGCAGGTATTTCGCGACCGGCTCGTCGAGCTGGAACTTGCCCTGCTCGT
>JAGHZW010000184.1:0-8662 GCA_017745195.1 Pseudoxanthomonas sp. | reverse complement strand
GATGGCCAGCGATGCGCTGCCGCCGGTGACCGGCTTGGTCATCGAGAAGATCTGGGCGATGGTGTCGCGCGCCATCGGCCGCGCCGCTTCGCGGTCGGCCAGGCCGAATGCGCCCGAATACGCCTCGTGCCCGTCCTGGTAGACCAGCGCGGACACGCCGACGAGCTGTCCGGAATCGACGAAGCCACGCAGCGTCTCGTCCAGGCGCGCGCGGTCGACGCGGGCGACGCTGGCGGCGCGGTCGTTGCCGGCGGGTGCTGCAACGGCCAGTGCGGGCGCGGCAGCGGTGATGGCGGCGGACAGCAGTACGGCAAGACGCAGGCGATGACGCATCGAAACCCCTCCGGATTCGTGATGGCGGATAACGCGTGGGCCGTCGCCGCGAAGAAAGCGGTCGCTGCGGCGTGGCGCGGCAGTATGGCAGTGCGGGACGGCCGCCACGCAACGGTTGCCGGCGACACTGCTGCGCGTGTCCGGCGCTTGCGGCATGCGCACGGAATCCGCAGGAGTTGATCCCGTCGGCGATCGCGGGTCGGGTGTGTCGATGTCGCGGAGTTCGGCAAAGGTGCTGCCGGTGGCCGCGATACGGGTTCTGCGAAAGCCAGCGTGGAGACGATTCCGCAACCGGGTGTCAGGCCGGTGCCGGCCCGTGCACGCCGTCGATCTCGACCAGCAGCTCGCGCCGGCAGACCTGGGCGTGCAGCAGCAGCCGCGGCACCGCCGGATCCAGCCGCTCCTCCAGGCGCGCGGCGACCGCCGGCGCATCCTCCGGATCGCGCACGTAGACCTTGAGCAGGCTGCCGGCGCCAAGCGCGACCGGCAGCATCGCGCCCTGGTGGCGCGCGGTGGCGACCAGGCTGTCGAGGTTGGCCAGGGTCTCGTCGACCTGGGCCTGCACCTCGCCGGAGTGCTGCGAGGCATGGCCGACGATGGCGGCGGTGCCGGACAGCAGCAGCGGCATCGCCGCGCCGGCCGGCGGCAGCAGCGCGCGGGCGAAACTGGGCGATTGCGGGCCGTACTGGCGCGGGTAGCGGTAGGCGCTGACCTGGCGCGGGTTCTCCAGCGGCAGGCCCGGCTCGCGCGCGGCCAGCCAGTACAGCTGCAGCCGGCGCACGCCGTCGTGCCGGCCGATGGCGGTGGCCGCCGGCAGCCGTGCCGTGTCCAGCGCGTCCATGCCGGCGACGCGGCCGACGCAGAAGCGCCGGTAGCGCTCCTCGTCGCCCTCGCCGAGGGTGATCGCATCCATGTAGTTCCAGATGCGCAGCAGGTGCGGGGTGTCGCTGGCGGCGACGAACGCGCCCATCCGCGCATACGCGCGCGTGGCGGCGGCTTCGATTCCCTCGTCGCCTTCGTCGATCTCCAGCGCGCCGAACAGCAGGCGGCCGTCGGTGGACCAGGCGATGTCGCCGTCGCGGCCGCAGCGCACCGGCGCAGTGCTGCGCCAGACCTCGATCGGCGCCGGCGCGGCCTGCAGCGGCCGCAGCCGGATGCGCAGCCAGCGCGGATCGTCGATCGCCGGAGCGTCGGCATCGCCGAAGCCCAACACCGCCAGCACCCGCGGATCGGCCAGCTGCCGCGCCAGCGTGTCCGCCGGTGCGTAGCCGAAGTCGAGGGCCGGGGGCGACATCGCGTCGCCGGCGAACGGTTGCGGCCGGCTCACGGGTTGCCTCCATGCAGCGTGTCGCCGCTGAAGCGCTCGCCGACCTGCTGCCGGCGGCGCAGCCAGCCGGCCAGTGCGCGTGGCGCCATGCGCAGCGCGGTCAGCGCATAGACCATGCGGAATACCCGCAGCCGCCAGCGCACCGCGGCGTTGTCGAACACATCGCCGGCCAGCATCGAAATCACCGCCTGTTCCAGTTGCAGCACGTTGCGCGGCTCGGCGAACAGCGCCTCCATCACCGGCGTGGTGAAGCGGTAGATGAACCAGGAAAAATGGCGCAGCCCGCGGCGCAGGCGCCGGTCCATCGCGCGCTGTTCGACGGCCTCGCGCGAGGGATCGCGCAGGATCGCGTCGACCGTGTTCGCCGCCTGCTCGCCGCCGGTCATGCCCAGGTAGACGCCGGAGGAAAACACCGGGTCGACGAAGGCGAACGCGTCGCCGGCCATCACCCAGCCCGGGCCGTGCATGCGCGTGCAGGTGTAGGAGTAGTTGCCGGTGGCGTGCACCGGCGCGATGCGTTCGGCGTGTTCCATGCGCGCCCAGACCGAGGGCGTGTCGCGCAGGGTCTGCATCAGGAACGCCTCGTTGTCGCCGCGGCGGGTCTTCAGGTATTCGGGGAAGCAGACCGCGCCCACGCTCATCACGTCGTCGCGCAGCGGGATCAGCCACATCCAGCCGTGGGCGAAGCGCTCGACGGTGATGTTGCCGGCTTCCTCGCCGGGCCGGCGGGTGACGCCGCGGAAGTGGCTGAAGATCGCCGCCGACTGGTGCGCCGGATTCTTTTTCTTGAGCTTGAACATGTTGCCGAGGAGAGTGTCGCGGCCGCTGGCGTCGACCAGGTAGCGCGGGCGGAAGACCAGCGCATCGCCGCCGGCGCTGCGCGCATGTACCCGCGCCGGCCGGCCGTCGCCGCCGAACTCGACCCGCTCGACCTTGACCTGCTGGCGCGCGTCGACGCCGTTGGCGACCGCGTTGGCGAACAGCAGCTCGTCGAACTCGGCGCGCTTGACCTGGTAGGCGTAGCCGAACCGCGGCGCCAGCGCGCGGTCGAAGCGGAAGACGTTGACGCTGTCGCGGTCGCCGCGCATCGGGAAGTCGGCGCCGGGTTTGTGCACGCCGATCGCGCGCACCTGCTCGAGCACGCCGAGCCGCTCCAGGATCGGCAGGTTCATCGGCAGCAGCGATTCGCCGATGTGGAAGCGCGGGTGCGCGTCCTTCTCCAGCAGGGTCACCTGCCAGCCGCGGCGGGCGAGGAAGGTGGCCGCGGTGGTCCCGGCCGGGCCGCCGCCGACCACCAGCACGTCCACCGCCAAACCGGCCTCGCCTGCCCGGTCCGCCGCGTCCGCCTCCCGCCGCGCGCGGGGCGCGGGCGCTGGATTCGGCGGGTCGGTGCGGGTCATGCGCAAGGGGCCGGTCGGTCGCGGACGGGTGCGGAATGATAGCCCGCGGCTGCCGCGGCCGGGGTTCACGGCCGCGGCGGACTTGCGCCGGGCGGGCCGATGCCGGATCGTGGCCGGCCTTGCGCAGTCCCCGGAACCGTAAAGATGTCGCAGCAGACCGCCGCCGAACGCGAACTGGCCGAACTCCTGGTGGAGAGCCTGAACCTGGAGGGCGTGGAGCCGGACGCGATCGATCCGGAAGCCCCGCTGTTCAACGAAGGCCTGGGCCTGGACTCGATCGACGCGCTGGAGCTGTCGCTGGCGGTGGCCAAGCGTTACGGCGTGCAGCTGCGTGCCGAGGGCGAGGACAACCGGCGCATCTTCGCCTCGCTGCGCGCGCTGTCGGCGCACGTGCAGTCGCACCGCGCGGGCTGACGTGGGCGTCGGACCCGCCGGCCCGGCCGGGCGCGGCCTGGCCGATGCGGCGGTCATGCCGGTCCAGCTGCTGCTGGGCGTGGCCTATCCGTTCCTGGCGCACATGGCCGGAATCCGCGGCGGCGCCTGGTCGGCGCTGGCCCTGGCCGACCTGGTCGTGCTGCTGCTGGCCGGCCCGCTGCTGCACCGGCGCTGGTGGGCGCTGGGCCTGCTCGCGCTGCTGCTGGCCTCGCTGTCGTGGTGGGCAGGGACGGCCTGGCTGGACCTGCTGCTGCTGCTCCCGCCGATACTGTTCACCGCCTGGCTGTCGTGGTGGTTCGCGCGCAGCCTGTACGGCGGACGCACGCCGCTGGTCGCGCGCATTGTCGCGGCGCTGTACGCGCAGGCCGGCTGGCCGACCCCGCCGGACCTGCTGGCCTACGCGCGCCGGCTGACCGGCGCCTGGGCGGCGCTGCTCGCCTTCCTGTCGCTGGCCAACGCGCTGCTGGCGCTGTGCGCGGTGCCCGGCGGGGTCCTGTACACGTTCGGCGTCATGCCGCCGGTGGCGGTGCCGCATTCGGCCTGGTCGTGGTTTGCCAACCTGCTCAACTACGGCCTGGTCGGCGGTTTCATGGCGGTCGAGTTCCAGTACCGCAAGCGCCACTTCCCGCAGCGGCCGTACCGCAACGGCATCGACTTCGCACGGCAGATGGCGGCGCTGGGGCCGGCGTTCTGGCGCGAACTGCTGCGCTGAACCTGCGTGGGGCGACGACGCCCCGGCGGCAGACCGATATCCTTGGCCGATGCAGTTTTCCGTTCCCCATGACCATCCCTGCCTGGCCGGGCACTTCCCGGGACGACCGCTGGTGCCGGGCGTGGTCCTGCTGGAGCGGGTGGTTGAGGCGATCGAGGCCGTGCACGGGCCGCTCGGCCCGCTGCGCGTGCCGCAGGCGAAGTTCCTGAGGCCGCTGCTGCCGGACCGCCCGGCGCAGGTCGTGATCGACGGCGCTGCGCCGCGCTGGCGCTTCGAGGTGCGCGGCGAGGACGGTGTGCTGGCCCGCGGCGAGGTGGTGGCCGATGGCTGAATCGCGGCCGGCGTCGACCTGGAAGCGCCGCCCCGAAGGCGGCACGCGCGGCTCGATCGCGCTGATCGCGGCCATCGCCCGCCACGGCGGACGGCGACTGGCGCGGCTGTGCCTGTATCCGATCACCCTGTATTTCCTGTGCATGCGCGGGCCGGAACGCCGCGCCTCGCGGGCCTGGCTGGCGCGCGCGCGCGGACACGCCGGCCCGTGGGCGGCGGCGCGCCACATCCACACCTTCGCCGCGACCATCCTCGACCGGCTGTTCCTGCTGGGCGGGGAAACCTGGCGCTTCGATATCCGCGTGCATGGGCTGGGGCCGCTGGCGGCGCTGGTCGATCGCGGCCGCGGCGCGCTGCTGTTCGGTTCGCACCTGGGCAGCTTCGACGCGCTGCGCGTGCTGTCGCGGCAGCGCCCCGGGCTGCAGGTGCGGATCGTGCTCGACCGCAGCCAGAACCCGGTGCTGACCGGGCTCTTCGACGCGCTGGATCCATCGCTGGCGCAGGGCGTGATCGACGGCAGCCAGCCCGGTGCGGCGATCGCGCTGGAGATCCAGCACGCGCTGGAGTCGGGCGCGCTGGTCGCGCTGCTGGTCGATCGCGCGCAGGCGCATGAGGACACGACGACGGTGCCGTTCCTTGGCCGGCCGGCCCGCTTTCCGCTCACGCCATGGAGGCTGGCCGCCGCGCTGCACGCGCCAGTGCTGCTGTGCTTCGGCCTGTATGACGGCGGCAACCGCTACGACCTGCACTTCGAGCCGTTCATCGATCCGTCGGTGGATGGCACGCCGCCTGCGCGCGGCGAGCGCGGCCGCTGGCTGCACGAACGCGTGGCCGCGTACGCGGCACGACTCGAACACCATGCGCGGCGGGCGCCGTTCAACTGGTTCAACTTCTACGATTTCTGGAGCGACAGTCCCGATGAAGCGTCTGATGAGGTGTCGCCGGGTTCCGTGCCTGGCGGTCCTGCTGTGCGCGATCGCGCTGCCCTGCGCCGCGGCGCCTGAGCCGGCACCGCTGGACGTGGACTGGGTGCTGCGCGCGGTGGCGCGCCCGGCGCCCAGCCGCACGCCGTTCGTCGAGCTGCGCGACTCGCCGATGCTCAGGCAGCCGTTGCGGCTGGAAGGCGAGTACCGGCGCGAAACCGACGGCAGGCTGGTGCGGCAGGTGACCGCGCCGTACGCGGAAACCACCACCCTGGCCGCCGGCGAGGCGCTGGTCGAACGCGCCGGCCGCGCGCCGCGCCGGGTCGCACTGCAGCAGGTTCCGGAACTGGCCGCGATCCAGGCCGGCTTCGGCGCGCTGCTGGCCGGCGACCGCGAGCTGCTGCAGAAGACCTACAGCGTGCAGGCCAGCGGCGTACGCGAGCAGTGGCAGCTGCAGCTGCTGCCGCGCGATCCACGCCTGGCCGCCGCCCTGCAGCGCATCGAGCTGCATGGCCGCGGGGCCGAACTGCGCTGCGTGGAAAGCCATCCGGCCAAGGGCCCGGTGCAGCGCACGCTGATGGCCGGTGCGGCCGCCGCGGCCGCCGGCATCGACGATCCGGCCGCGCTGGCCGCGCTGTGCCACGGCGACGGCGGTCCGACGCGATGAGCGACAGCCCGCGCGCCGGCGCGCGCATCGCCCTGCTGCTGGCCTGGCTGGCGGTGCTGGCCGTGGCCGGATGGCTGCTCGGCCGTGGCCTGCGCATGGAGGAGGACCTGCGCCGCTTCCTGCCGACGCCGCGTACGCCGGCGCAAGTGCTGCTGGTCGACGAACTCGGCGAAGGCCCCGGCTCGCGCGTGCTGTTGCTGGCCCTGTCCGGCGCGCCGCCCGAGGCGCTGGCCGCGCGCTCGCAGGCGCTGCGCGCAGCGCTGGCGGCGCGGCCGGAAATCGCGCTGGCCTCCAACGGCGACAGCGGCGGCCTCGAAGCGATACCGGCGCACCTGCGTCCCTATCGGTACCTGCTGTCGCCGACGCTGGACAGCCAGCCGCTGGACGAAGCGTTCCTGCGCGATGAACTGCAGCAGCGGCTGCAGGACCTCGGCTCGCCGGCCGCCGACCTGGTCGAACCGCTGCTGCCGTCCGACCCGACCCTGGAAACATTGCGCCTGGCCGAGCGCTGGCAGCCGGCCAATGCGCCGCAGCGCCGGCACGGCGTGTGGTTCGACCGCGCCGGCAGCCAGGCCCTGCTGCTGGTGCAGACGCGCGCACCGGGCTTCGACAGCGCCGGGCAGCAGACGGCGGTGGCGGCGATCGAGGCCGCGTTCGCCGCCAGCGCGGACGCGGCGCCGGGCAGCGCCGGCGCGCGCCTGGAGATGTCCGGTCCCGGTGCATTCGCGGTCGCCATCCGCGATCGCACCGAACGCGAGATGCGCTGGATCGGCACCGCCGACACGATCGGCCTGCTGCTGTTGCTGGGCCTGGCCTACCGGCGCTGGAGCATGCCGTTGCTTGGCGCGCTGCCGCTGGCCAGTGGCGGACTGGCCGGGCTGGGTGCGGTGGCGCTGCTGTTCGACGGCGTGCACGGCATCACCATTGCCTTCGGTTTCACCCTCATTGGCGTGGCCCAGGATTATCCGATCCACTTCTTCAGCCACCTGCGTCCGGGCGAGTCGCCGCGGCTCGCGGTGCGCACGCTGTGGCCGACGCTGGTGACCGGCGTGGCCTCCACCTGCATTGCCTACGCGACCTTTCTGTTCTCCGGCGTGGAAGGACTCAAGCAGCTGGCCGTGTTCACCATCGCCGGGCTTGGCGTGGCCGCGGCGAGCACCCGTTGGCTGCTGCCGCGACTGGTCACGCCGACGCGGCGTGATCCGGCGGCCTCGCCGCTGCTGGCACGGCTGTGGCGCGGGGTGGAGCGGCTGCCGCGTCCGCGCGTCGCGCTGGCGCTGCTCGCGGCGCTGGCGCTGGGCGTGATCGTGTTCGCGCCCGGTGCGTTCTGGCAGAACGACCTCTCGCGGCTGACCCCGGTGCCCGCCGCCGACCTGCAGCGTGATGCGCAGCTGCGCGGCGAACTCGGTGCACCGGACGTGCGCTATGTCCTCGCCGTGCAGGGCAGGGACGTGCAGGCCGTGCTCGAAGCGTCCGAGCGGCTGGCGCCGGTGCTCGAGCGCGCGCGCGCCGCCGGCACGCTGGACGGCTTCGATTTCGCTGCGCGCTACCTGCCCAGCGCCGCGACCCAGCGTGCGCGCCAGGCCGCATTGCCGGATGCGCCGGCGCTGCGACAGATGCTGGAGGCCGCGCTGGCCGGACTGCCGTTCCGCACGGATGCGTTCGAGCCGTTCCTCGATGACGTGGCCACTGCGCGCAGCGCCGAACCGCTGCAGCCGGACGACCTCGCCGGCATCCCATTGGAACTGGCCGTGTCCGGCCTGCTCCTGCACGGCGAGGACCACGCCACCGCGCTGGTGTCGCTGACCGGGCTGCACGATCCGGACGCGCTGGCCGCGGCGATGGCGCCCATGGGCGCGCAGCTGCTCGACCTCAAGCAGGCCTCCGAGTCGCTGGTCGCGCAGTGGCGCGTGCGCCTGCTCGCCGCGCTGGCGGTGGCCGCGCTGCTGCTGGCCGGCACCGTCTGGCTGGCGCTGCGCGCACCGCGCCGGGTGCTGCGCGTGCTGGCGCCGATGGCGTTGTCGACCCTGCTGATCCTGGCGGTGCTGCGCGGCGTGGGCGTGGAGCTGAACCTGTTCCACCTGGTGTCGCTGATCCTCGCCGCCGGCCTGGGCCTGGACTACGCGCTGTTCTTCGACCACGCCGGCGACGACCGCGACGACCAGCTGCGCACGCTGCATGCGGTGATCGTCTGCAGCCTGACCACGCTGCTGGTGTTCGCCCTGTTGGCGCTGTCCTCGACCCCGGTGCTGCGCGCGATCGGCGGCACGGTCGCGCTGGGCGTGCTGTTCAATTTCGTGCTGGCGCTGCTGATCGCGCGCAGTCCCGCGGTGGAGCGCACCGGATGAGCGCGGATCCGGTACTCGACCGGGCCGCGATCCTCGCGCTGATCCCGCACCAGGGCGCGATGTGCCTGTGGGACGAGGTCGTGTCCTGGGACGCGCAACGCATCCGCCTGCGCGCGCGCAACCACACCGATCCGATGCATCCGCTGCGCGCGCGAGGTCGCCTGCATGCGCTGGCCCTGTGCGAGTA
>JAGHZW010000183.1:40133-40712 GCA_017745195.1 Pseudoxanthomonas sp. | reverse complement strand
CCACGCCCAGTTCGGTGGCCTTCTGCAGGATCAGGTCCATCTTCTCGCCGCGCGCTACAGCCAATCGCGCCACGGCAGGTCGGGATCGCCCAGGGCGATGAAGTCGCCATTGAGCAGCGATTCGCGCCGGTTGTAGCGGAACGGCTTGCCGGTGTCGGCGGCCAGCAGGGCGCCACCGGCGGCCTGCAGCACGCATTGCGCCGCGGCGGTGTCCCACTCGGAGGTCGGACCGAAACGCGGATACACGTCGAGGCCGCCCTCGGCGATCCGGCAGAACTTCAGCGACGAGCCCAGCGCGACCTCTTCGATCTGGCCCATCCGGTCCAGCACCGACTGGGTACGGGCGTCGCGGTGCGAGCGGCTGGCGGCCACGCGCAGCGGCGCGGTCGCTGGCGCGCGCGCGCGCAGCGCGGTGTCGCGGTGGCCATCGCGCCGGTAGGCCAGCTCACCACGCACGGCGTGCCAGACCTCGCCGCCGACCGGTGCCTGGACCACGCCCATCGCCGGGCTGCCGCGATGGATCAGGGCGATGTTCACGGTGAACTCGCCATTGCGCTTGACGAATTCGCGGGTGCCGTC
>JAGHZW010000183.1:39475-40099 GCA_017745195.1 Pseudoxanthomonas sp. | reverse complement strand
TCCGCTACCCGACATGACGACGCCGACCCGCCGACAGCACCGGAAGGTCCGGGGTCAGCCGCTCCAGGCCCTCGACGATGATCCGGTGCGCGGCCAGGTCGGCGGCGGTGAGCGGGCTGGCGTCGTCCTTGTGGGTGACATCGAAGCTGCCGGCATAGATCTCCATGATCGCCGCGCCGGCTTCGCGGGCGATGGCGATGACCGTTTCCCGCAGGTCCGCGGTGATCTTGATCATCGGGCGGCCAGCCAGGCGCGTGCGATGAACAGCGCGGCCAGCGAACGGCCTTCGGAAAAATCGTCTCGCAACATCAGCTGTTCCAGTTCCTGCAGTTTCCAGGGAATGACTTCGAGTTCCTCCGGCTCGTCGCCGGGCAGCTTCTCGGGATACAGGTCGCGCGCCAGCACCAGCCACGAGACATGGCTCATATAAGTGGGCGCCAGGGTCAGGCCACGCAGCACATCGATCCGGCGCGCGCCGTAGCCGGCTTCTTCCTTCAGTTCGCGGTCGGCGGCCTGTTCCGGCGTTTCGCCGGCATCGATCCGGCCCTTGACCAGGCCGAGCTCGTAGCGGTGCATGCCTGCCGCGTATTCGCGCACCAGCAGCGTGGTACCGGAGCGGTGCAT
>JAGHZW010000183.1:32620-39421 GCA_017745195.1 Pseudoxanthomonas sp. | reverse complement strand
CGGGCGCGGCATCGACCACGTGGCCGCGGCTGACCATGCGCTCGAAGCGGCGGCGCTCGCCGTTGGCGAACTCCAGGTCCAGCTGTTCGAGCCGGTACGGGCCGGCATCCTGCACGGTGGTGCCATGGATGAGCGGCAGGCGGCGGCTCATTGCAGGCTCCCGCGGCGCGGCCGCAGTGCGACCGATATCATGGCGGGATGCACGGACGTACTCATGAACGGCAAATCGTAGCAGACCCGGCGGCCGCGCAGTCCGCCGCCCGGTGGCGCGCGCGCGACCTGGAGGTGCTGTGGCACCCGTGCACGCAGATGCGCGAACACCCCGACATCCTGCCGCTGGTTCCCATCGAGCGCGGCGACGGCGCGTGGCTGCTTGGATACGATGGCCGCCGCTACCTCGACGGCGTCAGCAGCTGGTGGACCAACCTGCATGGGCACGCCGAACCGCGCATCGCCGAGGCCATCGCGCGGCAGGCACGCACGCTGGAGCAGGTGATCCTGGCCGGCTTCTCGCACGCGCCGGCGGTGGAACTGGCCGAGCGCCTGCTCGCGCTTGCGCCGCGGCAGGCCGGCCGCGCGCCGCTGGCCAGGGTGTTCTACGCCGACAACGGCTCGGCCGGCGTCGAAGTGGCGCTGAAGATGGCGTTCCACTGGTTCCGCAACCGCGGCGAACCAGGGCGCACCAAGTTCGTTGCACTTGAAAACGGCTATCACGGCGAGACGCTGGGCGCGCTGGCGGTCGGCGACATCCCGCTGTACCGGCGCATCTACGCACCATTGCTGGCCGAGGCGCTGTTCGCGCCATCGCCCGACGCGTACCTGGCGGCACCGGGCGAATCGGCCGAGGCTTGCGCACTGCGGGCCGCGGACGCGCTGGCCGACCTGTTCGACCGCCATCCCGGCGAGATCTGCGCGTTGATCCTCGAGCCGCGCCTGCAATGCGCCGGCGGCATGCGCATGCACCATCCGGCCTACCTGCGCCGGGTCCGCGAACTGTGCGACGCCAACGGCGTGTTCCTCATCGCCGACGAGATCGCCACCGGCTTCGGCCGCACCGGCACGATGTTCGCCTGCGAGCAGGCCACGCTCGCCGGTCCCGGCGGGCAGGAAGGGTGTGTCGCCCCGGACCTGCTATGCCTGTCCAAGGGCCTGACCGGCGGCTTCCTGCCGCTGGCCGCGGTACTGACCACCCAGTCGATCTACGACGGCTTCCTCGACGACTCGCGCGAGCGCGCCTTCCTGCACTCGCACAGCTACACCGGCAATCCGCTGGCCTGCGCCGCCGCGCTGGCCTCGCTGGACATCTTCGGCAGCGATGACGTGCTCGTGCGCAACCGTGCCACCGCCGCGCGGATGGCCGCGCTGGCCGCGCCGCTGGCCGGGCACCGGCACGTCGCCGACGTGCGCCAGGCCGGCATGGTGGTGGCGTTCGAGCTCACCCGGGACGGCGCGCGCGATACGCCGTTCGACGCCGCCTCGCGCGTCGGCCTGCACGCCTATCGCGCGGCGCTGGCGCGCGGCGTCCTGCTGCGGCCGCTCGGCGACGTGCTGTACTGGATGCCGCCCTACTGTATCGACGAGGCCCAGCTGCAGCTGCTCGCCTCGGTCACCGCCGAGGCCATCGAGGAGGCCACCGCATGCGCCTGACCCGCTGCCATGTCGAGCTGGAGCTGCGCCGCGGTACCGAAGTCGTCCTGCCCGAGCACGCCGCCAACCACCTGGCCCGGGTCCTGCGCCTGCGCGAAGGCGATCCCTGCGTGCTGTTCAACGGCGACGGCCACGACTATCCGGCGCGCCTGCTGGCCATCGGCAAGCGCGAAGTGCGCGCCGAAGTGCTGGACATGCAGGCCGTGGACAACGAGTCGCCGCTGTCGATCGTCCTCCTGCAGGGCATCGCGCGCGGCGAGAAGATGGACCTGATCCTGCAGAAGGCCACCGAACTGGGCGTGGCCGCGATCGTACCCGTGTCCGCCGAGCGCACCGAGGTGCGGCTGGACGCCGAGCGCGCGGAGAAGCGGCTGGCGCACTGGCGCAGCGTGGTGGCGTCGGCGTGCGAACAGTCCGGACGCGCCCGCTTGCCGGAGCTGTCGGCCCCGGCGTCACTGGATGCGGCCGCACGCGCGCTCGATGGCGATGGCCTGCGCCTGGTACTCGATCCGCACGGCGAGCACCGGCTCGACAACCTGCCTTCGCCACCCGGCGGCACGGCGTGGATCGCGATCGGTCCGGAAGGCGGCTGGTCGCCGCGCGACCGCGACATCCTGCGCGCCGCCGGCTTCACCGGCCTGCGCCTGGGACCGCGGGTGCTGCGCACGGAAACCGCGGGCCTGGCGGCGATCGCCGCGCTGCAGGCGCGGTTCGGGGATCTGTAGCCGGGCGCGTGCCCGGCGGGTGGGGTTGCTGCCGTGCTGGATGCCAGTCGGTGGGAAGGACCCTGCTCAGGCCACCGCCGACAGCGCCTCGCCGATCATCTTCTCGACGCCTTCCAGGTCCGGCAGCAACGCGCTCTGGTCGCCGAGCAGCACGCGCATCTGCACGCCGCGCGGCAGGTCTTCCTCGGAAGCGTCCGCCAGCAGGCTGTCGCGCGGCACCGAGACCAGCTGCGGGAACGAAGCAGTGAGCAGGGCGAAGTACGGCAGGGTCTCGTCCTTGCCCAGGCCCTTGAGCACGATCACGCGGTTGTTGCGCATCGCCGGCTCGTCACCCAGCCCGGCCAGACGCGAGAACGCCACCAGCGGGACGTTCCAGCCGTGCCACACGATCTGTCCGGGCAGCCATTCCGGCGCGCCTTCCACCGGCTCCACCGCTACGCGCGCGAGCACCTCGGCCACGGTCGCGTTCGGCAGCAGCAGCCGCTCCTCGCCGACCTGGATCATGACCCCGCGGATTTCGTCGCTGTTGTACGCCATCTTTCCTTCGTCCTCGAACGGTGCGCGCCGGCTCAGGGCCAGCGCGCGACCAGCTGTTCGGCCAGCTGCGCCGGCGTGCCCAGTTCGGCACCACCGGCCGCCATCAGTTTCACCGCGGTCGCGTCGTAGCAGCCTTCCAGCGCCTGCCCGGCCACCAGGCCGCCGCGGGTACCCAGCGCCAGCACCGCGTCAACGCGCGCCGGCTCGGCGCCGCTGAGCACGATCACCGCGCTCTCGGCCGGCGGCAGCGCCGCGACCGGCTCCTCGCCGCCGTCGATGAACACCATCCCCTCGTCCTTCGCCGCGATGCCGACCCGTTCGGGCAACACGTAGACCGTGGACGCAGAGATCGCATCGCCCGGCATCGCCATCGCCACCGGCAATGCGGACACGCGCGCCAGCTGCTTGACCAGGTTGTCGTAGCGGCCGCCGTCGAGCTTGAGCTGGACCAGCATCGGCCGGCTGAAGTCGGAGGGCAGCGAGGTGATCAGCTTGCGCACCGCATCGGGGCCGCCGACACCGGCGATGACCAGCACCGCGCCGTTGACCACCGCGCTGCTGCCGCCTTCCGGCTCCAGCGCCACCAATTCCAGCCTGGAGAAATCCGGCAGCGGCGGCGGCTCGCGCCCGCTACGCCCGGAAACCGGTGCGGGCGGCGGCGGCGCGAACGTGTCGTCGGCCAGCGCCCAGCCACTCGGGGCCGGCACCGATACGGGCTCGGCAACCGGTTCGCCGGGACGGTCCTCCGGCAGCTCGAAGGCCAGCGCCGCGGCCTCGACCAGGTGGCGCTCGAACGGATCGTCCGCGTGCAGCTGCTGCGGCGTCTCCGGATACCCGGGCTGCAGGTCGACCACCAGATCCTGTTCGCGACCGGGCGGCAGCACGTCGTCGTGGCCGTGCAGCTTGGCGGCCAGGTGGCGGATCCAGCGCTGCGCTTCCCAGCCGTCGCGGCGCGCGGCCAGTTCGGCCTCGTCGAAGATCACCAGCAGGCCCGGCGCCTCGAGCGCCGGTTCCAGCGCGACCAGCGCATCCTCCACCGCCGGTTCCAGGGCCACGAGCACGGCCTGCGGCGCGGCCGCGGCGAGCGCGCCGGCGTCGAGCATGGTCGGATCCTCGACCAGCACCACCGTCGCGCCGGCCGCGTCGAGCGCCTCGCCCAGGCGATCGCGCGCCGCGCCGGCACGCGCCAGCAGGGCGACGGGCTTGCGCTCGTCAGCCGCGTGCACGCGCGATCCCCAGCAGGTCGTAGACGTTCCTCATCAGGTCCAGCTCCTGGTACGGCTTGCCCAGGTAGCGCTGCACGCCGATCTCGAACGCGCGCTGGCGGTGCTTCTCGCCGGTACGCGAGGTGATCATCACGATCGGCACGCCGCGGAAGCGGGCGTCGCCGCGCATCGCGGTGGCCAGCTCGTAACCGTCCATGCGTGGCATCTCGATGTCGAGCAGCATCAGGTCGGGCACGCGCTCCTCGAGCCGCTCCAGCGCCTCGATGCCGTCGCGGGCGACCACCACCTCGAAGTTGTGGCGCTCCAGCACGCGGCCGGTGACCTTGCGCATGGTCAGCGAGTCGTCGACCACCATCACCAGCGGCACGTGGCGCGCCTGCTGCGGCTCGACCGCCGCCGGGCGTTCCGGCTGCGCCAGGTGGCGACGGACCAGCGGGGCCACGTCGAGGATCACCACCACGCGGCCATCGCCGGTGATCGTGGCGCCGTAGATGCCCGGCACCGACGAGATCTGCAGGCCGACCGGCTTGACCACGATTTCGCGGTTGCCGACCACCTGGTCGATGGCCACGGCCGCACGCAGATCGCCGGCGCGGACCAGCAGCAGCGGCACCTGCGCCTGGCCTTCCGCCTTGGCCGCGCCCTGGCCGACCAGCAGGCCCAGGTCGTGCAGCGCGTACTCCTCGCCTGCGTAGCGGTAGCTGTCGGTACCGGCCTCGAAGCGCTCGCGCGAGATCCGGCCGATGCCGCTGACCGAGGCGACCGGCACCGCGTAGGTGGTGTCGCCGATCTGCACGAACACCGCCTGGGTGACCGCAAGCGTCTGCGGCAGGCGCAGGGTGAAGGCGACGCCCTTGCCGGCGGTCGATTCGATTTCGACCGTGCCGCCGAGCTGGCGCACTTCGTTGCGGACCACGTCCATGCCCACGCCGCGGCCGGCCAGCTGGCTGACCTTCTCGGAGGTGCTGAAGCCGGATTCGAAGATCACCGAATCCAGCTCGGCATCGCCCAGTTCGGCGCCCGGCTTGATCAGGCCGCGCTGCTCGGCGCGGCGGCGGATCGCCGCGCGGTCGAGGCCACGACCATCGTCGGCCACCTGCAGCACGATTTCCGAACCTTCGCGGCGCAGCGCGATGGTGATCGTGCCTTCCTCGTCCTTGCCCGTCTTGCGGCGGTCGCCCGGCAGCTCCAGGCCGTGGGCCACCGAGTTGCGCAGCATATGCTCCAGCGGAGCGACCATGCGGTCGAGAACATTGCGGTCGAGTTCGCCGTGGGTGCCGTCCAGCTTGAGCTGGACCTGCTTCTTCGTGTCGTGCGCGGCCTGGCGGACCACGCGGCGCAGGCGCGGCACGATGCTGTCGAACGGCACCATGCGCGCGCTCATCAGCCCGTCCTGCAGCTCCGAGCTCACGCGCGACTGCTGCTGCAGCAGCACGTCGTACTGGCGGGCCAGGTCGTCGAGCACGCCCTGCAGGCCGGTCAAGTCGGCCGCGGATTCGTTCAGCGCGCGGCTGAGCTGCTGCAGCGTGGAGAAGCGGTCCAGTTCCAGCGGATCGAAGGTCGGATCGGCACTGTCCTGCTCGCGCTGATAGCGGGCGACAATCTGCGCTTCGGTCTCCAGGTCCAGGCGGCGCAGCTGGTCGCGCAGTCGCGCGTTGGTGCGGTCGAGCTCGGACATGGCGCTGCGGAACGCGCCCAGCTGCTGCTCCAGGCGCGAGCGGTAGATCGCCACTTCGCCGGCGTGGTTGACCAGGTTGTCGAGCAGGTCGGCGCGCACGCGCACCTGTTCCTGCGGCGCGCGCGGCGCGGCGTCCTCGACCGCCGCGGCCTGGACTTCGTCCTCGACCGGCGCCGACAGCGGCACCTGCACCGCCACGGGTTCATGCACCGGTGCAGATGCGGCCACCGGGATCGCATCGACGGCATCCGCTTCGGTGGCGCGCACGGAAGCGACGTCTTCTGCCACTTCCAGGACACCATCCTCCACGGCGTTCGCGGCCGGCGGCGTGGCCAGGGCGGCCACGTAGCTGGCTTCGGCCGACTCGACCGGCGCGGCGGGTGCTTCGCCGCGGATCCGCGCTTCGAACTCCTCGATCAGCGCATGCGGCACGTCGGTGATGCGGTGCGCGCGGGTCCGCTGCAACAGCCGGTGCAGGGCGTCGAAGCCGCGTTCCAGCAGATGGATGTCGGTGCGCCGCAGTTCGGTGCGCTGTTCGGCGACGGCTTCAAGCAGCGACTCGATCACGTGGCCGAGGTCGCCGATGCTGGCGATGCCGGCCATGCGCGCGCCGCCCTTGAGCGTGTGCAGGTCGCGCTGCAGGCCAATGATCGGCTCGCGTGCGGTGGTGTCCTCGCGCAGGGCCTGGATGAGCCCGTCGATGTGATCGAGCAGGTCGACGCCTTCCTCGACGAAGATGTCGACGAGGTCGCGATCCAGTTCGGCGAAATCGAGCATCGGACCGTCGGGCACGATCTCCTCCCCCGCGCGGGATTCCGGCAGCGGTGCGCCCAGTGCCGGCATTTCGATGGGTTCGGGACGCGATGCGGCCACTTCGGCGGCTTCGGCGATCCCGGTCACTTCAGCGACTTCAACAGCCTCGACAACTTCGGCCTCTTCGACGGCCTCGACGGCCTCGACGGCAGCATCCTCGACTCCGGCGACTTCT
>JAGHZW010000183.1:11155-32567 GCA_017745195.1 Pseudoxanthomonas sp. | reverse complement strand
GTCACCGGCGCGGCCGAACTGTCGTCCAGTTCGTCCACCGCCGGCGTCGTGCCGTCAGCAGCCGCGGCAACCGGATTGGCGGCGATGTCCGGCTCCGCGACTTCGGGCGCAATGCCGAGGTAGTCGCTGAGGTCCGGCCCGGTCAGGTCGCCCAGGCCGGCGGCGGCGCTGGCGACCGGCGCGTCGGCCTCGACTTCCAGCGCCTGCGGCCAGCGTGCTTCCGGCAGCGCGTCGGCCAGCCCGCGCAGGCGCGCGGACAGCCCGGCAGAACGCGGGATGCGTGGCGACTCGGCCTGCAGCGCGCGGATGCAGGCACGGATCGCGTCGGCCATCGCGGCCAGTGCATCCACCGCGTCCGCGTCGGGCACCTGCGATGCCGCCAGCGAACGCTTGACGAAGGTCTCGGCGGCGTCGGTGACGCTGGTGATCTCCGGCACGTCGGTCATCGCGAACGCGCCGTTCATGGTGTGGATCGCACGCAGCAGCGCGTCGCTGGCCGGCTCCGGCGCCAGGCGCGCGGCTGCGATCCAGCCATCCACGGTCTCCAGGTGCTGGGCGACCTCGGCTTCGAGGATTTCGCGCAACACGCTGTCCACCGAGGCAGGCGTGCCGTCCTCCACCGCCGTCGCTGCGGCGACGGGCTCGGCGACGACCGGCGGCACTTCGATGGCTGGCGGTGCTTCGACGGCTGGCGCAACCACGGTCGCGGCCGACGCCGGCGTGTAGAACGCCTCTTCGCCGATGGCGACGCGGTCGGCGATCTTTTCCATCGCCTCCAGGTCGGCGCTGACGCTGCCCACGCCGCGCAGGGCCGCGTCGAACTGCGGCAGCACGTCGCAGGCCTGGCCGATCATCGACACCACCGCCGGACTCGCCGGCCGGGTACCGTCGAGCACGCGGTTGAGCATGCCCTCGATCTTCCAGCTGAACTCGCCCAGCGCGCGCGCGCCGACCAGGCGGCCGCTGCCCTTGAGCGTGTGGAACACGCGCCGGATCGGGCGCAGCCGTTCCAGTTCCTCCGGCGCCTGCTGCCAGTGCGGAACCATCCGCGCCAGGTTGCCGCGCTCTTCCTCGAACTCCTCGAGGAACACCTCGCGGATGTCCGCGTCGATGTCGTGGTTGCTGTCGAAGCCACCGATCACTGCATCCGCGAGCGCGGCGGGCACCACCGGCGCCACCTCCACGGTTGCGGGCGCCGCGGCCGCATGCACCGGCGGCAGCGCGTCCAGGCTGGCCGCTGCCGCGGAGATCTCCGCGATCAGCGACGAGGACTCGGCATCGAGTTCGATCCGGCTGACCCGGCTCTCGAAGACCTGCGCCGGACGCACGTCCGGCTCGATCTTCATGCTCAGGTCCAGCCAGGTGCCGTCGCTGGCCGGCGCGGCCGCGACGACTTCCTCCAGCGCCGGTTCGTCGGCCGCGTGCGCGTCGCCTTCCGCGGCCACGGACAGCGGCGCCGCAGGCGGAAGATCGGCGGGGGCAGCGGTAGCGGCGGCAACCGGCTCGGCCCCGGTGAACTCGGCTTCGACCGGGTCGAAGCTGAGCCACTGCGAAACGATCGCGGTAGCAGCCGGTGCTTCCAGGGCGACCGGCTCGATGGCCGGAAGCTCGACGTCCAGCGCCGGAATCTCCAGCACTTCTCGCTGCGGCGCCAGCACGGTCGCGTCCGCCACCGCCTCGCCGTCGTGCTCGGCAGCCACCGGATCCCACTGCGTGGCCGCCGCGGCAGGCGCCGCGAGGGTGACCGCCGCCGCCGGCATCACCGGGGCCGCGTCTTCCTCGACCTGCGCTTCCTCGGCCGGGGGCAACGGCCAGTAGTTCAGGGTCTCCAGGCTGCTGCGCGCGATCTCCAGGATCTCGTCGCGGTTGGGACGGCGGTCGCGCAGCGCCTCGAGGTAGTACTCCAGGCTGGCCATCGCATCGGCCAGCGTGTCCAGCTGGCGCCCGCTCGGCACGCGCCGGCGCTTCAGCAGTTCGGTGCCGATGTAGCGGCGCACGCCTTCCAGGTAGTCGGCCGGCTGCGGCAGGTCGAGGATGCGCAACGCGCCGGACACTTCCGACAGCAGCTGCGGTACGTCCTCCAGCCGGGAATGGTCCCAGTTGGTCTCGATGAACGCGACGAAATGCTCGCGCGCCGCAGAGAAGTTGGCGATCGCTTCGTGCGCCAGCACCTCGACCGTGCGCCGCGCCTCGGCGGCGGCGGCATCTTCGCCGCCGTCCTCGCCCGGCGCGCCCAGTCGCGCGACCTGGTCGTCCAGCGACGCATCCACGTAGAGCAGCGCGCCGGCGATGTCCAGCAGCGCGCTTTCGCTCGCCGGCTGATCGCCGCGGGCGATGCCTTCCAGCGCGTCGCGCTGTTGCAGGACCACGTCGCGGGCCACGCCCAGGCCGAGCATCCCGAGGGTATCGGCGACGCTGGCCAGTTCGGCCGCCTGCGGCTGCAAGGTGGCCGCTTCGCCACCGGTGCGCAGGTGAAGGTCGAGCGCGTCCTTGACCCGCAACAACTCGTCCTTGACCACGCTGCCGACGGTGTTGAGCAGGTCGCGGTTGCGCCCGGCCAGGCTGCCACGGGCGTGGTCCAGCTCGGCCTCGCTCGGCGCGTGCGCATCCAGGTCGAACGCCTCGCGCAGCGCGTCCAGCGCGGCGTGCGGCGCACGCGCCTGGGCGACGAGATACAGCAGCTGCCGGGTCGGCTCCTGGCTGGCCACGCCCTGGGCGACGGCCGGGGTCGATTCGTCTTCGTGCGCCTGGCGCACCGCGCGGGCGATGCCGGTGAAGGCGCCACGCAGCGCGTCGGTCGGGGCCAGCGCGCCATCGCGCAGCGCATCGGCCGCCGAGGACGACACCCACAGCATGCGCCGGGTGGTGTCGTGGCGGGCGTTCTGCAGCAGTTCGCCCGCCGCCGCGGCCAGCGCGGACGGATCGGCCGGCGCGGCGTGTTCGGGCCATGCGGCCAGCGCCTGCTCGAAACGCGCCTGCGCCGAAGCGACCTTGTCCTGGCGCTGGCTCCACGGCAGCGGCGAGGCCTCGGGAACCTGCTCGGGCAACGGCTGGCTCAGGTCCGGCGCGAACAGCACGCTCTCGTTCAACCCGGCCGCGCCGCGCGCCGCGCGGATGTCGTTGAGCAGCGGCAGCAGCACGATCGGGATGTCGCGATGGCCGTTCTGCAGGCGCTCAAGATAGTCGGGCAGCAGCACCGTGCCGCGCATCAGCGTGGCGCAGGCCTCGTCACGGTCGTTGGCCGCGCCCTGCTGCACCGCCTGGGCGAGCAGCTCCAGTTCCTCGGCGACCATCGCCGGGGCGTACAGCTCGACCATGCGCAGGGTGCCCTGCACCTGGTGCAGGTAGCCGGCGCAGAAGCGCATGCGGCTGGTGTCCGCCGGGTCCTCGACGAAAGCCTCGATTTCGTTGCGCGCCTGGCGCAGCGTCTCGTCGAGCTCCGGCTTGACCCAGCCGAGCACGGCATGGCTCATCGCGTCGCGCAGGGCGCTCATCGGCGTCCTCCAGCGAAGCGGTGCCGGCCATTGCCTGCGTGGCCGGGCGTGCGCGTGTAGCGACCGATCCTCATCTCATTCCCCTGTCGCACGCCACTCAGGCCGGCAGCTTGAAGTCGGCCACCGAACGGCGCAGGTCCGCCGCCAGTTGCGCCAGGTGGCCGATCGAGTCGGCGGTCTGTCCGGCACCACGCGAGGTCTGTCCGGAAATCTGCTGGACCACGCCCATCGTCTTGGTGATGTCGGCGGCGGCGCCGGCCTGCTGCTGCGCGGCGACGGAGATGTTCTTGATGAGGTCGTTCAGCGCATTGGACACGCGCTCGATCTCGGTCAGCGCGGTGCCGGCGTCCTCGGCCAGGCGCGCACCGGACACCACCTCGGCGGTGGTCTGTTCCATCGAACTGACCGCCTCGTTGGTGTCGGCCTGAATCGCCTGGACCAGGCCTTCGATTCGCCGGGTCGCGCCGGAGGTGCGTTCGGCGAGGCGCTGCACTTCGTCGGCCACCACCGCGAAGCCGCGGCCGGTTTCGCCCGCCGCCGCGGCCTGCACGGCCGCGTTGAGCGCCAGGATGTTGGTCTGCTCGGAAATGTCGTTGATCAGTTCCACGATCGAGCCGATTTCCTGCGAGGACTCGCCCAGGCGCTTGATGCGCTTGGAGGTCTCCTGGATCTGGTCGCGGATCTGGTCCATGCCCTGGATCGTCTCGCGCACCACGCCGGCACCCTCGGCGGCGATGACCACCGAGCGCTGCGCCACTTCCGCCGATTCGGTCGAGTTGCGCGACACCTGCTCGATGCTGGCCGCGATTTCGTGGATGCGCTGGGAGGCGGCGGTGATCTGGTCGGCCTGGTGGTTGGAGGCCTCGGCCAGCTGCAGCGCGGTGGCCTGCGTCTCCTGCGACGAGGCCGCGACCTGCACCGAGGTATCGGTAATGGTCGTCACCAGGTTGCGCAGCTCGTCCACCGCGTAGTTGATAGCGTCGGCGATCGCGCCGGTCATGTCCTCGGTCACCGAGGCCTTCACCGTCAGGTCGCCTTCACCCAGCGAGCTGATTTCGTCCAGCAGCCGCATGATCGCCTGCTGGTTGCGGCTGTTGAACTCCACCTGCGCCTGGTAGCGCACTTCCTGCTCGCGGGCGCGGCTGCGCACCGAGCTCCAGACGAAGCCGATCAGCGAGAGCAGCGCGACCACGCCGGAGACGACGCCCAGCCAGAAATTCGGGAACAGGCGCGTGTCGCGCACCGAGCCGAACGCGGAGAACGCATCGAACAGCTTCTTGCTGGCCTCGAGCATCTTGTCCGAACCGGTCACCAGGCTGGCCGCGGCCGCCTGCGCGGCGAACAGGTTCTTGGAGCTGCCCAGGATCGCGTCCAGGTCCTTGCGCATCTCGGTCCACAGCGCCTGCGACTGCTCCAGCGCGGCCAGCGCGCCGGCGTTGCGGACGGGGGCGACGCCCAGTTCCTCGTTGCCCTTGGACAGGCCTTCCAGCACCTGGCCGAACACCACCGCGTCGCGCGACAGCGCGTCGCCGGCGGCGGCCGCACCCGGGCCGCCCGCGCGGATTTCGGTCACGCGCCGGGCCATGGTGCCGGCGACCACGACCTGCTGCAGCGCGCTGAACACCTGCGAGGCGGGCGCGCCGCCGGCGGTCATCGCCCGGACCACTTCGTTGAGCTGCGCCTGCAGCTGCGGCACGCGGCTGGCGAAGCGGTCGGCATTGCCGGCCAGCGCCAGCACCGCCGGCTCGCTGGCCACGATCTGCTCGGCATTGGCGCCCAGGGGGGTCCACACCGTCACCAGCTGCTCCAGCGTTCCGGACACGCCCGGCTCCTGGCCGAAACGACCCTGCAGCCCGGCCACCGTGGTTTCGATCTGCGCCTTGGTCGCGCGAAAGGCCTTGAACGCATCCGCATTGCCGGCCACCGCGTCGCGACCCTGGTTGGCGAGCTGCTGGGACAGCACCTGCAGGTCGGCCGCACCGGTGCCGGCACCCGCCAGGCGGTTGCCCTGGTACCACGCCACGCCGGTGTTGGCGCCGAACAGGACGACGGAGAGCGCCAGCAGGACAAGCCAGAAGCCGGTGCTGACGCCACCCATGCGGCTGGTCTTGGGAGTGTCCGGAGTGCTGCTCATGCTAGGTAGACCTCGGGTGCGGTGCCGGCCGGATCAGGCGGCGGCTTGGCGGAATTCGGGGGTGCGCGCCAGGCGCGCCAGGGAGAACACGCTCCAGTCGGCGCCGTCGCTGTGGAAGGCACGGTCGACGAAGTGGGCGTAGCGGCCCTGCGCCAGGGGCGCGGCGTCGATCGCCTGCTCCTCGCCGAAGCTGCGCTGGCCGTAGAGCTCGTCGATGGTCAGGGCGACGTCGCCGCCCTGCTGGCGCATGACCAGCACGCGCTGGCCCTCGTGCAGCACGGTGCGTTCGCCTTCCAGGAACAGCTTCAGGTCGACCACCGGGAACAGGTTGCCGCGCAGGTTGCCGATGCCCAGCAGCCAGGGCTGTGCGCCCGGCACCGGGGTCACCGGCGGCATCGACAGGATTTCGACCACCTCGCCGAACTGCGAGACCAGGCGATGGTCGCCGACGCGATAGCCGACGCCGCGCCAGGTCTCCGGACCCAGTTCGCGCGCCGGCAGCTGCACCGCGTGGACCAGGCTGCGCTGCTCGTAGTCGGCGAGGATGTCGAATGGAGTGCGCATGTCAGGCGGATACCAGCTGGTTGATCCGCTCGAGCAGGTCTTCCTCGCGCGGCGGCTTGACCACGTAGTCGACGGCGCCCTGGCGCATGCCCCAGGCGCGGTCGGTCTCCATGCTCTTGGTGCTGACGATCAGCACCGGGATCTTGCTCGTGGCCGCGTCGCGGGTCAGCGCGCGCGTGGCCTGGAAGCCGCTCATGCCGGGCAGGACCACGTCCATCAGCACCAGGTCCGGCAGCTGCTTGCGGGCGATGTCGATGCCGTCTTCGGCGTTCGTGGCGAGGATGACCTGGTGGCCACCGCGCTGCAGCCACTGGGTGAAGACCGCGCGATCGGTCGGCGAGTCTTCGATCAGCAGGATTCGAGCCATGTTGTTGCCTGCCCCCCGGTCAGGCGTTGACGTACGTGCGGATGGCGCCCAGCAGTTCTTCGCGAGTGAATGGCTTGGTCAGGTACTGCTCGGAGCCGACGATGCGGCCCCGCGCCTTGTCGAACAGCCCGTCCTTGGACGAGAGCATGATCACCGGCGTCGACTTGAACTTCTGGTTGCCCTTGATCAGCGCACAGGTCTGGTACCCGTCCAGGCGCGGCATCATGATGTCGACGAAGATGATCTGCGGCTGCTGGTCGGCGATCTTGGCCAGTGCCTCGAATCCGTCGCTGGCGGTAACGACCTCGCACCCTTCGCGCTTCAGCAGGGTCTCGGCGGTACGGCGGATGGTCTTGGAGTCATCGATAACCATGACCCGCAAGCCGCCAAGTGCCCCGGCCGGGGCTGTGTTGTCAGTCATTACCCTAATTCCCCATGCGCGCGGCGCTTCTACTGGCGCCACTGCGAAGGTGTCTATATCCCAGTCCGGCCAGAGACTGTCAAGCCCGAGCCGCCGGAAGCTGCCGCGCTGAACAGGGATGATGCGAACGCCGTCGCAGTTGCGGCCGGCGGCGCATCGCCATCGCCGGGGTGCCACCGGGCGTATCGGCTACCATCGGCGGCCCACCCCTGACCGGCCGTCTCCCCCCATGCCTGCGCCCCTGGACGTCATCGTCGTGATGGACCCGATCGGGTCGATCAAGATCGCCAAGGACACGACCTTCGCCATGCTCCTGGAGGCGCAGCGCCGCGGCCACCGGCTGCATTACGTGCGTCCGGGCGGGCTGTCGATCCGCGACGGCCGGGCCACGGCCCGGGTCGCCCCGCTGGCAGTGCGCGACGACAAGGCCGGCTGGTTCACCCTCGGCGACTGGTCGGACCTGGCCTTCGGCCCGGGCCAGCTGGTGCTGATGCGCAAGGATCCGCCGGTCGACGCCGAGTACGTCTACGACACCCAGGTCCTGGACCTGGCCCGGCTGGCCGGTGCGCAGGTGGTCAACGACCCGCGCGGCCTGCGCGACTTCAACGAGAAGCTGGCGGCGATGCTGTTCCCGCAGTGCTGCCCGCCGACCCGGATCAGCCGCGACCCGGCCGAGCTGAAGGCCTTCGCCGCCGAGCAGGGCAAGGTCGTGCTCAAGCCGCTGGACGGGATGGGCGGGCGCTCGATCTTCCTCAGCCAGGCCGGCGACCCGAACCTCAACGTGATCCTGGAGACCCTGACCGACGGCGGCCGCAAGCTGGCCCTGGCCCAGCGCTACCTGCCGGAGATCAGCGCGGGCGACAAGCGCATCCTGCTGATCGACGGCGAGCCGGTCGACTACTGCCTGGCGCGGATCCCGCAGGGTGACGAGTTCCGCGGCAACCTCGCCGCCGGCGGCCGCGGCGAGGGCCGCCCGCTGAGCGAGCGCGACCGCTGGATCGCCGCCCAGGTCGGCCCGGAGATGAAGCGGCGCGGCATGCGCTTCGTCGGCCTGGACGTGATCGGCGACTGGCTGACCGAGGTCAACGTGACCAGTCCCACCTGCGCGCGCGAGCTCGACGCCCAGTTCGGCCTGAACATCGCCGGGATGCTGTTCGACGCGATCGAGGCCGGGGCCGACATCCCGGCATGAGCGCCACTGCCGCCGCTGCCGCTCCGGCCCCCGCTCCGCCGCCGATCGGCCAGGAGCAGCGCCTCAATGCCACCGTGGTGCTGTCGCTGCTGGTCCACGGGATCCTGATCCTGGGCCTGGGCTTTGCCTTCCGCGGCGAAGCGCCGCTGGTCCCGACCCTGGACGTGATCTTCAGCCAGACCAGCACCGAGCTGACCCCCGAGCAGGCCGACTTCCTCGCCCAGGCCAACAACCGCGGCGGCGGCGACCACGACAAGGCGCAGCGGCCGCGCGACCCGCAGGCCGGCGCGATCCCGCTGGCCGAGCCGGGCCAGGCGCCGCTGCCGGAGCGCCAGCGCGCGGCCGTCGAGGCCCCGCCGCCGCAGCCCAGGGTAGTGGCCAGCCGCCGTGGCGAGGAGGCCGTGGTCGAGGTGCAGCCGCGCGAATCGCAACCGGAGCCGGAGCTGCCCCCGGTCAGCGCGGCCCGCGCCGCGCGCGATGCGGAGATGGCGCGGCTGGCCGCCGAGGTCTACCTGCGCTCGGAGCTGTACGCCAAGCGGCCGACGCGCAAGTTCGTCTCCGCCAGCACCCGCGAATACGCCTACGCCAGCTACCTGCGCGCCTGGGTCGACCGGGTCGAGCGGATCGGCAACCTCAACTACCCCGACGAAGCGCGCCGGCGCCGGCTCGGTGGCCAGGTGGTCATCAGCGTCGGCGTGCGCCGCGACGGCACGATCGAGAGCACCCGCGTGCTGCGCTCCAGTGGCACGCCGGTACTGGACGAAGGCGCGCTGCGCATCGTCCGCCTGGCCGAGCCGTTCCCGCCCCTGCCGGAGACCACGGACAAGGTCGACATCCTGCAGGTCACCCGCACCTGGGTGTTCGTGCCGGGCGGGACCATGCGCACGGAGTAAGGCCACCGCGTGCGTCCGCGATACCGGCCGCCGCGCACGGCAGGCCGACGGATCGAGGCGGCATGCGGATCAACGCCCGCAAAGAAAAACGCCGGCCCGGGGCCGGCGTTTTTTCCTGCCAGTGCAGCCGGCTTCCCGCTCAGTCGCCCTGCCACTGGCCGAGCGCGGCCTGGCCGTTGGCCCGGGCACGGGCGAACACGATGTCCTGCGCCTTGCGGACGTTGCCGGACATGTCCTTGGCCCACAGCTTCAGCGCGGCCTGCTGCATGGCCCGGCCGTAGGAGAAGCTCAGCGGCCACGGATTCGGCCCCAGCCGGTTCATCGCGTCCAGGTGCGCGGTGGCCGCCTCGTCGTCCTGGCCGCCGGACAGGAACACCACGCCCGGCAGGATCGCCGGCACGGTGCTCTTCAGGCACATCAGGGTGGACTCGGCCACTTCCTGCACGTCGGCCTGCTCGGCGCAGTCCTTGCCGGAGACGACCATCGAGCTCTTGAGGATGGTGCCCTCGAGCAGCACGTTCTGCTCGTACAGCGCGCCGAACAGCGAACGCAGCACCGCCTCGGTGACCTCGTACGCGGTCTCGATGTCGTGGTTGCCGTCCATCAGCACCTCCGGCTCGACCATCGGCACCAGGCCCTGTTCCTGGCACAGCGCCGCATAGCGCGCCAGCGCATGGGCGTTGACGTCGATGCAGGTGCCGGTGGGGACGTCCTCGCCGATGTTGATCACCGCACGCCACTTGGCGAAGCGGGCGCCGAGCCGGTAGTACTCCTCCAGGCGCCCACGCAGGCCGTCCAGGCCTTCGGTCACCAGTTCGCCGGGGAAGCCGGCCAGGGCGGTGGTGCCCTTGTCCACCTTGATGCCCGGGATGATGCCGTGCTCGGCCATGTACTTCGCGAACGGCACGCCGGCCATGGTCGACTGGCGCAGCGTCTCGTCGTAGAGGATCGCGCCGGAGATGTGCTCGGACAGCTTCGGCGTGGTCAGCAGCAGCTCGCGGTAGGCGCGGCGGTTCTCTTCGCTGTTCTCGATGCCGAGCGCGGCGAAGCGCTTGCCGATCGTATTGGTCGACTCGTCGATGGCGATGATGCCCTTGCCCGGGGCAACCATCGCCTGGGCGGTTTCGGCAAGCTGTTCGATGCTCATGGCGGCTTCCTGCGCACGGCGTGGGGGATTGGCCGCCAATTATAGCGACGCCCCCTGCCGCCCCTTGCCGCCGCCTTCATCCGCCCGGCGGCCGCCGCAAAACGGAACGGGCGCCTTCCGGCGCCCGTTCCGCTACCGTCGTCCGCGACGGGCAATCAAAGCTCGCCCAAGCCGGTTGCGCGACCGTCCTCACCCACTTCGAGCAGGCGCAGGGTGTTGGTCGCGCCGTGCGTTTCCATGTGCTCGCCGCTGGTGAAGACCACGCGGTCGCCGGCGGCGAGCATGCCCGCCTCGGCGAGCAGGCGAATGCTGCCGCGCGCGGCTTCGCGCGGGGTCAGGCCGCGGCTGTCGAAGTTGATCGGGAACACGTCGCGCATCAGCGCCATCTGCCGGCGCGCGCCGTCGTGGCGGGTGATCGCGTAGATCGGCGCCGAGGCACGGAAGCGCGACAGGTAGCGCGCGGTGCCCCCGGACTCGGTCATGGCGACGATCGCGCGCACGCCGATGTGCTGGGACAGGAACATGGTGCCCATGGCGATGGCCTGGTCGGCGCGCTCGAGGTTGCGCGAGGCCTGGCCGAAGTCGGTCTCGGTCTTGAACTGGCGCTCGGCGCCCAGGCAGATGCGGGCCATCGCCTCGACCGCCTTGACCGGATAGGCGCCGGCGGCGGTCTCGGCCGACAGCATCACCGCGTCGGTGCCGTCGATCACGGCGTTGGCCACGTCCAGCACCTCGGCGCGGGTCGGGATCGGGCTCTCGACCATCGACTGCAGCATCTGGGTGGCGGTGATCACCACTTTGTTCTGCGCCAGCGACTCGCGGATGATCTTCTTCTGCAGGCCCGGCAGCTCGGCGTCGCCGATCTCCACGCCCAGGTCGCCACGGGCGACCATCACCACGTCGGAGGCCTCGACGATCTCGACCAGGTTCTCGATGGCCTCGGTGCGCTCGACCTTGGACACCAGCGCCGCATCGCAGCCGTGCGAGCGGGCGATGGCGCGGGCATCGTTCATGTCCTGCGCGTTGCGGCAGAACGAGACGGCGATGAAATCCACGCCGATCTTCGCCACGATGCCGATCAGTTCCTTGTCACGCTCGGTCAGGGCGCCCAGCGACAGGCCGCCGCCCTGCTTGTTCAGGCCCTTGCGGTCGGACAGCACGCCGTCGTTGAGCACGGTGTTGACGATGCGCGTGCCCTGCACCTCGACCACCTGCAGCTGCATCAGGCCGTCGTCGAGCAGCAGCACGTCACCGGGCGCCACGTCGCCGGGCAGGCCCAGGTAGCTGACGCCGACCTGGGTGTTGTCGCCGGCCGGCGCGGCGGGATCGGCGACCAGGTCGAAGCGGTCGCCGGCCTTCAGCGTGACCTTGCCCTGGGCGAAGCGCTCGATGCGGATCTTCGGACCCGGCAGGTCGGCGAGGATGCCGACTTCGGCGCCCACCCGCTGCGCGGCGGCGCGCACTTCGTCGGCGCGCTTGGCCTGGCCGGACGGATCGCCGTGCGAGAAGTTGAGGCGGACCACGTTGACGCCGGCGCGGAACAGCGCCTCCAGCACGCCCGGCGCGTCAGTGGCCGGTCCGAGGGTGGCGAGGATCTTGGTACGGCGCTGCTGGTCGGTCATCGTGGCGTCAGTGGGGGGCTGAAAAGGCAGGGAAAACTACCACAACGACCACGACAGCGGCAGCGCTGTCATCGTTGCCTGCATCGTGTTCGCCTCACGCCAGGCCACCTGCGGATACATACGCAGGCGGACGGTCACGGTTGCACGGACAACCAATCGCCAGCCAAACGCGGGAACGGCACGCACGACACGAAGCCCCCCGCGCAGGCTAGGATTGACGGTCTCCTTCCGCCCCCAAGCCATTCCGCATCCGATGACCGCAACCGCCCCCGCCTCCGTGTCCGCCCCCTCCCGCCTGCAGCAGCTGCGCGAACTTTCGGTGGTCGTCGCCGACACCGGCGATTACGACGCCATCGTCCGCCTGCGCCCGGTCGACTGCACCACCAACCCGACCCTGGTGAAGAAGGCGCTGGGCCTGCCGGTCTACGCCGAGCTGATCGAGCGCGAGCTGGCCTGGGCGCGGACCCAGGGCGGTGCCGGCAAGGCGGCTGCAGACAAGGCAATCGTCGACGAGGTCGCCGACCGGCTGACCGTGGGCGTGGGCGCGATGCTGAGCGGGCTGGTCCCGGGCCGCGTCTCCACCGAGGTCGACGCCGACCTGGCCCACGACACTGCCGCCACCGTGGCCAAGGCCCGCAAGTTCGTCGCCATGTATGCCGATCGCGGCATCGGTCGCGACAAGATCCTGATCAAGGTCGCCGCGACCTGGGAAGGCGTGGAAGCCGCGCGCCAGCTGCAGGCCGAGGGCATCGACTGCAACCTGACCCTGATCTTCAACCCGACCCAGGCCATCGCCTGCGCCGAGGCCGGCGCGTTCCTGATCTCGCCGTTCGTCGGCCGTATCCTCGACTGGTACAAGGCGCGCGGCCAGGTCCCGGCGACGATCGACGAGGACCCGGGCGTGGTGTTCGTGCGCGGCGTCTACGCCGAGTTCAAGCGCCGCGGCGCGGCCACCGTGGTGATGGGCGCCTCGTTCCGCTCCACCGAGCAGGTCCTGGCCCTCGCCGGCTGCGACCGCCTGACCATCTCGCCGGAACTGCTCGAGGCGCTGGAGGCTTCCGATGGCAAGGTCGAGCGCCAGCTCGCCCCGGTGCCGCGCGAAGCGCGCACGATCACCCCGGTCGACCAGGCCCGTTTCGACGCCGACCTGGCCGCCGATGCGATGGCCAACGAGAAGCTGGCCGAGGGCATCGCCGCCTTCGCCAAGGACCTGGACGCGCTGCGCGCCGACATCGCCAGCCGCCTGGCCTGAGCCGGGATTCCACCGGGCCGGCAAGGCCCGGCCGGATATGAAACGGGACGCCCAAGGCGTCCCGTTTTTTTTGCCTCAGATCGGGCAGGACACCCCGGTTCCGCCGATCCCGCAGTAACCGGCCGGATTCTTCGACAGGTACTGCTGGTGGTAATCCTCGGCGTAGAAGAAGGCCGGGGCCGGATACACGATTTCGGTGGTGATTCCCGACCAGCCCGAAGCGTCGAGCGAGCGCTGGTAGGCCTCGCGACTGGCCAGCGCCGCCGCGTACTGCGCCTGCGTGTGGCAATGGATGACCGAGCGGTACTGGGTGCCGACATCGTTGCCCTGGCGCATGCCCTGGGTCGGGTCGTGCGACTCCCAGAAAGTCTTCAGCACGGTCGCGAAATCCACCTGGGCCGGGTCGTAGACCACCCGCACCACCTCGGTATGCCCGGTGCGGCCGGAGCACACCTCCTCGTAGGTCGGATTCGGCGTGCCGCCGCCGGCATAGCCGACCGCGGTAGTGAACACCCCCGGCAGCTGCCAGAACTTGCGCTCCGCGCCCCAGAAGCAGCCCAGGCCGACATCGACGGTCTCCATGCCGGCGAAATCCTGCGCGGCGTCACCCCGCAACGGGCGGCCGTGGACATGGTGCACGTTGTGCAGCGGCAATGGCTGCTCGCGACCGGGGAGCAGGTCCTGCTCGCGCGGCATACGCTGTTTCCAGGCGCCGATGCCGAGCATCGATCCAAGGTCCATCACGTGCTCCTTCAGGCCGGCAACAGGCCGGGGTCGGCATCGGGAATGGGGTCGGGATCCTCCCCGCCCAAGCCCGCCGCCTGCAACGCTGCATCCGCTTCCGGCACATAGGGGTCCGGCACGCACACCCGCAGCACGCCGAACAGCGGCAGTTCGCCGGCGCCTCCCAGCAGGTTTTCGCCGAAGACGAAGGCCGGGATGCCGGCGCCCTCCAGCGCGTGCTTGGCGAGGTGGGCATCGATCAGGTTGTGGGCGCGGTAGACGACCTGCATGGTGATGATCTCCTCTGGACTCACGCCGTGCACAGCGCCTGGACGGCGTCGATCACCTCGGCTTCCGCCTCGGCCGCGGCCCGCCATTCGCGCATCGCGGGCAGGGCCAGCAGGGCGTCCGCGTAGGCCTGCGCCACCCCGTCCAGCGGCACGCCGTAGCCGGCGAAGCGGATGGCGACTGGCGCGTACATCGCGTCGACGATGCCGAAGCGGCCGCAGAGGAAGTCGTCGTCGCCGCCATGCGCGGCGCGCAGTTCGCGCCACAGCGCCTGGACGCGGCCGATGTCCGCCTGGGCCGCGGCGTCCCAGCGGTACGCGTCGGGCCGGCGCCGGCTGTCCATCGGCAGCTGGGTGCGCAGGGCGGTGAAGCCCGAATGCATTTCCGCGGCCGCCGAACGGGCCACTGCACGGGCGGCCGGGTCGGCCGGCCAGCCACGGCCACCGAGCCAGCGCTCGTTGGCGTATTCGCAGATCGCCAGCGAATCCCAGACCCGCAGGTCGCCATCGCGCAGGACCGGGACCCGTCCGCTCGGCGAATGGACGGCGATCCGTGCGGCGAACTCCGGCGTGTCCAGCGGCAGCCGCAGCTCGTCGAAATCGACCCCGGCCTGGCGCAGCAGCAGCCACGGCCGCAGCGACCAGGACGAGTAGTTCCGGTTGCCGATGACCAGCAGCGGTCGAGTCATGACGTTCCCGCGTGAACGGCCCAGCGGCAGCATACGCCGGGCGGCGCGGGGGCCGCTCGGCTAAACTTCCGGTTTGGCCTTGTCCCCCGCACGCTCCATGTCCCCTTCCGAAACGCCCGCCCCGACCGCCGACGCCACGCCGGAGACCGCCATCCCGGAGAAGCGCGACTTCATCCGCCAGATCGTTCGCGAGGACCTGGCCAGCGGCAAGCACGCCGCGATCCGCACCCGCTTCCCGCCCGAGCCCAACGGCTACCTGCACATCGGCCATGCCAAGGCGATCTGCCTGGACTTCGGCATCGCCGCCGAGTTCGGCGGGCGCTGCAACCTGCGCTTCGACGACACCAACCCGGCCAAGGAAGACCCCGAGTTCGTCGCCGCGATCCAGGACGACGTGCGCTGGCTGGGTTTCGACTGGGCCAGCCTGCGCCATGCCTCGGACTACTTCGGGGTCTACTACCTGGCCGCGCAGAAGCTCATCCGCGACGGCAAGGCCTTCGTCTGCGACCTGAGCGCGGATGAAGTGCGCGCCTACCGCGGCAGCCTGACCGAGCCGGGCCGCAACTCGCCGTACCGCGAGCGCAGCGTCGAGGAGAACCTGGACCTGTTCGCGCGGATGCGCGCCGGCGAGTTCGCCGACGGCGCCCGCACCCTGCGCGCCAAGATCGACATGGCCAGCGGCAACATCAACCTGCGCGACCCGGCGCTGTACCGGATCAAGCACGTCGAGCACCAGAACACCGGCAACGAGTGGCCGATCTACCCGATGTACGACTTCGCCCACGCGCTGGGCGATTCGATCGAGGGCATCACCCACTCGCTGTGCACGCTGGAGTTCGAGGACCACCGCCCGCTGTACGACTGGTGCGTGGACAACGTCGACCTGGCCGGCAACCCCGAGCTGCTGGCACCGCTGGAGAAGCACGGCCTGCCGAAGGAAGCGGCCAAGCCGCGCCAGATCGAATTCTCGCGCCTGAACATCAACTACACGGTGATGAGCAAGCGCAAGCTGACCCAGCTGGTCGCCGAGAACCTGGTCGAAGGCTGGGACGACCCGCGCATGTACACCCTGCAGGGCCTGCGCCGCCGCGGCTACACGCCGGCCGCGCTGCGCCTGCTGGTCGACCGGGTCGGCATCAGCAAGCAGAACTCGGTGATCGACTTCTCGGTGCTCGAGGGCTGCCTGCGCGAGGATCTGGACGCGAGCGCGCCGCGGCGCATGGCGGTGATCGAACCGCTGAAATTCGTGCTCACCAACCTGCCGGAAGGGCATGAAGAATCGCTGACCTTCTCCAACCATCCCAAGGACGAGTCGCAGGGCGAACGCCAGGTGCCGTTCTCGCGCGAACTGTGGATCGAGCGCGAGGATTTCGCCGAGGTTCCGCCGAAGGGCTGGAAGCGACTGGTCCCGGGCGGCGAAGTGCGCCTGCGCGGCGCCGGCATCGCCCGCGTCGACGAGGTGGTGAAGAACGAGGCCGGCGAGATCGTCGAGCTGCGCGGCTGGCTGGATCCGGAATCGCGCCCGGCCATGGAAGGCGCCAACCGCAAGGTCAAGGGCACCATCCACTGGGTCAGCGCCAGGCACGCGGTGGCCGCGGAGATCCGCCTGTACGACCGCCTGTTCTCGGTGGAGAAGCCCGACGACGAGTCCGAGGGCAAGACCTACCGCGATTACCTCAACCCGGAATCGAAGAAGACCGTGCAGGGCTGGATCGAACCGGCCGCGGCGCAGGCCGCACCGGAACAGTCGTTCCAGTTCGAGCGCACCGGCTACTTCGTCGCCGACCGCCGCGACCACACGGTCGACAAGCCGGTGTTCAACCGCAGCGTGACCCTGCGCGACACCTGGGCCGCGGGCTGAGCACGCACGCCATGCTGTACGCCCAGGTCCACCTGACCCTGCCGGCCTGGGTCCACGACGTGGTCGATCCGGCCGACGTCTTCGTTTCCGACGAGGACAAGGTGGCGCTGGCGATCGAGCTGTCGCGGCGCAATATCGAGGCGCGCAGCGGCGGCCCGTTCGGCGCAGCAGTATTTGGCCCGGACCATCGCGTGATCGCCGCCGGCGTGAACCGGGTGGTGCCGCAGACCACCTCGCTGGCGCACGCCGAGAACATGGCCTACATGCTGGCCCAGCAGCGCCTGCAGACGCCGCGCCTGAACGACGTGCTGGCGCCGGTGACCCTGGCCACCTCCTCGCAGCCATGCTGCCAGTGCTACGGCGCGACGATCTGGGCCGGCATCGACCGCCTGCTGATCGGCGCCCGCTCCGAGGACGTGATGGAACTGACCGAGTTCGACGAAGGCCCGCTGCCGGCGGACTGGATCGGCGAACTGGAACGCCGCGGCATCGCGGTCAGCCGCGACCTGCTCCGCGACCAGGCGCGCGCCGTGCTGCGCGCCTATGGCGAGAGCGGCGGCGAGCGCTACTGAACCGATGACGATGCAGGGACTGCTCGGCTACTGCCGCCAGGGCTTCGAACCGGAACTGGCCGCCGAACTCGGCGAACGTGCTGCGCTGGCCGGCATCGGCGGCTATGCCCGCGCCAGCCGCGACGACGGCTACGTGCTGTTCGTCACCGGCGACGACGCCGATGCGCAGGCACTGACCCGTGCGCTGCCGTTGCGCGACCTGGTCTTCGCCCGGCAGAAGCTGCGCCTGCTGACCGAACTGCGCGGACTGGACCCGAAGGACCGGCTGACCCCGCTGCTCGCCGCGCTGCCCGGCGACCTGCGCCTGGGCGACGTGTGGGTCGAGCATCCGGATTCCGATGCCGGCAAGCCGCTGTCAGGACTGGCGCGCAGCTTCGGCAACGCGCTGCGCCCGGCGCTGCGCAAAGCCGGGCTGCTGTCGGCGAAGGAAGACCCGCGGCTGCCACGGCTGCACGTGTGTTTCCTCGCCGGCGACCACGCGCTGCTGGCTATGGCCGACCCGCGCGACAGCGCGCCGTGGCCGCTCGGCATCCCGCGCCTGAAGCTGCTGCCGGATGCGCCGTCGCGTTCGGCATTGAAGCTGGAAGAAGCCTTCCTCACCCTGCTCGATGCCGGCGAGCGGGAAAGCCTGCTGCGCCCCGGCATGACCGCCGCCGACCTCGGCGCCGCGCCAGGCGGCTGGACCTGGGTCCTGACCCGCAACCACCTGCGGGTCACCTCGGTCGACAACGGCCCGCTGCGCCAGCACGTGCTCGACACCGGTCTGGTCGAGCACCTGCGTGCCGACGGTTTCCGCTGGCATCCGTCGCAACCGCTGGACTGGATGGTCTGCGACATGGTCGAGCAGCCGAGCAAGGTCGCCGCGCGGATGGCGCAGTGGTTCCGCGAGGGCTGGTGCCGGCACGCGGTGTTCAACCTCAAGCTGCCGATGAAGAAGCGCTGGCAGGAAACCCGGCTGTGCCTGGACCTGTTCGCCGAACAGGCCGGCAGGCCGCTGACCGTGCGTGCGCGCCAGCTCTACCACGACCGCGAGGAGATCACGGTCTTCGCCACGCCAAAGGCCTGACGCCCGCCGCTCAGGCCAGACGTGCCCAGGCGAACCGTGCCCGGTCGAGCCGTGCTCACGGAAGAAACGGGAACGCCAGCTTCAGCAGCGCCTTCACCCCGCCCTCGGCGCTGGACGACACCGCCTTTGCCCCCAGGCTGTTGAGCGCATTGCGCGCGTCTTCCCAGCGCAGCTTGGTGATGTCCTTTTCCAGCAGGTCGGCCAGCTCCTCGGAGGCCGGGGCCAGCTTCTTCAGCGCCTTGACCACCGACTCGGTGTCCGGCTGCAGAAAGCCGCTGCGCTCGGCCAGCGTGACCAGCGTGTCGAAGCGAACCGCCAGCACTTCGCGGTTGCGTTCGTAGACCGGCAGCGCACCGGCATCCAGGATCGCCTGCTCCAGCTGCAGGCGGTCGTCGGGGTGCTCGACGCGCACGGCGAGGAAACCGTCCTTGCGGCTGCGCTCGCTGACATGACGGCTGCCTGCGCGCAGGTTGGCCTCGGTCAACACGTTGCCGAGGATCCGGCGCAAGGCCGCGTCGGCCGGCTCGGCCACCAGCTGGCGCCAGCGCGCGTAGCCGTCGCTGCGCAGGGCACGCAGTTTGGCCGGGGTGATCCGCAGCTGCGCGGCAGCGGCATGGTTGCTGGCGTTGCGGTCAATCGCGCCATCGCGCTCGAGCAGCACGTAGACCAGCAGTTCCAGGTCGCGCTTGCTCAGCGCGCCGAAGCCCTGCAGCTGGGTCTGGCGCAGGAATTCGGCGGCGAACGTGGCCGGGTCTTTCAGTTCGAGCTGCTGCATGGATCGTGCCTCCTCCGGTGAAGCAGTATCGATCGTGGCTGTCGCAGGAGCTGTGACAGCGGCGGCGGCGCCGTATGCCGCACCGCGGTGCGGGAGCCGGCCCGCCGGGGGCGGCCTGCATCCCGGACGGCGCGGGGTGGACCGCCGCGAGTGTGCCAGAGCGGCCCAGGTATCCGGCGCCGGCATGCCCCGCATTCCGCCGCCGGGCTGGCGATGCGGGCGCCGGCGCCCTATGGTGCGGGGGCGATCCGCGCCGTCGGCGCGACCGGACTGGAGCCCAACCGCATGCACCTGGAACTCACCCGCCGTCGCCTGCTCGCCGCGATGGCTGGCGCCGGCATCGGCGCCACCCTTCCCCTCCGCGCAGAGAACTCCATGGACAAGACCGGCAAAGGCCTGCGGCGCAAGGATTCGATCGGCGTGGCCCTGGTCGGACTCGGCAACTACGCGACCACCCGGCTCGCACCCGGCCTGCAGTTGACGGAGCACTGCCACCTGGCCGGGATCGTGACCGGCTCGCCGGAGAAGATCCCGGTGTGGCAGCAGAAGCACGGCATTCCCGACGCCAATGTCTACAGCTACGACGACTTCGACCGGATCGCCGACAACCCGGACATCCAGGCCGTCTACATCGTCACGCCCAACGACCTGCACAAGCCGTTGACCCTGCGCGCGGCCAACGCCGGCAAGCACGTGTGGTGCGAGAAGCCGATGGCGATGAACGCGGCCGAGGGCCAGGCGATGGTCGATGCATGCCGCGCCGCGAAAGTGCAGCTGGCGGTCGGCTACCGCCTGCAGCACGAGCCCAACACGCGGCGGCTGATGGCGATGGCGCGCGAGAAACCCTACGGGAAGATCCTGAAGGTCCGCGCCGAGGCCGGCTTCCACGCCTATGACGACGTCGACCCGGCCAACAAGCCGTGGCGGCTGCTGCCGCAGCATGGCGGCGGCGCGATGTACGACATGGGCGTGTACTCGCTCAACGCCGCGCGCTACATCACCGGCCAGGAACCGGTGGCGGTGAGCGCGCGCCAGGAGATCCACCGCCCGCACCTGTTCCAGGGCGTGGACGAAACCATGCACTTCACCCTGGAATTCGCCGACGGACTGGTCGCCGAATGCTCGACCAGCTTCGGCCAGGAGATGAACACCCTGCGCGCGGACTGCGAGCGCGGCTGGTACCAGCTGTCCCCGTTCCAGACCTACGACGGCCTCAAGGGCCGCACCAGCAGCGGCGAAACCTTCGCCGACGCGGTCCGCCACCAGCAGGCGAAGCAGATGGACGATGACGCACTGGCGATCCTGCGCGGCACGCCGCAGCTGGTGCCGGGCGAGGAAGGCGTGCGCGACCTGCGCGTGGTCGACGCGGTCTACGCCTCGGCCCGCGACGGCGGCCGCCGCATCGTCCTCTGACCCGGCGCGAAGCGCGACCCGGCCGCATGGACCGGGTCGCGCGGTTCAACGGCGCTTCACCGGGCCAGCCCTAGCGTGACCTGCCTCGCCCCTGCTGTCCCGCGCCATGAATCCCTCCATCCCGCTCGCTGCCCTGCTCCTGCTGGCCACCGCCCCGGCCCTCGCGGCAAAGGGTCCGCCTGCCGACACCCTGCCGCTGTCGCCACCAGTGGCCACGCCGATCGACCAGCCGCTGCAGCACCAGACCGGCATGGTCGTGATCGAAGGCACGCACGGCGAGCGCACCATCATCCGTTCGCTGGAGCCGCGCAGCCTGGTCGGCGGCGACCGCCTGGACTTCGCCGTGCTCGATGCCGACGGCGACGGCCGCGTCAGCCGACAGGAGGCGGCGGTCGACCGCAGCCTGCAGTCGGAGTTCGGCAACGTCGACGGCAACCGCGACGGTTACCTGGAACGCGAAGAACTCGCCGGCTGGATTCTCTGAAGGCGGCCCGCGACGCGGCGCGGCTCAGCGGCCGGCCGCGTGTCGCCACAGCGCGCGCTGCAGCGGCGGCAGTTTCCCGGCCAGGCCCAGCAATGGGCCACGCGCCAGCGATGCCAGCGGATCGGCGTTGGAGAAGATCCGGTTGATGCTTTCGAACGCGTAGGCCGAAACCGTGTTGTCGCTGCGCCGCGTCCGCGCCCAGCGCTGCAGGCGATGCGGCGCGGTCCAGTCGGCGCGGCGTGCGCGCGCGGCTTCGACTTCGCCGAGCAGCGCGGCGACATCGCGCAGGCCGAGGTTGACGCCCTGTCCGGCCAGCGGATGGACCACGTGCGCGGCATCGCCGAGCACCAGCACCCGGCCTGATACCTGCTGCCGCACCAGTTGCCGGCGCAGCGGGAACGCCACCCGCGGCGACACCGGTACGGCACGGCCCAGCCGCGCGGCGGACGCGTCGGT
>JAGHZW010000183.1:9183-11118 GCA_017745195.1 Pseudoxanthomonas sp. | reverse complement strand
AAGGACGGTTTCCTCGCCGTGCGCGTCGAGCACCCCGGTGAAAGGCAGCAGCGCCAGCGGGCCGGTCGGAAGGAAACGCTGCCAGGCAGTGTCCTGGTGCGGTTTTTCCGTCTCGACGAAGGCGACCACGCCACGCTGGCGGTAATCGTGCGCATCGACCTCCAGCCCAGCCAGCCGGCGCAAGCTGGAGCCCGCACCATCGGCGGCCACTGCGATCCGCGCTTCCAGGCGCGATCCGTCGTCGAGGCGCAGGCGCACGCCGGCGGCGTCCTGCTCCATCGCCTCGACCCGCGCCGGGCAATGCAGGTGCACGTCCGCGGAAGCGAGTGCCGCCCACAGGCGGTCGACCAGCAGGTCGTTCTCGACGATCCAGCCCAGCTCCCCGCGCGCCATCGACGACGCCTCGAACGAAAGCTCCCCGCCACCGGCCGCATCCCACACCCGCATGCAGCGATACGGCTTCGCGCGCGCCGCGCTCACCTGCGGCCATACACCAAGCCGGTCGAGCAGTTCCGCGTTGTCCGGAGCGAGCGCATACACGCGCAGGTCCGGCTGCCCGGCCAGCCAGCGCGGCGCCGGCCGCGGCTCGACCAGGGCGACCTCCAGTCCGGCGCGGACCAGGGCCAGCGCACAGGCTGCGCCGACCACGCCGCCGCCGGCCACGACCACGTCCAGGCGCACGCGGCCTTTCATGTAACCGGTCATCGGCACAGCTCCGGCACGTCGCCGCGGAAACCCATCGCGCCGCCGACCAGCCACGACTGCAGCCAGCCACCGCGATCGGCGGCGAGCAGGCCGAGGCTGCGCAGCGGCCGCAGCAGCGGCGAGGGATTGGCGGTCATCCGCGCCAGTCCGTCGGAGAAGGCGAGCGTGCGTTCGCGGTCTTCCCGGCGGCGCTGCGCGTAGCGGGCGAGCAGCGATGCATCGCCCGGATCGCCCGCATGCACGCGCAGTTCCTCGGCCAGGGTCAGCGCATCGCGCAGGCCGAGGTTGAAGCCCTGTGCGCCGACCGGATGGATCGTCTGCGCGGCGTTGCCCAGCAGCAACGCGCGCGGCGCGGCCAGGGCATCGGCGATGACCGAGGCGATCGGATAGGCACTGCGTTCGCCGGCCCCGAGCAGACGCCCGGCGCGCCAGCCGAACGCCTGCTGGATCCGCGCCAGCCAGCCGGCCTCGTCCAGCGCGGCGACGGCCGCGGCCTGCGCACTGGGGACGCCGTGGACCACGCCCCAGGCGCGGTCGCCACGGGGCAGCAGCGCGGTCGGGCCGCTGTCGGTGAAGCGTTCCCAGGCGGTGCCGTCGGGCGCGCGTTCGCCGCGCACCCGCGCCACGAACAGGGTCTGGCCATAGTCGTGATCGCGGCTGGAAATCCCCAGCGCATCGCGCAGCATGCTGCGGGTGCCGTCGGCGGCGACCAGCAGGCGTGCCTGCAACGAAAGCTCGCCATCGGCCGTCGCCAGGCGCACGCCACGGGCGTGGCCCGCATCGCCTTCCAGCCCGAGGAAACGCGCGGGGCGATACCGGGTCAGGCGCGGCCGCCGCGACAGCCGGGCCTCCAGCGCATCACCGAAGTCGCGCGCGACCACCACCTGGCCGAAGGCTTCGCGGCCGTAGTCGGCGGCGTCGAGCCGCACGCTGCCGAAGTCGCCGGCGCGGCTGACATGGATCCGGCGGATCGCGCCGGTCGGCGCGCGCAGCTCGCGCACGACGCCGAGCGCATCGAGCGCATTGACCGAGGCCGCCGCCAGGCTCAGGTTGCGCTGGTCGAACGCCGCCGGCAGGTCGCCGGGCGGCGTGGCTTCGACCAGGGCCACGTCCAGCGACAGGTCTTCCAGGGCGATCGCCAGGCTGGCGCCGACCAGGCCGCCGCCGACGATGAGCACGTCATGGATGCGGATGTCGGGCCGGATTTCGGATGGGATGTCGGTGTTCTGG
>JAGHZW010000183.1:1519-9106 GCA_017745195.1 Pseudoxanthomonas sp. | reverse complement strand
CAGGCGGGCCGGATTTCGGATGGGATGTCGTGCCGGATCATCGGCACATGATACGCGGCGGGTTCCGCCGGCACCGACGCCCGACGGCGCCGGCAACGCCGTCCTGCGTGCCACTTCCGCGGCGCCGCGTCGGCATGCACCACAGCACATCGTGGCGGGCCGCGGGCCACGCCGCCGGCCGTCGCCGGGCTTGGGCTAGAATGCGGGCCTAGTCTTCATCACCCGTGCGCCATGACCGCCAATACGTCCCGACTGTTCATCCTGTCCGTCCTGGCCCTGCTGATGGCCGCCTCGCGCGCGCACGTGTTCGACCATTTCTCGCCGCCGGACGCGAGCTGGGCGGTGTTCTTCATCGCCGGCTTCCACCTGCGCGGCTGGGGCCGCTGGGCCTTCCCGCTGCTGATGGCGCTGGCGGTGGGCGTGGACTGGCGGGTGATCAACGGCCAGGGGATGAGCTTCTGGGATCACTACTGCGTCTCGGCCGCGTACTGGTTCCTGGTCCCGGCCTATGCCGCGATGTGGTTCGGCGGCGCCTGGCTGCGCCGCCGCTACACCGGCGCCAGCTGGGAGGCGATGGGCCGCCTGGCCGTCGCGTTCGTGGTCGCGGTGCTGGCCTGCCACCTGCTGGCCCAGGGCAGCTTCTACTGGATCAGCGACTCGGTCACCGAACCGACCCTTGCCGGCTGGTGGAAGAACTACACCGACTGGCTGGCGCCGTACCTGGTGACCGCCGCGAACTACGTCGGCATCGCCGCGGTGCTGCAGGTGGCCGCCGAGCGCATCGCGCCGATGCTGCGCGCCGGCCGCACCGCGCACTGAACCGCGTCGCGCGCCGCTGCCGATGGGTAACCGCCTCTCGAAGATCTACACCCGCACCGGCGATGACGGCAGCACCGGGCTGGGCGACGGCAGCCGCACCGGCAAGGACTCGGCGCGGGTCACCGCCTATGGCACGGTCGACGAGGCCAACTCGGCGATCGGCGTGGTCCTGGCCGCACCGCACGTCGCCGACGGCATCCGCGACCTGCTGACCACGGTGCAGCACCAGCTGTTCGACCTGGGCGGCGAGCTGTGCATTCCCGGCCATGCGGCGATCCACGGCGAGGACATCGATGCCCTGGAACGCGAGCTCGACCGCTACAACGCCGACCTGCCGCCGCTGAAGGACTTCATCCTGCCGGCCGGCGGCGAGGCCGCCGCGCGCTGTCACCTGGCCCGGACCATCGTGCGCCGCGCCGAGCGTGAGACGGTAGCGCTGTCCCGGCTTGAGCCGGTGCGTGGCGAAGCGGTACGTTACCTCAACCGGCTGTCCGACCTGCTGTTCGTCCTGGCCCGCGTGCTGGCCCGTGCCGACGGCCATGGCGAAGTGCTGTGGCAGCACGAACGGCGCAACGCCGCGCGCTGAGCCGCCCGCGCAGGCGATGGCGATGGCGCCCGGGCCCGCCGCCGCGCTAGCTTGACACCATGCTGGCCTGGACCCACCCCGCCTGCCTCGACCACGACCCCGGCCCGGAACATCCGGAACGGCCGGCGCGGCTGCGCGCGATCCTCGACGCGCTGCACCGGGCATTCCCCGACCAGGCCTGGCGCGAAGCGCCGATGGCCAAGCGCGGCGACCTGCTGCGCGTGCATGCCGCCGCCTTGGTCGACGAGGTGCTGCGCCCGTTGCCCGACGACCGGGAACGCCTGCGGCTGGATCCGGATACCGTGCTTTCGGCCGGCTCCGGCCGCGCCGCGCTGCACGCCGCCGGTGCCGGCATCGCCGCGGTCGACGCGCTGATGTGCGGCGAGGACGCGACCGCCTTCTGCGCGGTACGGCCGCCCGGCCACCACGCCACTGCCGACGCGGCCATGGGCTTCTGCCTGTTCAACAACGTGGCGGTCGCGGCCGCCCATGCGCGCGACCGGCACGGCCTGGAACGCGTTGCCGTGGTCGATTTCGACGTCCACCACGGCAACGGTACCCAGGCCATCTTCCAGTCGGAACCCCGGGTGGCCTATTTCAGCAGCCACCAGTCCGGGCTGTATCCGCACAGCGGCAGCGTCCATGAGCGCGGTGCCGGCAACCTGCACAACGTGCTGCTGCCGCCGGGCAGTGGCGGCTTCCGCTTCCGCAACACCTGGCTGGACGCGTTGCTGCCCGCGCTGGACGACTTCCGCCCGCAGCTGCTGCTGGTCTCGGCCGGGTTCGACGCGCACATGGCCGACCCGCTGGCCGACCTGATGCTCGATGCCGACGATTTCGCCTGGATCACCGCCGAGTTGCTCGCGCTGGCCCGGCGGCATGGCAGCCGGATCGTGTCGATGCTCGAGGGCGGCTACAACCTGGAAGCCCTGGCCGAATGCGCGGTCGCCCACGTGGGTGCGCTGCGCGCCTGAGTCCGGCCGGCCTGCCATGGCGGGCATGAACCCCGGCCCTGCCGCCGGCGCGCGTTCATTGCCCCCATGCACCCCATCCGGCAAGCTACCAGCGATTTTTCGGCCCGGATGCCCCCGCCTGTGCGACCCCCCCTGCGCCTGCTCCCGCTGTCGTTGAGCATCGCCGCCTGCCTTTCCGGCCCGGCGATCGCGGCCGAGAAGCCGATGAACTGGGCACTGTGCCCGGCCGGCGACATCATCCCGCCGTTCACCGGCGCGCCGGCGGCGGCGCAGCCGGGCGACCCGGCCCGCGACGAACAGCCCACCGTGATCGACAGCGACGAGCAGGTCGGCACCCGCACCACGCCCCAGTTCCAGGGCAACGTCGCCCTGGCCCGCGGCGACCAGTTCCTCGGCACCGACCGGCTGAAGTTCGACACGGAAAGCGGCGATTACGTCGCCGAAGGCAACGTCCGCTACCAGGATTCGGGCATCCGCATCATCGCCGAGCGCGCCGAAGGCAACCAGAACACCGACATCCACACCATCAGCGACATCCGCTACCAGCTGGTGGACCGGCGCGGCAACGGCGGCGCCGACTCGATCCGCCTGGCCGGACCGCTCGGGCAGATGCACCGCTCCACCTACAGCACCTGCGACCCTTCGCAGCAGATGTGGGAGCTGCGCGCGCAGCAGATCGACGTGGACAGCGACGAGGGCTTCGGCGTGGCCCGCAACGCCGTGCTGCGCATGGGCAACTTTCCGATCCTGTACGTGCCCTGGTTCAAGTTCCCGGTCGACGACCGGCGCATGACCGGACTGCTGTATCCGTCGGTGAGCATGTCCGGGCGCAACGGCTTCGACTACAAGCAGCCGATCTACATCAACCTGGCGCCGAACTACGACATGACCCTGACGCCACGCTGGATGAGCCAGCGCGGGCTGATGCTGGATACCGAATTCCGCTACCTGTACGAAGGCGGCCGCGGCACGCTCAATGCCGCGTACATGCCCAGCGACGACCTGCGCGACAACGACGACCGCGGGCGCTTCCTGTTCAGTGGCTACCACAACGTCGACAAGACCTGGCAGGCGCGCGCCACCCTGGGCTGGGTCAGCGACGAGCGCTACGTCGAGGATTTCTCCAACCGGCTGGCGGGCATCTCAGCCTCCTACCTGCAGAGCACCGCCGGCATCTACGGGCTTGGCCAGTACTGGAACGCCGGTGCGATGGCCGAGTACTACCAGCTCACCGACTACACCCTCACCGACCTCAACCTGCCCTACAACCGCCTGCCGCGCACCTACCTGGACTGGGACCAGCCGCTGGGCCGGTGGTTCGACGTCGGCCTGTGGGCCGAGGCGGTGCGCTTCCAGCATCCGGAAAAGGCCGGCGGCAGCCGCCTGGACATCAAGCCCTACATCTCCGCGCGGCTCGGCGGTCCGGCCTGGTATATCACCCCGACCCTGGCCTGGCGCTATACCGGCTACCAGCTGGACGAGGACCTCGCCCAGTCGCTGGGCGGCGACACCTCGCCCGATCGCAGCCTGCCGATCGCCTCGCTCGACGCGGGCATGTACTTCGACCGCGACACCACCATCGGCGACACCGCCTACCTGCACACGCTGGAACCGCGGCTGTTCTACCTCAACGCGCCGTACCGCGACCAGGACGGACTGCCGCTGTTCGACACCCGGCCGTTCACCTTCAGCTGGGGCCAGCTGTTCCGCGACAACCGCTACTCCGGCGCCGACCGCCAGACCGACGCCAACCAGCTGACCGTCGCCCTGAGCACCCGCCTGATCCGCCAGGCCGATGGTCGCGAGAAGCTGTCGGCCAGCATCGGCCAGATCCACTACTTCGAGGATTCGCGGGTGGTCGCGCCCGGCGAGCTTCCGGTCGAGAAAGGCAAGTCGGCCTGGGTGGCTGACGCCAACTACGTGATCAACGACCGCTGGAACCTGGGCGCTTCCTACCAGTGGGACCCCAAGTTCCGCCGCGAGGACCTGGCCAGCGTGCGTGCGCGCTACCTGTGGCCGAGCGACGGCGTGGTCAACCTAAACTACCGCTACCGCCGCGACCTGCTCGAGCAGGCCGACTTCTCGTTCCTGTACCCGATCACCCCGGTGTGGGCGGTCGTCGGCCGCTACTACTACTCGTTCGACGACGGCAAGCTGCTGGAAGCGGTCGGCGGCGTGCAGTGGGACAGCTGCTGCCTGGCCGTGCGCGTCCTGGCCCGCCGCTACGTCCACAACCGCGAAGGCGAGATCGACAACGCCATTCAGTTTGAATTCGTGCTCAAGGGCCTAGGGTCGGCGGGTCAGGACACGGAGCGAACCTTGCGCCGTGCTATTCTCGGCTATTACCGCGACGACCTGTATCTGGTCCCGCCCAGCAACACCACGCCCGATCCGGACGATTACGATCCGAACATCATTCCGTGAGTCCATGAGCCCACGTCTTTCCGCGACCCTGCTGGCGGTCGCCGCCCTGCTCTCCCTTCCCTTCACCGCCGCTGCCCAGCAGGCGCAGCCGGTGGAACGCATCGCCGCGATCGTGGACGAAAACGTCGTCCTGCAGAGCGAACTCGACGTGGCGATGCGCAACGTCATCAGCCAGTACGCCGGCCGTGAAGACCAGCTGCCGCCGCGCGCGGTGCTGGAGCGGCAGGTGCTGGAGCGCCTGGTGCTGACCCGCCTGCAGGTCGAGCGCGCGAAGGGCAACGGCATCCGCGTCAGCGACCAGGAACTGAACCAGGCGGTGGCGGCCATCGCCCAGCAGAACAACCTGTCGGTGGACGGACTGCGCCAGCGGCTCACCGCCGACGGCCTGTCGTTCGACGATTTCCGCCGTTCGCTGAACGACGAGATCATGGTCCAGCGGCTGCGCCAGAGCTTCGCCCAGAGCCGGATCAACGTCAGCGAGAGCGAAGTCGACGCGGCGCTCGCCCAGCAGGCGAGCGGTGGTCGCCAGTACCACCTGGCGCACATCCTGGTCGGCCTGCCCGAAGGCGCGACCGCCGAGCAGATCGCCACCGGCCAGCGCAAGATCGAAGGCATCAAGAGCGTGATCGACCGTGGCGAGCTGACCTTCAACGCCGCCGCCGTGCGCTATTCCGACAGCCCCAACGCGCTGGAAGGCGGCGACCTGGGCTGGCGCAGCCTGGACGAGATCCCGAGCGCCTTCTCGCGCACGATCAGCGACATGTCGGCCGGGCAGATCCTCGGCCCGGTCCGCGGTCCCAGCGGCTTCCAGCTGCTGCAGCTGGTCGAAGTGCGCGACACGGCCGGCGGCGCCGCTGCGCAGACCGTCACCGAGTACCACGTCCGCCACATCCTGGTCCGGGTCAGCGACCGCCAGGACGATGCCACCGCCAAGGCGCGGATCGACACCCTGCGCGCCCGCATCACCGGCGGCGCCGACTTCCAGGACGTGGCGCGCGAGTCGTCCGAGGACACCAACACCCGCGGCCAGGGTGGCGACCTGGGCTGGTTCCCGGCCGATGCGTTCGGCCCGGACTTCGGCCACCAGGTGACCGCACTGACCGATGGCGCCATCTCCCAGCCGTTCCGCACCGATGCGGGCTGGCACGTGATCCAGCGCGTGGCCGAGCGCCAGACCGACGTCACCGACAACAACCGTCGCGCCCAGGTCCGCGAGACCATCGGCCGGCGCAAGCTGGAAGAGGAATTCAACCGCTACCTGCAGGAGCTGCGCGGCGAAGCCTACGTCGTGTTCCGTGTCGGCGACCACGCCCCGGAAGGCACTGCTCCCGGCGCCGAGCAGGCGCCCGCCACCACCCCGACCACGCCGCCGCCCGCTGGCAGCTGAGATGGCGCTGCCCCGGCTCGCGCTGGTTCCAGGCGAACCGGCCGGGGTCGGGCCGGAGCTGTGCGTGCGCCTCGTGCAGAGGCCGCGCGAGGATTGCAGGCTGGTCGCACTGGCCGATCCAGCCACGCTGAGGGCAGCGGCGAACGCACTGTCGCTCCCCCTGAACCTGCTGCACGAGGACGAACCGGTACGCCGGCCCGGCGACCTGCCGCTGCGCATGTTTCCCAACGACAACGCCGTCGCCTTCGGCCGGCCGGACCCGCGCAATGCCGGTGCGGTGGTCGGGGCGCTGCTCGACGCGGCCGCCGGCTGCATGCGCGGCGAGTTCGCCGGCATGGTCACCGGTCCGGTGCAGAAATCCACGATCAACGAAGGCGGCATCGCCTACACCGGCACCACCGAGCTGCTCGCCGGCCACGCCGGGCGCGAGGTGGTGATGATGCTGGCCAACGACATCGTCCGCGTCGCCCTTGCCACCACCCACCTGCCGCTGCGCCAGGTCGCCGACGCGATCGATGGCGCCCTGCTGCGGCGCGTGTTGCGCACGACCTGGCAGGCGCTGCGCAGCGACTTCGGCATCCAGGCGCCGGTGATCGCCGTGCTCGGCCTGAACCCGCACGCAGGCGAGGGCGGCCATCTCGGACGCGAGGAGATCGACATGATCATCCCGGTGCTGGAGGTGCTGCGCGGCGAAGGCATGCAGCTGGTCGGCCCGTTGCCGGCCGACACCGCGTTCCTGCCCGGCAAGCTGCGCGGCTTCGACGCGGTGCTGGCGATGTACCACGACCAGGGTTTGCCGGTGCTCAAGTACAGCGGCTTCGAGCGCGCGGTGAACCTGACCCTGGGCCTGCCCTACCCGCGCGTGGCCGTCGACCACGGCACCGCGCTGGACCTGGCCGGCCGCGGCCTGGCCGACCCGTCCAGCCTTGAAGCGGCGGTGGCCACCTGCGCGCGCATCGCGGCGCGACGCCGGGCCTGACGGCAGGCGTCCCGCGGCACCGCGCCGCGACCACGCGCCCCTCAGAACAGCTCGCCGGGCTCGCGAGCCGGCGCGATGAGCCCCAGGTGCCGGTAGGCCTTGGCCGTGGCCATGCGCCCGCGCGCGGTGCGGACCAGGAAACCTTGCTGGATCAGGTACGGCTCGATCACGTCCTCGAGCGTGCCGCGTTCCTCCGACAGCGAGGCGGCCAGCGACTCCACGCCGACCGGCCCGCCGTCGAAGTGCTCGATGATCGTGCGCAGCAGGCGCCGGTCCAGTTCGTCGAAGCCTTCCGGGTCGACCTTGAGCATGGCCATGGCCGCGCCGGCCACCTGTGCATCGATGTGCCCGGCCGCCTTGACCTGGGCGTAGTCGCGCACCCGCCGCAGCAGGCGGTTGGCGATGCGCGACCACGCGC
>JAGHZW010000183.1:0-1453 GCA_017745195.1 Pseudoxanthomonas sp. | reverse complement strand
CTGGTGATCAACGGCGGGCCGAAGATGAGCACGTGGTCGAGCGCTTCGCCGCGCCTGCGCGCGGCCTCGATATAGATGCCCAGCTGTTCGCGGACCGGCTGCTGGCCGAGGTATTCGTCAAGGCGCTTGGGCCGGATCGAGGCTTCGAGGGCCTCGTCCTCGCGGGTGGCGCCGGCGGTGAGGATGCGCGGATCGTTCATGCGCCCATGTTCGCACGCGGTCCGGCCGCGGCGTAGCGGCCGGCAGCGCTCAGATCTCGACCTGCGAGCCCAGTTCGACCAGGCGGTTGCCCGGGATGCGGAAGAACCCCGTCGCCGGCGCGGCGTTGCGGTGCATCACCGCGAACAGCTTGTCGCGCCAGATCGGCATGCCGCGGCGCGCGCTGGCGACGATGGTCTCGCGGCTGGAGAAGTAGGTGGTATCCATCGGATCGAACGACATCCCGCCGACGTCGCAGGCGCGCATCAGCGCCAGCGGCACGTCCGGGGTTTCCATGAAGCCGAAGCGCACCGTCAGCCGGTAGAAGTCGTCGCCGATCTGGTCCAGCTTGAGCCGCTTCTCCACCGGCGCGTGCGGCACCGGCATCGTCTCCACGGTCAGGAACACGTTGCGCTCGTGCAGCACCTTGTTGTGCTTGAGGTTGTGCAGCAGCGCATGCGGCACCACGGTGGGGTCGGTGGTCAGGAACACCGCGGTGCCCGGCACGCGCGCCGGTGGGGCGAGCATCAGCCCGGGCAGGAAGGTGTCGACGCGGATGCCTTCCTTGCGCAACTCGTCGCGCATCAGTTCGCGGCCGCGACGCCAGGTCCGCAGCAGGGTGAACATGACCAGGCCCAGCGCCAGCGGGAACCACGCCCCCTGCAGCAGCTTGGCGCCGTTGGCGATGACGAAGCCGAGCTCGACCAGGAAGAACACCACGCACAGCGGCAGCACCCAGCCGCGCCAGCGCGGCCACAGCGCGCGCGCCACCAGGGCGAGCAGCAAGGTATCGATCAGCATCGTCAGCGACACCGAGATGCCGTAGGCGACGGCCAGGTTGCTGGAAGTGCGGAACGCCAGCACCAGGCCGAGCACCATCACCATCAGCAGCCAGTTGACCCCCGGCACGTAGATCTGGCCGATGGTGTCGTGCGAGGTGTGCTTGATCCGCATGCGCGGGATGTAGCCCAGCTGGATCGCCTGGCGCGACACCGAATACGCGCCGGTGATCACCGCCTGCGAGGCGATCACCGCCGCCAGCGTGGCCATCACGATCATCGGGTACAGCGCCCAGGACGGCACCGCCTCGAAGAACGGGTTCTTGACCAGTTCCGGATGCTTGAGCACCAGCGCGCCCTGGCCGAGGTAGTTCAGGACCAGGCACGGCAGCACGAAGAAGTACCAGGCATGGCGGATCGGCGGCGCGGACGGGCGCGGCTCAGGCCGCATAGGCGCGCAGGAAGAACACCACGGT
>JAGHZW010000182.1:32073-36504 GCA_017745195.1 Pseudoxanthomonas sp. | reverse complement strand
CACGCGGTCGATGTCGCCGTTCCAGTCACCGTTGAACAGCGCCAGCTTGCGCTCGCCTGCGCACTGGCCGGGCCGCTTGCCGGCTGCGTTTCGATGGCGCCGGCCTACCAGGCACCGCCGTCGCCGGTCCCGCCGGCCTGGCCGGCGAGCGCGCCGCTCGATGCGGCGACCCGGCTGGCGCCACCGCTCGGGTGGCAGGACTACTTCACCGATCCGCTGCTGCGGCAGCTGATCCAGACCGCGCTGGACAACAACCGCGACCTGCGCGTGGCGGCGCTGCGCGCGGAGGAAGCGCGCGCCGCGTTCCAGATCCAGCGCGCCGACCAGTTCCCGACCATCGGCGGCAACGCGCAGGCGGCACGGGCGCGGGTGCCGGGCGACCTCAACGGCAGCGGCCAGTCGGTCGTCGGCAGCGAGTACCGCGCCGAAGTCGGCCTCAGCACCTGGGAGCTGGACCTGTGGGGGCGGGTCCGCAACCTCAAGCAGGCCGCGCTGGAGCGCTGGCTGGCCACCGGCGAGGGACGGCGCTCGGTCGAGCTGGCGCTGGTCGCCCAGGTTGCCGACGGCTACATCGGCCTGCGCGAGATCGACGAACGCCTGGCCCGCGCACGCCGCAGCGTGGCCACCCGCGTGGAATCCGAGCGCATCTACACGCGGCGCTACGAGGTGGGCTCGTCTTCCCGGCTCGAACTGACCCAGGTGCAGACCCTGCTGGCGCAGGCGCAGGTCCTGCAGATGCAGCTGGAGCAGGCGCGGGCGCTGCAGCTGCACGCGTTCGGCCAGCTGCTCGGTGCCGATCCGGGACCGCTGCCGCCGGTGCTGCCGTTCGACGAGGCCACGGTGCTCGCCGACCTGTCGCCCGGCCTGCCGTCGGACCTGCTGCTGGCGCGCCCGGACATCCTCGCCGCCGAACACCAGCTGCGCGCCGCCAATGCCGACATCGGCGCCGCGCGTGCGGCGTTCTTCCCGCAGATCTCGCTGACCGGCAGCTACGGCAGCGCCAGCACCGAACTCGACGGACTGTTCGATGCCGGCAGCCGCGCCTGGAACTTCGTCCCGCTGCTGCACGTGCCGATCTTCAACGGCGGCCGGCTGCGCGCAAACCTGGACCTGAGCGAGGTCCGCCGGGACATCACCGTGGCGCAATACGAGCAGTCGATCCAGACCGCGTTCCGCGAAGTGGCCGATGCGCTGGCGGTGCGCCACTGGGCGGCCGAACGGCTCGACGTGCAGCGACGCGCGCTGCAGGCGATTTCCGAGCGCGCGCGGCTGGCGCAGCTGCGCTACTCGGCGGGGTCGGCGTCCTTCATCGAAGTGCTCGACGCGCAGCGCGACCTGCTCGATGCGGAACAGCAGGTGGTGCAGTTCCAGCGCGAACTGCTGTCCAGCCAGGTCGCGCTCTACGCCGCGCTCGGCGGCGGAACCGCGGCAACCGAAGGCACCGCCGCCACACCGCCTGGCGACAACCGACAGGGCCCCCCATGAAATCCGTCCTCACCCGCAGGAACATCGTCATCCTCGCCCTGCTCGCCGTCGCCGCACTGCTCGGCTGGTGGGCCTGGTCGCAGCGCGCCGACCGCGGCCCCGGCCCGGGCTTCGTCCGCGGCAACGGCCGGATCGAGGCCACCGAGATCAACGTGGCGACCAAGCTGCCCGGGCGGGTCGAGGCGATCTTCGTCCAGGAGGGCGATTTCGTCACCGCCGGCCAGCCGCTGGCGCAGATGCGGATCGACGTGCTGGAAGCGCAGCGTTCGGAGGCCGAGGCCGGGCGGGCGCAGGCCGAACATGCGGCGACCGCGGCGCAGGCGCAGGTCGCGCTGCGCGAAAGCGACGTCGCCGCGGCGCGGGCCCAGGTCGCCCAGCGCGAAGCGGAACTGGATGCGGCGCGGCGGCGGCTGGCGCGCTCGCAGACCCTGTCCGCCGAAGGCGCGGCCTCGATGCAGGAGCTCGACGACGACCGCGCGCGGATGCGCGGCGCCGAGGCGGCGCTGGCCGCGAACGTGGCCCAGGTGGCTGCGGCGCAGGCGGCGGTGGAGGCCTCGCGGGCGCAGGTGGTCGGCTCGCGTTCCAGCGTCGATGCGGCGGTGGCGACGATCGCGCGGATCAAGGCCGACATCGCCGACAGCGAGCTGCGCGCGGCGACGTCAACCTGTCCGCCCAGGGCGACATCACCAGCAGCAGCGGCGCGGCGGTCACCGGCGCGTCGATCGGCCTGGTCTCCACCCACGGCAACATCGGCAGCGCCGGCCGCCTGCTCAACATCGACACCGGCAGCAACGAGCGCGCGCTGTTCAGCGCCGATGCGGTCGGCGGTGTCTTCGTCGAGGAAACCCGCGGCGACCTGTGGCTGGATACCGTCCGCGCCGGCGGCGACGTGCACCTGAAGGTACGCAACGGCGACCTGCTCGACGGCAACACCGACCTGACCTACGACGAGCGCACGCTCGACCAGCTGCGCGAGCTGTGGGCCGGCATGGGCCTGACCGGCGCTGCCGCCGACGATGCCCTGCTCCAGCAGAAGGAGTCGTTGCTCCGCGCCGGCAACCAGCGTTACGCCCGCTACTGGCAGCTGCGCAACCTGCAGCTGGTCAATGGCAGCTGGGTGGCCGATACCTACGACCCGGCACAGGCCGACTTCAGCGCCGACCAAGTCGCGCAGATGCGCGCACTGGGCTGGACCGATGCGCGGATCGCCGATGCGCAGGCGCAGCAGCGCGCCGAATTCGCCAGGTGGAACACCGAGTTCGGCGGCAGCGCCTACGCGGCCTGGACGGGCTGATGCGCAACACCGACCGAGCTGGCCGCGCTTGAAGCCACTTCGCACTGGACCGAGGACGAGCTGCGCTATTCGGTCTCCGCCAGCCTGCTCAACCGCGGCAGCGGCGGCTCCAGCCGGATCGAGACGATGAACATCGAGGGGCGCGATGTCACCCTCGAGGCGAACAGGATCGGACGCCTGCTCGACGCCGACGTGGTCATCGACCTGAGCCAGGGCCCGGGCGCGCTGACCACCGCGCAACGCGCCGCGTTGGCCTCGGCCGAGTACGACGACATCTACTTCGACGACGACACCAACCCGACCCAGATCCGCATCGTCCAGCGCGACGACGTGAACCTGCGCGCCACCGGCGACATCCGCGCCACCGCCGTCGGCGACGTCTACCTGGGCGGCGACCGCGACTTCAACATCTACGACGTCAACGGCCAGACGATCCACATCAAGACCGACGGCAGCATCAGCAGCGCCAATGGCACCAACGTGGTGGTGCGTGGCCACGACGTGGTGCTGGAAGCGGCGGGCGGCGCGATCGGCGGCGACCCGAATGGCGGCGACGGCAGCCTGCATACCGACATCGACGGCGACCTGACCGCCCGTGCCAAGGTCATCGACCTGGTCAACCACGGCGACCTCAGCATCCAGCGCGTGACCGGCACCGAGGCCCTGCGCCTGCGCGTGCTCGGCAACCTGGCCGCGTCGACCCAGTTCGGCGAGAACCTGCTGGGCGGCAGCATCGACCTGTGGGTGACCGGCAACGCCGGCGATTCACTGTCGCGGATCCAGCTCGGCACCGGCGGCCTGGCCGACCGGATCAACCTGGACATCGGCGGCGACGCCTGGATCGGCGGCCTGCAGGGCGCGCTGGGCCTGCCCGGCACGCTGCGCTTCGGCAACGTCGACGTCGGCGGGCTGCTCGACATCGCCCAGGCCACCGACCTGTGGCAATACGGCAACTGGAACCTGGGTGGCCTGTCGCTGGACCTGGGCAACCTGTGGCGGATGCAGGCCGGCACCTCGCTGGTGGCGCGCGACGGCATCTTCGCCCGAGTCGACGGCGACGCCGAACTGGGCGACGTGGAAACGACCGCCGCCGGCAGCAGCATCGACATCGAGGCGTATTCGCTCAGGGCCGCGCACGACGACGCGCAGTGGCGGGCGATGGACCTGCTGCGGCTGCGCGCCGCGGGCGGCGACATCGGCCAGGCCGTGCGCTACGTGACGGTGGGCGGCCAGCGGCTCGACATCGCCAGCATTCCCGGCAGCCTGTACCTGAAGCTGCTCGGCGGCATCGGCGGCGGCACCCTGGCCAGCGCCGGCAGCCAGTGGCTGACCACGCTGGGCAACGTGAGCCTGGACGAGGTCCGCAGCGGCGGCGGTGACGTGCATCTCGACGGCACCGGTACGGTATCGATCGACACGCTCTACGCAGGGGGCGCACTTGACCTGCGTGCCGATGACCTGGTCCTGGGCGACGCCGAAAGCCATGCCGGTGACACCGACATGGTCGTGGCCGGCAGCCTGCAGGCCGGGACGCTGGTATCCGGCGGCAACTGGTCGCTGGCGGCGACCACCGCCGACATCGGCACGGCTGAGGTGGCGGGCGATGCGACCCAGGTCGTGACCGGCACGCTGACCCAGCAGCAGCTGGACGT
>JAGHZW010000182.1:31280-32061 GCA_017745195.1 Pseudoxanthomonas sp. | reverse complement strand
CGTTGGCGAAGATGTCCACGTCATTGACCGGTGGCACCGCCACGGCCGGTTCCGACGTGCGCTTCGATGTCGGCAGCGCCGACCTGCAACACCTCGAAAGCACCGGCGGGAACATGCGGCTGCAGGCGCAGCGGCAGTTCAGCGCCGGCACGCTGGCTACCCCGGCCGGACTGGTCGACCTGGTCGCCGGCAGCATCGAGGTCGGGGCCGCCGACGCGGCGACCACGCTGGACATGCAGGTCACCGGCGGTCCGCTGCGGATCCAGCATGGCTACAGCGGCGGCAACCTGACCCTGACCGCCGCGGAAGGCTCGCTGGCTGAGATCCACTTCGGCACCCCGGCCGATCCGGACGCGGTGGACGGCCTGTCCACCGCGCACCTGGCGTCCGGTGGCGACATCCTCGTGCGCACCGACGGCGACCTGTACGGCGGCAATGCCGAGGCGGTGGGGCAGGTCACCCTGATCGGCCGCAACCTGCGGCTGGGCCGGGTGCAGAGCCTGCAGGGCGACGTGTTCATGCAGGCCGCGCAGGACATCTACGGGCTGCGGGTGGAGGCGCACGGCGATGTCGGCATCATCGCCGGCGGCGACCTGGACATGCCCGACGTGCGTTTCGGCGGGACCTACTCGCTCAAGGCGGGCAAGGACCTCGTCGTGGGCATCGCCGGCGACCTGGCCGTCGAGGGTACCGCCGAGGCCGGTCGCGACCTCACCTTCAACATCGGTGGCGACGTCGACCTGCGCGGGATCAAGGCGGGCCGCAAGGGCATGCTCAACAT
>JAGHZW010000182.1:28542-31215 GCA_017745195.1 Pseudoxanthomonas sp. | reverse complement strand
CGACACCCTGGTCGACCGCGTCGACCTGCGCGGGATCAAGGCGGGCCGCGACGTGATGGTCGATGCCGGTGGCGCGATCCGCCTGGACGAAGGCGTCGATGCCGGTGGCGACATCGACCTGCTCGCCCGCGGTGGCGGAATCAGCAGTGGCGGCTCCATCCATTCCGGCGGCCAGGTCGATGGCCAGCCGGGCAGTGGCGGCATCCGCCTCGTCGCAGCCGGTGACGTGGACGTGGCGGCGATCCAGGCCGACGCAGGCAGCATTGCCGTTGACGGCGGCAGCCTGAGCATCGGCGCGCTGGTCGCCAGTGCGGATATCGACCTGCTCGGTCGCGGCTTCATCCATGTCGGCAGCAGCCACAGCGGCGGTGCCCAGGCATGGCGCGCAGGCACGGGCGACATCGCCTTCGACGAACTGCTGGCCGGCACGCAGGCGTTCCTGGACAGCCTGCTCGACACCCGTGGCCGGCGACTCTCGGCCGGAAGCGACGCGGTGGTCAACGCGGGCTGGCGCGATGGCGTGGCCAGCGAGGCGACGGTCTGGTTCGACCAGCTGTCGGCCACCACGCTGGACATCCATTCGGGCAACGTCATCCACGTCGGCGATGCGAGCCTGGGCGAGTCGGCGGCGCTGCACGGCCGCGACATCGCGCTGTACGGCCGGCACACCGGCAATGGCAGCCTGAACCTGTGGGTCGAGGGCATCGACTCGCCGGCGGCCGACCGCCTGGATGCGGTGATCGACGCCGGGGCGATCCTGGTGCCGCGGCTGTTCGTGGTCGACGGCACCCTGCGCACCACCGCCGACCTGGTGGTGATCGAGGACGCGCAGAACGTGGACCACCTGCGCCTGCACACCGCCAACGCCAACGTGCTGATGGACAACACCACGCCGCTGTACCTGGCCGGCGCCGACGTGCAGCTGTACGAGCTGGACAAGGCGTTCAGCCTGCGCCAGGCCGGGCTGGTCTCGACCACCAACGCCTACGTGGTGCACCGCCGCTACACCCACCAGGTGCTGGTGCCGAACTTCCAGGCATCGCACGTGGACACGCTGCTCGAGTTCCAGCGCAACAGCGGCGCGCGCTACAGCGAGCAGCACCTGTCGGACGGCTTCACCGACCAGCGCCTCGGCGACCTGGCCTCGGAGCTGTTCTACGGCGGCGAAGCGCCGGAGGGCTGGGAGCTGACGTGGGGTGCGATGCCGGCCGAAGCACGCATGCAGCTGTCCGGCGACGGCAGCGAAGACGAAACCAAGAAAGAAGAACGCAACCTGGGAGCGATGCTGTGATGTCGAATGGATACGGACGGCGCCTGGCCACGATGGCCGCGCTGTGGTGCATGGCCGGGCTGGCGTCGGCCCAGGTCGCACCGACGCTGCCGGGGCAGGCCAGCCCGGCGCTGCAGCGGGAGCAGCTGGAACAGCAGCGGCGGCAGCGCGAGCAGGAGGAGCGTGCGCGGCAGACCCAGGTGCCGGCGTTGAAGGGCGAGGCCCTCGACACCCAGGCGCTGCCGGACCAGGACGTGGCCTTCGTCCTGCGCAGCATCCGCTTCACGCCGTCGCGGTTCCTGGAGGACGCGGAGCTGGAGGCGATGGCGCGCCCGTACCTGGGCCATGAACTGCACTTCGCCGACCTCAACGGCCTGCTGGCCGAAATCAACGCGCGGTATGAGCGTGCCGGCCAGCTGACCGCGCGCGCCGTCATCCCGCCGCAGACGCTGGACAACGGCGAGCTGCACGTGGTGCTGGTCGAGGCCAAGGTCGACGAGGTGGAATGGCAGGGGCGGCAGTGGGTCGATCCGGCGTTCTATGACCGGCGCATCCAGCTGCAGCAGGGCGAGGTGCTGGACGGCCCGAAGCTGATGGCCGACATCCAGCGCTTCAACGCCACCACGCCCGGCCCGCAGGTCAGCGCCGGCCTGTCGCCGGGCAAGACCTTCGGCACTTCGAAGGTCACCCTGCAGGCGCACGAGCCCGAACGCCTGCAGTGGCTGGCCTTCGCCAACAACTACGGCAACCAGGGCAGCGGCCGCGAACAGGTCGGCGGCAGCCTGACCTGGTTCTCGCCGTCGGGCGCGGCCGACAGCTTCACCGCGCTGGTGGTGGGCACGTCCGACTCGACCTACGGCAGCCTGCGCTATTCGCGCCCGGTCAACCGCCACAACGGCGTGGTCTGGGTCGAGGCCGGCGCCAACACCATGAAGATCACCGACGGCCCGTACGCGGACCTGGACATCGCCGGCGATTCGCAGGTCTATTCGGCCGGCTACGACCATCCGTGGTGGCTGGGCCAGAAATGGCTGCTGCGCGCCGGCACCGGCTACATGTGGCAGGCGTCGAAGACCACGGTCGAGGACGTGCCGCTGAGCGAGACCCGGATCGGCGAAGTCTTCCTCACCGGCACGGCCGAGTACCGCAACGCTCCGTGGTACGTGCGCTACGACCAGCGCGTGCGCCAGACCTCGGCCGACAACGAGACCAGCGGCGAGAGCGGCAACTACACCGTGTTCAACGGCAGCGGCCTGGTCAACCGGGTGATCGGCGACAACTACGCGTTCAACGGCCGCCTGGCCTGGCAGTACGCCAGCGACCCGGACAAACTGCCGGCCGCGCTGTACTTCCAGCTGGGCGGCATCGCCAGCGTGCGCGCGGAGAACCAGCGCCGCTTCCTG
>JAGHZW010000182.1:4236-28494 GCA_017745195.1 Pseudoxanthomonas sp. | reverse complement strand
GTCCAGCTTCGCCACGAACTGGCAGGTGCTCGCGTTCTACGACTACGGCCTGGCCACCGAGCTGGGGACCCGCGACGTGGACCTGCAGAGCGCCGGCCTTGGCCTGAACCTGGACTGGAACAGCCACTTCAGCGCCAGCCTGGTCGCCGCCAGCGCGCTTCACGATATCGTGCCCGACCAGGACGACATGCAGGCCCTGCTGCAGATCATCGTGCGCTGAGCGCACACGTACATGTGACACGGAGAGAGAACGCCCGCCATGAGCAACCAGTTGCTGCTGTACCGCCAGATCACCGCCCTGAACCGCGACGCCCACCGCCAGCTGCGGCTGCGCCAGGCCGAGGACGCCAGTTTCGCCGCCTCCACCCACCTGGTGCCGCTGGCCGGCGTGGAGTTCTTCCAGGCCGCGCGCCACTACCCGATCCTGTTCGTGGGCGAGGCCGCGAACGCTTCGCCGATCGCGCTGCTGGGCCTGAAGCCCGGCCAGAACGGGTTCGTCGGCGAGTCGGGCCAGTGGCAGCGCAGCGCCTACGTGCCGGCCTTCATCCGCCGCTATCCGTTCGTGCTGGCCCAGGCCGACCAGGAGCCCGGCCAGGAAGGCCATGCCAACTTCACTGTCTGCTTCGATCGCGAGTTCGCCGGCTGGAACGAGCAGGAAGGCCAGGCCCTGTTCGACGGCGAGGGCAAGAACAGCGCCTATCTCGACGAGATGATCCGCTTCCTGCACAACTTCACCGCCGAGATGGAGCGCACCCGCCAGTTCGTGGCGAAGCTGGACGAGTTCGAACTGCTCACCCAGCGCAGCATGCGCCTGAGCCACAGCGGTGGCGAAAGCTTCGTGCTCAACGACTTCCTCGCCGTCGACGAGGAGAAGTTCCTGAAGCTGCCGGACAAGAAGGTGCTGGCATTGAACAAGGCCGGCTACCTCGGCTGGATCTACGCGCACCTGATGTCGCTGGGCAACGCCAACCAGCTGTTCGAGCGCCATGTCGCCGAGCGGCTGGCCGCCGCCGGCGAAACGGCGCACTGACGGGGGCGGGTTGCCCGGTCGGCCGAGGGGGCGGCCGGCCGGGCAACTCGACCTGCCACGTCCTCGCGGCCGCCGCGCCCGGTGGTCGCCCTGCCGTCGCCGGGGTCACCCGCGCCCGGCCCCTCCCGGGAATCAACCGCATGCGGCGCCACGTCGCCGGCATGGCGATCGCCCACATGCCTGTGACTGCCCGGGATGCACCGGTACCGCCCGGCGCCGGCGCCGCGTGCGCGGGTCCCGGCGGCCGGCGCTTCACGCTATGGCGGCCTCCGGGGAACCTCGGGTAACGTGTGCTCCGTCGCAGTTGGGGAACTGCACGGGACCGGCAAGCGCCGGCACCGGTGTGACAGGGGGAATCGATGGGCGGGATCGTGGAACGGCGCCGCGCCGCGGCGGGCCGTGCGTGGGGTTGCGTGCTCGTCCTCGCGCTGGGCGTCGTGGGCAGTGCCGAGGCGGCGCCGGTGCGGCGCGCGCTGGTCATCGGGGTATCGGACTACGACAGCCTGCCGGCGCGCGGTTCCGGCGGGCAGGGGCCGTTCGACCTGGAGGGGCCGCGCAACGACGTGCCACGCATGTTGCGCGCCGCCCGCGATCTGGGCGTGGCCGACGCCGAGCTGGTCGTGCTGGCCAACGGGCAGGGCGCCGATGCCCGGGCCCGCCCGCCGACGCGCGCGGCGATCATGGGCGCGCTGGAAGACCTCGCCACGCGCAGCCGGGCCGGCGACCAGGTCCTGGTCTATTTCAGCGGCCATGGCTCGCAGAGCCCGGACCTGGATGGCGACGAGGACGACGGGCTCGACGAGATCCTGCTGCCGTCGGACATCGGTCCATGGCAGGACAGCGTGCAGAGGGTGGAGAACGCCATCACCGACGACGAATTCGGCGCGGCGGTGCAGAAGATCCGCGACCGTGGCGCGTACCTGTGGGTGGTCGTCGACTCCTGCCATTCGGGCACCGCGCTGCGTGGCGGGCCGATGCCCGCGCGCGACGACATCGAGATCAAGGGCATACCAGCGGCCGCCCTGCACGTGCCGGAGGCGCGCCTGCGCGGCGCCCGCGCGGCCGGCGCGCGCAAGCCCGGCAACGGCAGCCTCGATGGCGGCGCCGCCGCGGCCGACGGCGGGGTGGTCGCGTTCTACGCCGCCGTGTCCGAGGAAGCGGCGATCGCCGGGCCGCAGCAGCTGCCCGACGGCACCAACACGCCGACGCTGAGCCTGTTGACCTACGCCATCACCGAGGCGCTCGCCTCCGGCCAGGCCAGGACCTACCGCGACCTCTACCTGCAGGTGCAGGGCCAGTACGACGCGCTGGGGCGACTGGCGCCGCAGCCGGCTTTCGACGGCGAATTCGACCGCGTCCTGTTCGGCCACGAGCGCGTGCCGCCGCGGCGCTGGGGCGTGCGTCGCGACGGCGCGCGCCTGCTCGCCGAAGGCGGCCAGCTCGACGGACTGCACGAAGGCGCCGTGCTCGCCATCCGCGATGCGCGCCAGGGTGAAGGCGCGCCGCTGGCCTACGCCAGGGTCGCCCAGGCCGGCCCGGCTTCGGCCACGCTCGTGCCGGCGGCGCATGCCGGCGTGGCCGCCACCGCCGCCGACGGGCTTTATCCGGGCCTGGCCTATATCGCCGAGGCGGTCGAGGCCGGCATTCCGTTCACGGTCCGCATCGGCAGGCCGGCGGACGGCGATGTCGGGCCCACCGCGCAGCGGCTGCGCGAAGCGCTGGCGCGGCTGGAGGCGGGCGGGCCGGACCACGACGCGGCGTTGCTGTTCGTGCCGGCAGGCCAGCCGGCCGACGTCTACCTGCGTGCCGGCGCCGACCGGGTGTGGTTCGCCGACCAGGCCGACGGGTTCGACCGGGCCGGCCGCCAGCAGCCGCCCGCGCTCGAACTGGCCGCCGGCGACGATGCGGCCACGCTGGCGCATGCGCTGCAGCTGCGCCTGGCGGCCTTCGCCCGCGGCCAGCGCCTGCTGTCGGTGCTGCGCGCGCTCGAAACCCAGGCGCCGGCGTCGCTGGTCGCGTCCGTCGCCATCGAGCGCAGCGGCCGCCGGCCGGAAACGCAGGCCTGCGGCAGCGTGGCGCGGTTGCCGCCGGCCACGGCGCAGACGCTGGCGCAGGCGACCGCGGCCGACGGTGGCGTGCTGCGCCTGCGCCATTGCGACACCGTCTACGTCACCGTCGAGAACACCGGCGACGTGACCCTGGACATGACGCCGCTCTACTTCGACCGCGACTTCGGCATTTCCTACCTGGAGAACGGCCAGCTCGACGGCATCCGCCTGCGTCCGGGCCAGAGCCGCACCTACATCGCGCCGATCCAGACCGCCGACGTGGCCAGCGGCCGGCACATGCCGCTCGGGCTGGAACAGCTGGTCGTGATCGCCGTGCCGCAGGGTTCGGACCAGGCGCGCCCGGCCAGCTACGCCTACCTCGCCCAGGCCGGAGCATCGCCGCCGTCGCGCGCGGCCGGCGAGGCGACGCCACTGGACCAGGTGCTGGACCAGGCCGGTTTCGGCGAGGGCGCGGCGCGCTCGGGCAGCGTCGGCCAGCAGGGCGGCGCCGGTGCGCTGCGGTTCGGCTGGATGGTGGCGGCGGACTGATCCGCCGACATCGCCGGCGACAAGGCAAGACCGGCGGTCGCGCTGCGACTGCCGTCGCGGCAGGAACGCCCGGAAGGGTGGTGGGGCTTCTTTCAATCAACCGTGGAAACCAAGGGGAACTGCAATGCGCAAGACGATGGGCTTGATGGTGGCGATGGTGCTGGCGGCGACGAGCCTGGACGCGGCGGCGGACGGGGCGAAGGGCAACAACGTGGCGGCCAAGGCCGCGGCCGAATCGGAGAGCTCGCGCGCCGTGCGCCAGCTGCACCTGGCCGATGAACTGGCCGACTACGGCCAGGAGGCGCGCAATCCGATGGCGCTGATCGTGGCCGCGGAGATGATCGCGCAGGCCGGCGCCCACGACGTCCAGCAGGCCAAGACCACCGGAGGCAAGGGCACGGCCGGCGACAAGGCCGCCAAGCCCGAGCGCGACGTGGCCGCGCTGCTGGGCGAGGCGCGCGCGTTGGCCGGGCAGAACGCAGGCCTGCTGGCCGCCATCGACCGCGTTGCCGCGGGTGAAAGCAAGGGTCGCAGCAATGGCCCTGGCCAGGTGTCAGAGCGCGTGCTGTCGGGCGACACCGACACGTACACGATCAGCTTCGACGGCGGCGAAGAGGCCGCGGTGCTCGTCGTTGGCGACGGCGATACCGACCTGGACCTGTACGTCTACGACGAGAACGGCAACCTGATCTGCGACGACACCGATCGCACCGACACCATGCTGTGCGAGTGGACGCCGAACTGGACCGGCAACTTCACGGTCAGGATCAAGAACCTCGGCAGCGTCTACAACGCCTACGAGATGGTGACCAACTGAGCCGCAAGGCGTGGCGATGGCACGCCTGAGCTGCACGGCGGTCCTGGCGCTCCTGCTGGGACTGCCGTTGGCGGCCATCGCCATGCAGGCCCTGGCGACACCGGCGGCGGACGCGTCCGCCCCGGTGTCGCCGGCCACCGCGCCGGACCTGGTCGATCCGCTGGACCTGGCGCCGGACCTGCGGCCGCCCGGCGTGGCCGAGCGAAGGCAGCTGGACACCGCGCGCGAGCGCGCGCGGGAAGAAGAACGCGAGGGAACCGCCTCGACCGACAGCCTTCCGTTGCTGCGCGCCGCACTGGCGGCCAGCGAGGCCAGCTACGGACCGGAGCATCCGGCCACCGCGTATTTCCTGTCGGCGCTGGCCGACACCCTCTACAGCCTGGCCAGCGAGAGCGAAGCGTTGCCATCGCATCGCCGTGCCCTGGAGATCTACCGCGCGCGCCTGGGCGAGGCGCATCCGCGCACGCGCGGCAGCCAGTCGCTGCTCGCCAACCGGCTGGTCGGCCAGCGCCGCTACGACGAAGCCGAACCGCTGCTGCGCCGCCTGCTGGTGGTCGAGGAAGCGGCCCTCGGCGCGGACGATTTCGAGAGTGCCGTCAGCCTCGGCATGCTGGCCGACATCCTGCGCGGGACCGGGCGCATGGACGAAGCGACGGCCGCGCTCGCGCGCGCCTACGCGATCACGGTCAAGGCGGTCGGCGCCGACCACCTGATGGCGGTCAGCGCGCACGAGGCCTGGGTCGGCGCGATCGCCGAGGCCGGTGATGCGGCGCAGGCCGAGGCGCTGTACCGGCGGCATCTTGGCGAGCGCGAAGCGTCGCTCGGTCCCGACGACATGATGGTGGCGCGTTCGGCGATGGCGCTGGCGCGGCTGCTGGACGACGAGCGCCGCGAGGACGAGGCCGAGGCCCTGTTCCAGCGCGTGCTGCGCATCTACCGGGAGGCGCGCGGCGAAAACGCGCGCGAAGCGGTCGGCGTGCGTTTCCGGCTCGCGCGCCTGCTCGAGCGGCAGGGCCGCTACCCCGAGGCCGAGGCGGCGTTCCGGCAGGTGCTGGCCGCCGACGAAGCCAACCACGTCTCCGGTTCGCCGGTCATCGCCGGCAGCCTCGGCGCGCTGGCCGGCGTGCTGGAAGCGCAGGGCCGGCCCGTCGAGGCGGAACCGCTGCGCCGCCGTGCGCTGGAGATCCAGGCCGCGAACTACGGTGCCGACGACACCCGCACGCTCGCCGCGGTCGGCGAGCTGGCGGGCAACCTGCATGCGCAGGCGCGCCACGCCGAGGGCGAGGTGCTGGCCCGCCGCATCCTCGCCGCGCGCGAGCGCACGCTGGGCAGCGGGCACGCCGATACCGCATGGGCACGCGAGGCGGTGGCCATCGCGCTGGAGCAGGCGGGTCGCCATGCCGAGGCCGAGCCGCTGTACCTGGAGGCGTTGTCGACCATGGAGCGCGTGCAGGGTGCGGATTCGGCCGATGCCCTGCAGCTGGCCGAGGACCTGGCCGACATGTACCAGGACTGGGGCCGGCTCGCGCGGTCCGAGGCGCTGTTCCGCCGCGTGTACGAAGGACGCCGGCAGCGGCTCGGCGAAGACCATCCGCAGGTCGGCGAATCGATGGCGCGCCTGGCCGACGTGCTCGACGCGCAGGGCCGCCACGCCGAAGCCGAGCCGCTGTACCGGCAGTCGCTGGCGATCCGCGAGGCGCGGCTGGGTCCGGACCACGTCGACACCGCGGCGGCGGTGCATGACCTGGCCGGCGTGTTGAACGCGCTGGGACGCTACCCCGAGGCCATACAGCTGGACCGTCGCGCGCTGGCGATCCGCCAGGCGCGGCTGGGCGGCGACGACCCCGACACCATCGCCAGCCTCAGCAACCTGGCGGGCGACCTGACCGAGTCGCGGCTGGCGATGGAGGAGGGCGGCGCGCTCTACCGTCGCGCCTTGGAAGCGAGCGAGCGGCGCCATGGCGCCGACGCCCCGGCGACCGCGCTCTACCTCGGCAACCTCGGCTGGTACCTCAATCTCGCCGGGCGGCCCGCCGAGGCCGAACCGTTGCTGCGCCGCTCGCTGGCGATCCGCGAGCGGCAATGGGGCGCCGACTCGCTCGACGTGGCCTACAGCCTGAAGAACCTCGGCGTCTCGCTGGAGCTGCAGCAACGCCCCGCCGATGCCGAAGCGCTGTACCGCCGCGCGCTGGCGATCCGCCAGGAAGGCCTGGGCGAAGACCATCCGCAGGTGGCCGAAGTGCTCGGCCAGCTGGCCGGCGCGCTACGCAAGCAGGGGCGCATGGCCGAGGCCGAGCGCGAGGCCGGCCGTGCCGTCGCGATCGCGCGCGCCCAGCGCGCGCGCGAAAGCGCACGTGCCGACGCACTGGCCAGCGCGCGCGCGTTCGGCGATGCGGTCGATCCGATGCAGCAGGCCTACCGCGACTACCTGCCGATCGCCTGGGAGGCTGCGCGGCGCGGGAACGCGGAAGCGGTGCGTCTGCGCGACGCCGCGTTCACCGCCGCACAGGACCTGGACGTGTCCGGTGCGGCGCGCGCACTGGCGCAGGCTGCCGCACGCATCGCCGATGGGGGCTGCGCGGCCGGCACGGCGGCGGACGACTGCCTGGCCACGCAGGCGCGGCGCCAGCAGGACCTGGCCACGCAGTTGCGCGAACTCGACCGTGTACTGCTCGCCGCCACCGGCGAAGGCGACGCCGCCGCCACGGCGACCGCGCGCACGCAGGCCGCCGCGACCGCCGCCGAACTGCGCGCCACCGATGCGCACCTGCGCAGCCGCTTCCCGCAGTACGCGAGCCTGGTTTCGCCGCGCGCCCTGGAACCGGTGCAGCTGCAGGCGCGCCTGCATGCCGGCGAGGCGCTGCTGTTGCTGGTGCCCGCGGGTGCGGACGTGTTCGCGTTCGGCGTCGGTGCGGGTGGCGTGGCCTGGCACCGGTTCGAGGACGGTGCGGACGCCGTCGCCGCGCGGGTGGCCCTGCTGCGCTGCCAGGTCGACAACGCCACCTGCGGCACGGGCGGTGCCGGGGGCACGCGCGGCGTGGCCTCCGTGTTCGGTGCGTCGGTCGCGCAGGGCGGGCGCCCGTTCGACCGTTCGGCGGCCTTCGCGCTGTACCGCGACCTGGTCGCGCCGGTGGAACCGGCCCTGGCCGGCGCGCAGCGCCTGTACGTGGTCGCGACCGGGCCGATCGCTTCGCTGCCACTGGGCGTGCTGGTCACCACCGCGCCGGCAGCGGGCGAGGACGATGCCGATCCGGCCGTGCTGGCGCGCACCGCGTGGCTGGCCGACCGCTACGCGCTGGTCACCCTGCCGGCGGTGTCGAGCCTGCGCGCGCTCGGCCAGGCCGCGGCCGCGACGGCGGCGCAGCCCTTCGTCGGCTTCGGCGATCCGCTGCTCGCCGGTGGCGCGGCGGCGGCGCGCTCCGCCTCCACCGGCAATGCATCCGCGCCGCGCTATTTCCGCAGTGCCGACGCGCGTGGCGTGTCGCTGGCCGATCCGGCCAGCCTGCGGCGGCTGGCCTCGCTGCCCGGCACGCGGGTCGAGCTCGAAGCGATGGTGCGCGAGCTCGACGTGTCTGCCGACCGCCTGTCCGTGGGCGCGGCGGCAACCGAAGCGGCGGTGAAGGCCGATCCGCGTCTGCGCGAAGCACGGGTCGTTGCCTTCGCCACGCACGGACTGCTGCCACGTGAGATCGATGGACTGGAACAGCCCGGCCTGGTGTTCACTCCGCCGCAGGTGGCCAGCGACGCGGACGACGGCGTCCTCGCGGCGTCCGAAGCAGCGATGCTGCAGCTGCGTGCCGAGTGGCTGATCCTGTCGGCGTGCAATACGGCCGCCGCCGACGGGCGCGGTGCGGCGGACAGCCTGTCGGGGCTGGCCCGGGCCTTCCTCTATGCCGGCGCACAGGCACTGCTGGTCAGCCATTGGCGGGTGCGCGACGACGTCACCGCGGCGTTGACCGTGCAGACCCTGCGCGAATGGCGCGGTGGCGATGCCAGTCGCGCCGGGGCGTTGCAGCAGGCCATGCATTCGGTGCGCACCGGCGTGACGCCGGCGGGCGAGCCGGTGCCCGGCTGGAAGCCGGACTGGGCGCACCCGGCAGCCTGGGCGCCCTTCGTGGTCGTATCCGCGGGAGATCGTTGAATGGGTGTGCGACTGTCTTTCCGTTGCCTCCACGGGGTGGTGTCGCTGGCATTGCTGCTTGCCGTGCCGGACGTGCAGGCGCAGGCATCGGCACCGGCCGCCGAGGACGCTAAGCCGGCGGCGATCGACCTGTCCAATCCGGTGCGGTATCCGCCGGGAATCCGCGCGATGACCGATACGGAAGCGGCGGGTATTCCCGCGCGGATGGAGGCCTTCGGCAAGGCCGTGGGCGCCGTCGACCTGGCCCAGGCGCATCGCGTCGGCGACGAGCTGATCGGCCTGTTCGACGCCACCTATGGGGCAGGGCATCCGCTGCGCGCGGAAATCGCCAGCATGGTCGGCTGGGGGTACTTCCACGCCGGCGATCCGGAAGCGGCCATCGTCCTGCTGAAGCCGGCCCTGGCCACACTGGAACAGGCCCATGCGAGCCTCAATCCATCGGCGCGGATGGCGGCGCGTGCCCTGCTTGCGTCGATGCTGCAGGCGGACGACCTGATGGCCGCACGGGCCGCGCTCGATTCGTGGCCCCTGGTGCGGTTGAGCGGGCATGGCGTCCTCCGCCTGTCGGGCGACAGCGACATCGACCATGCGTCCGACCTCGAGGTCGCCGCCGGCTACGCGCAACGATACGGGCAGCCCGAATGGGCGCTGGACATGCGCCGCCAGGTGCTGGCACTGCGCGAGGCGACGATGGAGTCCGGGAGCGTCGGCATCGCCCAGGCGCAGGACGCACTGGCCGAGTCCCTGCTGCTGTACGGCCTTCCGGACGAGGCCGAACCGCTGGCCAGTCGTGCCTTGTCGATCCGCGAGGCGAGGTTCGGTGCGGAGTCGTATCCGGCCGCGGCCAGCCTGGCCACGCTGGGCCGCATCCGCATCGCGCGTGGCCGCATCGCCGAAGGCGAGTCGATGCTGCGCCGCGCGCTGAAAGTGCATCGCGAGCGGCTGGGCGAAGGCAATCCGTTGACCGAAGACGTCGCGGCGGAACTTGCGCGCATGCTGGCCGCGCAGGGCCGGCACGAAGAGGCGCTGGCGATCTGGATGCCGCTGATCACCGCGCGTGGCCAGCGCAAGGTCGTCGGGCCGAAGACGACGGAGGTGCTGCTCGATTTCGCCAACAGCGCCGAGGCGGTGGACGCCTGCGAGGCGGCCAGCGGCTTGCTCGAAATGATTGTCACCGACGCGGACAACCCGCTGTGGACGCCGACGCTCACTGGCCTGCGCATCCATGAGGCCCATGCGCGCAACCTGTACTGCCGCGGCGACCACGTGCGCGCCGCACGCGAGTACGAGGCCGCCGCCTATGGCCTGCTGGGCCTGTTCGACGCCAGCCACCCCGAGTTCGGACTGATGCAGGCGCGCATGGCGCTGCTGGTGGGCCGCGACGACGCGACCCTCGACAAGGCCGAATCCGCGGTCAAGAACGCGGTGTTCGTCGCGAACGAACGGCGCTACCTGTTGCATGCGGGTGGCTCCGCCGCGGCGCGCGCACTGGCGGGGCGGGGCGGCGGCGATCCGATGGCGCTGGCCTACCAGGCGCAGCTGTACGTCAGCTGGCGGAGGCTGGTCGCCGGCAACCCGATGTTCGACGAGGGCCGGACGGGCGAGCCGATGTTCGCCGGCACCTATCGCGACGAAGGCTTCATCGCCGCGCAGGACTTCGATTATTCCGGCGCCGCGCGGGCGCTGGCGCAGACGGCCGCGCGCGCGGCCGCCGGCAGCGGCGCCCTGGCCGCGCAGGTGCGTCGCCAGCAGGACCTCGCCGGCCAGGCCATCGCGCTGGACCGCCAGCTGGCCGAAGCGGTCACCGCCGATCCCGCGGCCGCGGCTGGCCTGCGCGCACGCTTCGCCCAGGTCATCGCCGAACTGGGCACGGTGGACAAGGCCCTGGCCGCCGATTTCCCCGACTACGCGCAGATGGTCATGCCCAAGGCGCTGCCCGTGCGCGAAGTGCAATCGAAGCTGGCGGGCGACGAGGGCCTGCTGCTGCTCGTGCCGGTGGCCGAAGACGTGGATGTCTTCGCCGTGTCCGCCACGGGCGTGACATGGCACCGGCTGGAAGGCCGGGCGAAGGACGTCGCCAGGCGGGTCGGTACGCTGCGCTGCCAGCTGGACCCGGCCACCTGCGGTGAAGCTGCGGCGGACGGTTCGCGCGGCGTGGCATCGGTGTACGGCCAGGCCACGGCGCAGGGCGGGCGCGGCTTCGACCGCAACGTCGCGCATGCCCTGTACCGCGACCTGGTGGCGCCGGTGGAGAGCGTGCTGGCGGGCGCGCAGCGCCTGTTCGTCGTCGCGTCCGGTCCGCTGGGCGGGCTGCCGCTGGGCGTGCTGGTCACCGAAGCACCGAAGGCCGGCGAGGACGACGCCAGCACCGATGTGCTCGCACGCACCGCATGGCTGGCCGATCGCTACGCGATGGTGACGCTGCCGGCGGTGTCGTCGCTGCAGCCGGTCCCGGCCGGCGCGGCGTCACCGGCCGGCAAGGGCGCGTTCCTCGGTTTCGGCGCACCGGTCCTGCAGGGCGGCGGTGGTGCGGTGCGCGGCGGCGGCGCGCCGGTATTCGCCACGGCCGACGCCAATGGCATGGGCCTGGCCGATCCGGCGACGATCCGCGCGCTGGCGCCGTTGCCCGGGACCCGGCGCGAACTCGACGCGATGGCCGCGCTGTTCGCCGGGCAGGCGGCCGTTGTCACCGGCGCGGGCGCCACCGAAGCCGCGTTCAAGCGCGCGCCGCGGCTGGGCGACGCCACGGTGCTGGCCTTCGCCACACACGGTCTGTTGCCGCGCGAAGTACGCGGGCTGGACGAGCCTGGCCTGGTGTTCACGCCACCGGCGCAGGCCAGCCGCGAGGACGACGGCGTGCTGACCGCATCGGAGGTCGCCGGCCTGGACCTGCGTGCCGACTGGCTGATCCTGTCGGCCTGCAATACCGCCGCCGCCGACGGCACGCCCGGCGCGGCGAGCCTGTCCGGGCTGGCCCGTGCGTTCCTGTATGCCGGCGCGCAGTCGCTGCTGGCCAGCCACTGGCGCGTGTCCGACGATGCCACCGCCGCGCTGACGGTGGAGACGCTGTCGGCCTGGCGCGCGCCGTCGCACCCGACCCGCGCGCAGGCGTTGCAGCAGGCGATGCGCGCCGTGCGCAGCGGCCAGCGCGCGGATGGCACGCCGCTGCCGGAATGGAAGCCGCAATGGGCGCATCCGGCGTCGTGGGCACCGTTCGTGGTGATCTCCCGCGACGACCGCTGAGGCCGCCGCCGACGTTCACTTCGGTGGCGCGATCTGCCAGTAGCTGCCGTCCTTGCCGCGCACCGGCTTGAGCGCGTCGCGCTGCGTCGCAGGCAGGCGGTGCCGGAGCATCTCGGCGATGTCGCGGATTACCGGGATCGATTCGACGAAGTAGGAGTGGGCGAGGATGCTGTCGTCCACGCCGCTGGCGTCGATGGTATCCACGCCGCGCACGACCACGATGCCCTGGCCGCCTTCGCCGGCGTCGCCCGCGCGCGGGTAGCCGTGCACTTCCTTCGAGGCCTTCAGCGCCAGGTCCTGGCCGGAGGCGTACAGGGTGACGCGCTGCCCGGCCTGGACCAGCGCGGGGACCAGGTCGTCGCGGAACACTTCGGCGTCGATGTCCGGCGCGGCCAGGATGATCTCGCGGAACCGGCCCTTCAGGTCGGGGCGTTCGAGCATCAGCGTGGCCAGGGCGCGGGTCAGGCCGCGGTTGCCCATGCTGTGCGCGACCAGGAACAGGTTGTCGGCACCGGAGTTGTCGGCCACGTCCACGAGGAACCGCTTGATGTGCGGCGTGGCCCACTCGATGTTGGATTCGTCGACGGTGTAGCCGGACAGGCTGGCCTGCGAGGGCCAGCTGAAGAACACCGGCGCGCCGTCGAAGGACAGGTCGTAGGCCAGCTGTGCGGTGCGCCGCGCGGCGTCGGCGAAGGCCACGTTGTAGCCGTGGACGAACACGAATGCGTTCTTGCCCTTCGAGCCGCGGATGCGCGCCTGCAGGCCCTGCAGGAACTGCTCCTTCGGCTGCGGCACGGTGTCCAGCAGGACCACGTGCTTGCCCGGGTCCTCGCGGAACTCGAGGCGGAAGATCGACGGTGCTTCGAGTTCGCCGGGCACGTGGCCGCGCGGGATGCTGACGAACGCCTGGCCATAGGCCATCGTGCCGCGTCCGCCGGTGTACTTGTCGGACTGGGCGGCGGCGCTGAAATCCGCGGCCGCGGCGCGGTCGGTGGCGTAGAACACGCGCATGCGCGCGTAGTTCTTCTCCGGGTCCATCGCTGGCCGTGCCGCTATTCCCTTCGTTTCCAGCGCCCTCGCATCGACCGACGGAGGGGGTGGTGGCGGAGGCGGCGGTGCCACCGGCGCGGGTTCGGATGCAGGTGCCGGTGCCGGCGAGGTGGGCGTGGTGGCGCACCCGGCCACGAGCAGGGCCAGGCAGGCGATTCCCAGCAGCTGGCGCACGGCATTCCCCTTGCGTGGCGACGGATCGAATCTAAAGGGCGGGGGGAGGGTGGTGCAACCGCTCAGCCCTGCTCGCGCACCACGTCCAGTACGCCCTCGCCGTAGCGGCCGAGCTTGCCGCCGCCGATCCCGCCGACCCGCGCCAGCTCGGAGATCGAAGCCGGGCGCAATTGCGCGATGTCGCGCAGGGTGCGGTCGTGGAAGATCACGTAGGCCGGCACGTTCTGCTCGCGCGCCATCTGCCCGCGCCACGCGCGCAAAGCGTCGAACAACGGCCGGTCGCTGGCGTCCACGTGCAGCGTGCTCTCGCTGCGCCGCTCGCCCGCGCCGCCGCGGCCCGGCTTGCGCACCGGTTCCTCGCGCAGGTGGACCGCGCTTTCGCCACGCAGCACCGGCCGCGCCGCCGCGCCCAGGCGCAGGCTGCCGTGGCCTTCGGCATCCACTTCCAGCAGGCCGGACACGACCAGCTGCCGGAACACGCTGCGCCAGGCGTTTGCGTCCAGGTCGGTGCCGATGCCGTAGGTGGACAGTTCGTTGTGGCGGAACTGGCGCACCTTCTCCGTGTCCGCGCCACGCAGTACGTCGATCAGGTGCGCGGCGCCGAAGCGCTGGCCGGTGCGGTAGGCGCAGCTGAGCGCCTTGCGCGCGGCCTCGGTCGCATCCCAGGTGCGCACCGGCTGCAGGCAGTTGTCGCAGTTGCCGCAACGCTGCCCGGGCGCGGCCTCGGCCGCGCCGACCGGCACGTACGTTTCGCCGAACGCGGCCAGCAGCGCCTGGCGCCGGCACATCGCCGATTCGCAGTAGCCCAGCAGCTGGTCGAGCTTGCGCCGCTCCAGCGCCTTGCGCTCTTCGCTGGCCTCGCCCTGTTCGATCATCTGCCGCAGCAGCACGACGTCGCCCAGGCCATACCCCATCCAGGCCTCGGCCGGCTCGCCATCACGGCCGGCGCGACCGGTCTCCTGGTAATAGCCCTCGATCGACTTGGGCAGGTCCATGTGCGCGACGAAGCGCACGTCGGGCTTGTCGATGCCCATGCCGAAGGCGATCGTGGCGCACATCACGATGCCGTCCTCGCGCAGGAAGCGGCGCTGGTTCTCCGCGCGCACGTCGGCCGGCAGGCCGGCATGGTAGGGCAGGGCGGCGATGCCGCGGCCGGCGAGGAACTCGGCGGTTTCCTCGACCTTGCGCCGCGACAGGCAGTAGACGATGCCCGACTCGCCGGCGTGGCTGGCGAGGAAGTCGACCAGCTGCCGGCGCGGGTTGTCCTTGTGCGCGACCGAGTAGCGGATGTTCGGCCGGTCGAACGAGCTGAGGAAGCACTGCGCGTCCCCGAGCGCCAGCCGCTCGGCGATCTCGCGCCGCGTCGGCGGGTCGGCGGTGGCGGTCAGGGCGATCCGCGGCACCTCCGGCCAGCGCTCGTGCAGCACGGCCAGCTCGCGGTATTCGGGGCGGAAGTCATGGCCCCACTGCGAGACGCAGTGCGCCTCGTCGATCGCGAACAGGGCGATCGCGCTGCGCTCCAGCAGCGACAGGAAGCGCGCGGTGAGCAGGCGTTCGGGCGCGACGTAGAGCAGGTCAAGCTGGCCGTCGAGCAGGTCGCGCTCGACCTGGCGGGCGGTCTCGGCGTCGAGCGTGGAGTTGAGGTAGGCCGCGCGCACGCCGAGCTGGCGCAGCGCCTCGACCTGGTCCTGCATCAGTGCGATCAGTGGCGAGACCACCAGCCCGGTGCCCTCGCGCAGCAGCGCCGGCACCTGGTAGCACAGCGACTTGCCGCCGCCGGTGGGCATCAGCACCAGCGCGTCACCGCCGGCGACGACATGGTCGACGATCGCCTGCTGCTGGCCGCGGAAGGCGTCGTAGCCGAACACCCGGCGCAGCAGGGCCAGCGCATCGTCGGCTTGCGCGGCATCGGCGATGCGCGTGGTGTGTTCGTATTCCTGCATGTGCGAAGGATAACGGCCCGGCACGGCCGCCGGGCTGAACCACCTGTCCCGGCGGCAGTGGGAAATCGCTGCGATCGGGTGTAAGGAGGGGCGCCATGATGTGCCCCGGACGGCAGGGCCGGACAACGCGCCGCCGCGCGCGACGCAGGCGAACGACCTGCGGTTCTCTTGGGGCGTGCGAGCTCGGCACCCCCGCACACCGCCTCCCGCACATCGCCATCTGACGGCACCACCGTCACGAACCCCCGACCGCTACTCCCCGCGCCCGAACGAGAACAGCGACCGCAACGGATGGCGCCGCCGCTCGACCGTCGCCCGCAGCAGCCCCGCGCCCAGCGCCGAATAGGTGATGCCGTTGCCGCCGTAGGCCATCGCGAACAGCACGCGCGGCCCCCATTGCGGGTGCGCGCCGAACCACGGCAGCCCGTCCTTCGTTTCGGCGAAGGTGCCGCCCCAGGCGAAGCCCGGCTGCAGCGGCAGCTGCGGGAACAGTTCGCGCGCGCGTTGCAGCAGCTTCCCGGCCTTGGCCATGACCTTCGCGTCGCGACGCGCGGGGATGTCGATCGCATCGTCCTCGCCGCCGACCAGCAGGCGATGGTCCGGGGTGGTGCGCAGGTAGAGGTAGGGGCGGGCGGTTTCCCAGAGCAGGCTGCCGGCCAGCGGACGCAGCAGGTGCGGTGGCAGCGGGTCGCTGACCAGCGCATAGCTGCTGCGGTTGCGTGCCACCGGTTTGTGCAGCCAGCGCTGGCTCTCATAGCCGCAGGCGACCACCACGTGGCTGGCGCGGACCTGGAAGCCGGACGCCGTGCGCAGCCGCACGCGGCGCGATGTCGCCTGCAGGTCCACGACCTCTTCGTGGTCGTGGACCGCGGCGCCGGCATGATGCAGGCGCAACAGCAGGCGCTGCGCCATCCGGTACGGATCGACCTGCGCCGCCTGGTGGCTGAGGATCGCCGCCGGCGCGTGGAAGCCGTAGCCGGCTTCGATCGCCGCCGCGTCCCACCATTCCACGTCGAGGCCATGGCGCCCGCGCGCTTCGAATTCGGCGCGCAGACCACGCACGTGCCGGCGGCGGCTGGCCCAGTACAGGCTGCGGCACGGCCGGAATGCCACGCCGCCCAGCGTGACGGCGCGCTCGCGCAGCCAGTCGATCGCGTCGGCGCAGGCGTGGTAGGCGAGCACGGCACGCGCTTCGCCGTACCGCCGGGCCAGGTCGACGAGGTGGGTGTCGAGTTCGTACTGCAGCAGCGCGGTGCTGGCCGAGGTGCTGCCCCAGCCGATGTCGCGTTTCTCCAGCACCGCCACCGCGTGGCCGTGCGCGGCCAGCTCGTCGGCGACCAGCGCGCCGGTGATGCCGCCGCCGATGACGGCCACGTCGCAGTCGATATCGGCCGCAGGCGCCGGCAGCGGCGCCGCCAGGCCAGCGCGGATCGCCCAGAACGGGTAGCCGCTCTTCAGGTCCATGCCGGCAGTCAAGCCGGCGCGGGCGCACGGCTCCGTGAAGGACGGATCAGACCGGCGGCACGGCCGCGCCGCCACGGCCGGCGTAGCGGTACGGTGGCGTGGCCATGACCATCTCGGCCAGCGAATAGGCCAGCTCGCGTTCGGCCATCACCGTGCCATCGGCGCCATGCGCGAGCAGGTGGCGCACTTCGGCATCGCTGTGCGCGCGGGCCAGCACCGGCAGCGCGGGATTGATCGCACGCAGCTTGGCGATCGTCTCGCCCGCCTCCAGCGGCTGCGGGATCGCCAGGATCGCGATGCTCGCCGATTCCGGATGCGCCTCGGCCAGCACACGGTCCGAGGCGGCGTTGCCGCGGATGGCCGGCAGGCCGACGGCATGGGCGCGCTCGATGTGGTCCTTGTCGTTGTCGATCACCAGCACGTTGACCCCGCGCTCGTGCAGCACCACGGCCAGTTCGCTGCCGACCCGGCCGAAGCCGACGATGATGGCGTGGTTGCCCGGCACCAGCGCGGGACCGGGTGGCGGCTCGGGCGCGACCGGCGTCTCTTCCAGGGCCGCCTGCCGCGCCTGGCGGCGATCGAGCCAGGCGAACAGCAGCGGGTTGACGATGATCGACAGCAGCGCGCCGGCCAGCACCAGGTCGCGCCCGGTCGGCGGCAGGATCTGCAGCGACACCCCCAGTCCGGCCAGGATGAAGGAGAACTCGCCGATCTGGGCCAGGCTCACCGAGATCGTCAGCGCCGTGGACGGCGGGTGGCGGAACGCGCGCACGATCCAGTAGGCGAGCACCGACTTGCCCAGCACGATGATCGCCAGCGTGCCCAGCACCTGCCAGGGGTGCTCGAGCAGGATGCGCGGGTGGAACAGCATGCCGACCGAGACGAAGAACAGCACCGCGAACGCATCGCGCAGCGGCAGCGAATCGCTGGCCGCCTTGTGGCTGAGCTCCGATTCGTTGAGCAGGGTGCCGGCGAAGAACGCGCCCAGCGCGAAGGACACGCCGAACAGCGTGGCCGAGCCGAACGCCACGCCCAGCGCGATCGCCAGCACCGCCAGGGTGAACAGCTCGCGCGAACCGGTGCCGGCGACCTTCTCCAGGGTCCACGGGATCACCCGCCGGCCGACCAGCAGCATCACCGCGACGAACAGGGCGACCTTGAACAGGGTCAGGCCGAGCGCGGCGAGGATCGCGCCGAAGGTGATGTCGTCCGGGCGCACGCCGCCTTCGCCGAGCATCCCGCCCAGCGCCGGCAGCAGGACCAGCGCCAGCACCATCACCAGGTCCTCGACGATCAGCCAGCCGACCGCGATGCGGCCGCGCCTGGTGTCGAGCAGGCGCCGCTGCTCCATCGCCCGCAGCAGGACCACGGTGCTGGCCACCGACAGGGCCAGGCCGAACACGAAGCCATGCAGCGGCGCCCAGCCCATCGCCCAGGCCAGCGCCATGCCCAGCAGCGTGGCCAGCGCGATCTGCGCCAGTGCGCCGGGAATGGCGATCCACTTCACCTCGAGCAGGTCGTCCAGCGAGAAGTGCAGGCCGACGCCGAACATCAGCAGCATCACGCCGATCTCGGCCAACTGGTTGGCGATGTCCTGGTCGGCGACGAAGCCGGGCGTGAACGGACCGACGATCACGCCGGCGAGCAGGTAGCCCACCAGCGGCGACAGGCGCAGCCGATGCGCGACGGCGCCCAGCACGAAGGCCAGGGCCAGGCCGACGGCGACGATGTCGATCAGGCTGGTGTCATGGTGCATTGCAGGTACAGCGCGGGGCGGATGGACCAGTGTCACCGACGTGCGCCGGTTCGGCAAACCGCGGCACATTGCGGTGCCGTGAACAGCGTCGATGCCGGAGACATGGAGCGCCTCGCCACGTCCGGCGGATGTGATCCGCAGCCGCTCATGCCGGCGCCGGGCGATCCCGCCCGGCTGCCGCCTGTTTCGACGTGGGCGGCCGGACGCGACAGCGTCCGGCCATCCCGATCACCAGCGATAGCCGGCGCGCGCGTAGATGAAGCCGCCGTTGAAGCCGAACGGCGAGGTCGAGCTGTAGGGCAGCTGGCCGGAGCTTGAGTTGGCGTACAGCACTTCGTCCGGATAGGCGTTGAACACGTTGTCGCCGCCGACGGTGAACTGCCAGCGATCCAGCGAATAGCTCACCGCCAGGTCCAGGGTCCATTCCGGATCGAAGGTCTGGTCCTGCGCCGGCACCGTGTTGTGGCGCACGGTGACCTCGCCGTAGCGGGTGGCGGTGGCGTTGAGCGACCAGTTGCCCACCGTCCACACGCTGTTGAGGAAGAACTTGTCGTGCGGCGAGCCCTCGGTGATCCGGCCGATCTCGGAACGGCCGAAGCGCACCGCGTTCGGGTCGATCGCGGCAAGCGCCGGCGGATTGGCCGCGATGCGGTCGATCTCGGTCTCGTTCCAGTTGTAGCCGGCGGTCAGGGCCAGGTCGCTGCCGGCCAGGTCCCAGGTGTAGGTGCCGACCACGTCCACGCCATCGGTGGTGGTGTCGATCGCGTTGGTGAAGTAGCGCCCGCCGGTGGCGCTGTAGCCGTGGGCGATGAGGTAGTTGGCCACCGGCGTGCTGACCAGGTTCTCCGACAGCACGATGCGGTCGTCGATCTCGATCCGGTAGGCGTCGATGGTCAGGTACAGCGAATCGACCGGTTGCAGCACCAGGCCCAGGCTGTAGTTGTTCGATTCCTCGGCCTTCAGCGGCTCGGCGCCCAGTTCGATCGCCACCGGGTCATCGACGCGGAAGGTGCGCACCGCGTACTGCACGCCGCTGATGAAGGTGCTCGAGGTGTACTGGTAGAACTGCTGCTGCAGCGACGGCGCGCGGAAGCCGGTGGACACGGTGCCGCGCAGGGCGACCTTGTCGGTGAACGCATAGCGCGCAGACAGCTTGCCCGAGGCGGTGTCGCCGAAGTCGCTGAAGTCCTCGTAGCGGCCGGCCAGGCCCACGCTCAGCTTGTCGGTGACGTCGGCCTCGAGGTCCACATAGGCCGCCAGGCTGTTGCGGTCGAACTGGCCGGCATCGCCGGGCGAGAAGCCCGGGAACACCTGCGCGCCCGGTCGCGGCGTGGTTTCGCCGGGCGCGATCACGCCGCCGTTCTGGTACGAGGCCGGCTCGCCGGCACCCTGCTCGAATTCTTCGCCGCGCCACTCGGCGCCGAAGGCCAGGGTCACCGGGTAGGCCAGGCCCCAGTCCAGGGTCTTGTTGAAGTCGAGGTTGAGCACGTGCTGGGTGGTGCGCAGCGAGCCGGCGTAGAAATCGGTCGGGGTGGCGGTGCCGAGGCTGCGGTTGAGGCTGTTGCCGACGTCGAAGCTGAGGTCGTTGCTGCCGTAGTTGTAGCTGAAGTCCACGTCCAGCCCGCCGGCGGTGACGCCGCGGAAACCCGCGACGACGGCGCTGTCCTCGGTCTCGTTCCTGATCTGCGGCAGGTAGCCGTCCGGATAGATCGAGGGGATGTTGGTCGGCGCGGTGGCCGGGCGGAAGAAGCCGGTGGAGGTCACGTCGCGGCGGCTGAAGGTGCCGAACGAGTAGAAGGTGATGCCATCGCGCGGGCTGAACTCGCCGTTGTAGGCGACGCCGCCCTGGTCGACGTCCGGGTCGCCGAAGCGCTGGACCACGCGGCCGGCCGGCGGATTGCTGCCGGTGCCCGGGTTGGTGCCGATGTACGGCCGGGCGCGGTCGGTCTGGTCCTGCTGCCCGGCCTGCGCGGCCAGGTGCAGCCAGCCGCCCTGGCCCAGGCTCAGGCCGCCGTCGCCGGAGACCTGGTACTGGGCGCCGTCGCCGGCGCTGTACTGGCCGTACTGGGCCTGCACGCCGCCGCTGGTCTCGCTGCCCTTGAGCACGATGTTGATCACGCCGGCGATGGCGTCGGAGCCGTACTGCGCCGAGGCGCCGTCGCGCAGCACTTCGACCCGCGCGATCGAGGCGATCGGGATCGCGTTCAGGTCCACCGGCGCCGAGCCGCGGCCCTGGCTGCCGTTGACGTTGAGCAGCGCGCCCTTGTGCCGGCGCTTGCCGTTGACCAGGACCAGGGTCTGGTCGGGAGACAGGCCGCGCAGCTGCGCCGGGCGCACCGCGTCGGTGCCGTCGACCAGGGCCGGGCGCGGAAAATTCAGCGAGGGCACCGCGCGGGCCAGCGCGGTGGCCAGCTCGGTGGTGCCGGTGGCCTGCAGCGCTTCGGGGGTGATGATGTCGATCGGCGAGGCCGATTCGGCCACGGTGCGGTCGGTGACGCGGGTGCCGGTCACGATGACCGTGTCCAGGGTGCTGGCGCTGCGGGACTCGCCGGCCGGCGGCGGCGCCTGCTGCTGGGCGAGCGCGGGGGCGGTGGGTGCGGCGAGGGCGGCGAGCAGGGCCAGGAAGAGCGGCGAGCGGTTGCGGGTCATCTGGAACTCCGGTGTGCGACCGCCTCTGCGTGGGGGCATGCGGCCTGGGAGGGATTGCAGCCCGGCAGGAACGAGAGGGAGGGGAGACTCGGAGCTGCCGGGCTGCGAAGACGCGTCAATTATTTGTTAACGGTAGAATGGCTGTCGCAGGAACCGTGCTTATCACCATATTCCTGCGCCTTATTTGAATCGGCCTCCCCATGATTTCCCTGCGAAACTTCGCCTTGCGCCGCGGCGAGCGGCTGCTTTTGTCCAACGTCGACCTGACCCTGCATGCCGGCTACCGGGTCGGCGTGGTCGGCCGCAACGGCACCGGCAAGTCCAGCCTGTTCGCCGCGATCAAGGGCGAGCTGGAGGCCGACAAGGGCGACGTCGACCTGCCCGGCAAGGTGCGCATCGCGTCGGTCGCGCAGGAAACGCCGTCGCTGCCGGATCCGGCATTGGACTTCGTGCTCGGTGGCGACGAGGTGATCGCCGCGGTCATCCGCGAGGAAGCCGCCGCCAATGCGCGCGAGGACTGGGAAGCGGTCGCCGCCGCGCACCAGAAGCTGGCCGAGCTCAACGGCTACGACGCCGAGGCCCGCGCCGGCCGCCTGCTGCATGGCCTGGGGTTCCCGGCCGAGACCCACTCGCGCCCGGTGTCCTCGTTCTCCGGTGGCTGGCGCGTTCGCCTGAACCTGGCCCGCGCGCTGATGATGCCCTCGGACCTGCTGCTGCTCGACGAGCCGACCAACCACCTCGACCTCGACGCGGTCTACTGGCTGGAGCAGTGGCTGCTGAAATACCCCGGCACGCTGCTGCTGATCTCGCACGACCGCGAGTTCCTCGACAACGTCGCCACGCACACGCTGCACCTGCATGGCGGCGGGGCCAAGCTCTATGTCGGCGGCTATACCGACTTCGAGCGCCAGCGCGCCGAACAGCTGCGCCAGCAGCAGATCGCGCACGAGAAGGAACAGGCCGAGCGTGCCCACCTGCAGAGCTTCATCGACCGCTTCAAGGCCAAGGCCTCCAAGGCCGCGCAGGCGCAGAGCCGGATGAAGCGCCTGGCCAAGCTGGCCGGCACAGAGGCGGTGCGGGTCGAGCGCGAGTTCCGCATCGAGTTCGCCCAGCCCAGCAAGCTGCCGTTCTCGCTGATCCGGCTGAACCATGTCGAGGCCGGCTACGGCAAGGACTCGGTCATCCTGCATGAGGTCGGTTTCGGCCTGGAGGCCGGCGACCGCATCGGCCTGCTCGGCCCCAACGGCGCCGGCAAGACCACGCTGGTGCGCACCCTGGTCGGCGACCTGCCGCCGGTGGCCGGCGAGCGCAGCGCGCACCCGGACCTGCGCATCGGCTACTTCGCCCAGCATACGGTCGAGTCGCTGCACGAAGGCCAGTCGCCGATCGACCACTTCCGCGAGCTGTCGCCGGATTCGCCGACGCAGGCGTTCCGCGACTTCCTCGGCAAGTGGAATTTCCCCGGCGACCGCGCGTTCGAGACGGTGGACGGTTTTTCCGGCGGCGAGCGCGCGCGCCTGGCGCTGGCGCTGATCGCCTGGCAGCAGCCGAACGTGCTGCTGCTCGACGAACCGACCAACCACCTCGACCTGGAGATGCGCGAGGCGTTGGCCGAAGCGCTGAGCGACTTCGACGGCGCGATCGTGATGGTCAGCCACGACCGCCACCTGATCGGCCTGGTCTGCGACACCTTCTGGCGCGTGGCCGATGGCGTGGTCGAGCCGTTCTCCGGCGACCTGGACGAGTACGCGGCGTGGTTGCGCACCCGCCCGGCGGCGCAGGGCACCAGGCAGCGCATGGCCGAGGCCGCGCCGGCCCCGGTCGCTGCGCCGGTTGCCGCGCCGGCCAAGGCGGCGGCGAAGAAGCCGGTCAATCCGGTCAAGCTGGCCGCAGCCGAAAAGCGCGTCGGCGAACTGGAGGCCGAGGTCGCCGAGCTCGACCGGCAACTGGCCGATCCGAAGCACATGGCCGATGCCGGGCGCCTGGCCGGACTCGGCCGCGACCGCGAAGAGGCCGCGCGCCGCCTCGAACAGGCCGAGGCCGCCTGGCTGGAAATGATGGAGGGATGAGTCCGGCAGCGTCGCGCCAGCGCGGGGCCGCCTTCGCTACGCCGCCGCCTCGCCCTGCGCCTGCAGCCAGCGTCGGAAGCGTCGCGCCGGTTCGCGCTCGATACGCGACCGCAACCGGGTCAGCCAGTAGCTTCCCAGCGATACCGTGACCGGGAAGGGCTGGAGCAGGCGGCCTTCGGCCAGTTCCTGTTCGAACATCGGCAGCGGCAGCAGGGCCACGCCTGCGCCGCCGGCCGTGGCTGCGGCCAGGGTCAGCGAGGAATCGCATACCGGCCCGCGCGCTTCCAATCCGTGCACGCCCGCTGCCTGCAGCCAGCGCGGCCATTCGTCGACGCGGTAGGAGCGCAGCAGGGTGAGCCGGGCCAGGTCGCGTGGTTCCTGCAGCCGCCTGGCCAGGGCCGGCGCGCATAGCGGCGCGAACGGGGCGTCCAGGATCGGTGTGCAGGCCTGGCCTTGCCAGTCGCCGTCACCGAAGCGGATCGCCAGGTCCAGCCCTTCGCCGGCCAGGTCGATGCGGTTGTTGTGGGTCTGCAGGCGCAGCTCGATGTCCGGGTACGCGGCCTCGAAGGCGGGCAGCCGCGGCATCAGCCAGCCAGCGGCGAAGGTGCCGACCACGCCCACGGTCAGCACCTCGCGGCCCTGGCCGCCGAGGAAACGCGCCATGCCCAGCGCGATCCGGTCGAAGGCCTCGTTGAGCACTGGATACAGCGCCGCGCCTTCCTCGGTCAGCGCTACTCCGCGCGGCAGGCGGTGGAACAGGCGCACCCCGAGCCGCTCCTCGAGGCCGCGGATCTGGTGGCTGAGCGCGGCCTGGCTGACATACAGCTCCAGCGCCGCGCGGGTGAAATTCTGGTGGCGCGCGGCGGCCTCGAAGGCGCGCAGCGCGTTGAGCGGCAGCGGCGGGCGGGACATGGCGAGACTTGAGCAGGACTGATGGCGGAATGCTAGCCGCTGGGCGAAACCTGCGCCTGTGGGCCTGAGCCATGCATCCGGCTCATGGCTGCCCCTGAAAACTTGCGCTGGTGGCGGTGGGCGCAGGTTCCAATACTCGGCGCTCCATCCAAGGAGGAATGCCATGCTCGCCCGTCGCCGCTTCCTGCAAGTTGGTGCCACTTCCGCCGGCTCCGCGCTGTTCGCCCCGCTGCTGGCGCCGGCCACGGAGGCCAGCGTGGCGGTCGGTACGCCCGGTTCGGGCGCGATCGCCAACGCCGGCGATTTCGCCGCACTGGAGGTGGCCAGCGGCGGCCGGCTCGGGGTGAGCCTGCTGGATACCGTCAGCGGCCGCGCCCGTGGCCATCGCCAGGACGAGCGCTTCCCGATGTGCA
>JAGHZW010000182.1:3381-4209 GCA_017745195.1 Pseudoxanthomonas sp. | reverse complement strand
TGCCGGTCGGCGTGGCGGTGGCCTGGCTGCTGGCCCGGCGGCACGTCGGCAAGGACATGACCGCGCGCGACCTGTGCCGGGCCGCGATGGTGGCCAGCGACAACTCCGCCGCCAACCTGCTGCTGGGGCTGGTCGGTGGCCCGGCCGCGCTCACCGCCTTCCTGCACGGGCACGGGGACACGGTGACCCGCAGCGACCGCTACGAGCCGTCCATGAACGAATTCGCCCTGGACGATCCGCGCGACACCACCAGCCCGGCGGCGATGGCCGCCAGCATGGCCCGGTTCGCGGTCGGCGATGCGTTGTCGACGACTTCGCGCCGGCAGTTTGCCGACTGGCTGATCGACAACGGCACCGGCGGTACCTGCCTGCGGGCCGGCCTCGGCCCACGCTGGCGGGTCGGCGACAAGACCGGCAGCAATGGTGTCGATGCCCGCAACGATGTCGCGGTGCTGTGGCCGCTCGATGGTGGTGCGCCCTGGGTGCTGGCCGCCTACCTGCAGGGTGCGACGGTGGACAGCGCCTCGCGCGATGCGGTGCTTGCCCAGGCCGCGCGCCTGGCCGAGGCCATGATCGGCTGAGGACGGGGCGGGGACGTCGAGGACACGCGGGCTTGAAACCGGGGCCGATGCCCTAAAATCCTCCGGGTCCCGGCTGCGGGACCCTCCGTTTCCTTCGATCCGTCACGCCATGCCGATCTACGCTTTCCAGTGCGCCGAATGCGGCCACAGTTTCGACCGCCTGCAGAAGCTGTCCGATGCCGACCCCGACACCTGTCCGTCCTGCGGCGCCACCGGTGGCGTACTGCTCGGCCTGCTGCGTGGTCCA
>JAGHZW010000182.1:0-3339 GCA_017745195.1 Pseudoxanthomonas sp. | reverse complement strand
CCTGTACCGCTACGTCGACCAGGAGCAGTCGCGCCAGCCACGGCAGTGCGCGCAGCGCGGCATCGGCATCGCACGCCGGCAGCGTTCCGCGCCAGGCGAACGCGACCTGGTTCTCCATGCCCGGTTCGTCCAGCACGCGCACGTTGCCGCCGAAGGCATGGCGCATCCGCGCCAGGTGCCTGCGCACGTCGGTGGCGTAGAGGTTGCTCGCCAGCACCCCACCAGGAACCAGTGCCGCGGCGCAGTCGCGGTGGAACGCCACCGTCGCCAGCGCCGGCGGGATGCCGTCGATGTCGTAGCCATCGACCAGCAGGATGTCGTAGCGACCGGCGCGCGTGCGCAGCCAGTCGGCGCCGTCGCCGAGCTCGACCGTGAACCGCGCATCGTCGGCCGGCACGCCGAAGGCATCGCGCAGGGCGATCACGCCTGGATCACTCTCCACCGCTTCGATCCGCGTGCCGGGCAGGTGGCGATGGCAGAACCGTGCCTGCGCACCGCCGCCCAGGCCGATGATCCCGATCGTGGCCGGCCGCGGCCGCAGCAGCAGCGCGGCGAGCATGGTCCGGGTGTAGCCCACCGCCAGCCAGTGCGGGCACCAGCGCAGCAACCGGGTCTGGGTCACCTCGCCGCGGAACTGCAGCTCCAGGTGGCGCCAGGTGCGACGCACGCGCGGCGCACCCGTACGCGCCTCTTCGAGTGTTCCTTCGAGCCCGGGCATCGTGGCCGGCTGTCCTTCAGCGCGCGCCGAAACGGGCGCGGCAGCCGCGGTCGACCCAGATCGTCGAGCGGCCATCCCAGCCCCAGTTGAAGTTTTCCTGGCAACGGGTGCCGGAGAGCTGCTGGATCACCACCGGCCGGCCCTGGCGGCTGTCCCAGGCACAGGTGCGGCGGCGGTTGTTGTCGCTGGCGCAGGTGACCGAAAAGGTGGGATTCAGCCCGCCGCCCGGGTTGCCGCCGCGGCCCTCGGCGAATTCGCCGCGGCAGCCGTTGCGGACCCAGATCGAGCTGCCGCGCTGGCCCCAGGTCTGGCCCTCGACGCAGCGCGTGCCCGAGAGCTGCCGGACCAGCACGGCGCGGTTGCGGAAATTGGTCGGGCAGACCCGCTCGCGGTTGTTCTGGCTCTCGCAGCGGATGGTCTGGCCGGTGCCCGGGCCAGTGTTCCAGCCGCCGCGGCCCTGGGCGAAGCGCCCGCGGCAGCCCTGGTCGACCCACATCACCCCGCCGCCGCCGCCGAAGTTGACGCCTTCCACGCAGCGGGTGCCGGAAATGTTCTCCACCAGCGCCGGGCGGCCGGTGAAGGGCGTGCGGCATTCGCGCCGGCGGCGGTCGGTGCTGGAGCAGATGATGGTCTGGCCGGTCCACTGGGAGCCGTTCCAGCCGCCCCAGCCGGCGCCGGGACGCAGGCCGCCGCCGGTGCCGCCGCGCAGGGAGACGCCGATGTCCTGCCTGACCTGGTTGAAGCCCCAACCCGAATTGACCTGGTCCAGGTAGAACTCCAGCTGGTCGTCGGGGATCTGGCGGCCGCCGGACTGGTCGGAATATTCGCGTTCGATCACCCGCACCCGGTCCGTCACCGACAGCTGGCGCAGGTTTTCCGGGGCGTAGGCGCGGGTCGTCTGGGCGGCGGCCGGCAGCGGCAGGGCGCCGGCCGCCGTGGCCAGGCCCAGGACGAGGCATGCAATGGACAGGGGGCGGAACATGGCCTTCTCCTCCTTGGAGTCGCCTGCGGCAACGGTGTTGGCTCCGGATTTACGCCGGGGCGGCTTAAAGTCGGCTAACCGCGCGGACCGGGCCTGGCCCGGCCTTGTCGGGCCCGTTCGCGGGCGGGTTTGCCCGGGCCGGGCGGGGGCCTCAAAATACCGCGTTCTCCGGTGCCGATGGCAGCCGGTCCCCCTGCGGAGCTTGCATGCGTACCCATTTCTGCGGCCTGGTCGACGAGACCCTGATCGGCCAGACCCTCACCCTCGCCGGCTGGACCGACGTGGCCCGCAACCTCGGCGGCGTCTGCTTCATCGACCTGCGCGACCACGAAGGCATCGTCCAGGTGACGGTCGAGCCGGACAGTGCGGAGGTGTTCGCGGTGGCCGCTTCGCTGGGCTACGAGGACGTGATCCAGGTCGAGGGCGTGGTCCGTGCGCGCCATGCGGTCAACGACAAGATCCGCACCGGCAAGGTGGAAGTGATCGCGACGAAGATCACGATCCTCAACAAGGCCGCGCCGCTGCCGTTCCACGCCCACGAAAACCCGGGCGAGGAAACCCGCCTGAAGTACCGCTATCTCGACCTGCGCCGTCCGGAGATGCAGCGCATGCAGCGCACCCGGATCAAGCTGGTGCAGGCGCTGCGCCGGCACCTGGATGCGGACGGTTTCCAGGACATCGAAACGCCGATCCTGACCAAGGCCACGCCCGAGGGCGCGCGCGACTTCCTGGTCCCGGCGCGCATGCATCCGGGCGAGTTCTACGCGCTGCCGCAGAGCCCGCAGCTGTTCAAGCAGATCCTGATGGTGGCCGGCTTCGACCGCTACTACCAGATCGCGCGCTGCTTCCGCGACGAGGCCCTGCGCGCCGACCGTCAGCTGGAGTTCACCCAGCTCGACATGGAATTCGCCTTCGTCCGCGAGCGCGACGTGCAGGACTACGTCGAAGGCTTGATCCGCGCGATCTTCAAGGAGGTCGTCGACGTCGAGCTGGACGCGCAGTTCCCGCGCATGACCTGGGCCGAGGCGATGCGCCGCTACGGTTCGGACAAGCCGGACCTGCGCATCGATCTGGAACTGGTCGACGTGGCCGAGCTGGTCAAGGACAGCCAGTTCGCGGTGTTCACCGGCCCGGCCAACGACCCGGACGGCCGCGTCGCCGCGCTGCGCATCCCCGGCGGCGCGTCGCTGTCGCGCAAGCAGATCGACGAATACGCCGCGCACGCCGCCAAGTACGGCAGCAAGGGCCTGGCCTACATCAAGATCGACGAGGCCGGCGCGGTCTCCTCGCCGATCCAGAAGTTCTTCGACGAGGCTGCGTTCGCCGCGCTGGTCGCCCACGTCGGCGCGGGCAATGGCGACATCGTGTTCTTCGGTGCCGGCGCCTACAACAAGGTGTCCGATTTCATGGGCGCGGTGCGGCTGAAGGCTGGCAAGGACTTCGGCCTGGTCGCCGACGGCTGGCGCCCGCTGTGGGTCACCGATTTCCCGATGTTCGAGTGGGACGAGGAGGCGCAGCGCTACGTGGCCCTGCACCATCCGTTCACCGCGCCGGCGGTGGACGACATCGCCGACCTGCGCGCGCACGCGAAGACCGCGGTGTCGCGCGGCTACGACATGGTCCTCAACGGCAATGAAAT